>JAFDBS010000156.1 GCA_019313185.1 Deltaproteobacteria bacterium | reverse complement strand
TCTTAGAACTGGAGCGGCGCTATAATGTCGCCATACACATCCATGGCAACCCGTCCTTGCTGACGGACCAAGTTGAAATCGATTTTTTAAGGCGAGACAAAGACAAGGATGCGAAACAGGCTTTTGCTGCAACTGACATTCTGCGCTCTCTTGTAGAAGAAAAAGCTCATGAGGAGCAAACCAATGGCCCGATTGAGGCTGTTGATGACACACCAGATGAGGAGCCGCCGCCCCCAAAAAAAAGACGACGACGACGCACTCAACAAAAAACCAATGAAGCGCAAAGAACCACTGATACTTCCATTTCTGACGTGTCAGCTTCAAAACAAAGTCAACAAACAGAAACGTCAGTTCAACCGGATAAAGTTGGGGACTCGACCCGCTCCGAAAAGGACTTGACTCTAAACAAGACAGAAGCACGACACCCTCACCAGACAGTCAGCAAGAATGTCGCAACGGAAACGCAAAGATCGGAACTGAATGGAATTGATGACACGAAGTCTCTGCCTGAAACGCCTGCTAAGCGGGACAGTGAGAGTTCAAAAGTGAATGTTGAGATAAAAAAACCGCCACGGCGACGACGCCCAACAAAAAATAAACCGCCGGCCGCCAAGGGCGACTTGCGCCCAAACAGTTCTGACGATACGAATAGGGGTGCACTTAGCTCGTCAAACGCATCAATTCCTACCGCCTCGGGAAGCGAATCGATAGAGGCCCAGGCTGCCAGTATGCCAGAAAAGGCTGATGATGGCCCAAAGCGACATAAGCCAGCACACGATGCAGGGAGCTTTCAACTTCCCGAAGCTGTAAAACCCGACGGTCCTCCTATCCCCCCGAAGAAACAAGCAGCACGCCGAGGAAGAGTTCGCAAACTTTCTCAAAACTCATCACCGAAAACCGAAAGCAGCGACCCGTCGATATTGAGCAGCAAAACACCAGTTGATAAAAAGTCAGAAAAAACAGGTGAGACAAAAAAGAAGGCTCAGCCACCGGCAAGAGCCAAGACGCCTGCCAAGAAAAAACCGACTAAGCCCAACAGCAGTTCTCAGCCTGATGGAACCGGCAACTCAACAGAAGAGAAGAGTTCCTTGGCCAAGAAAGGCAAAGCCCAGAAGGATCCCCTGCCCGAAATATCCTCGTAAAGGCCCTCTTCGGGCGCTTCTCAGAGGATTCTTCTAGGAGGTTCCTTCTGGAGAGTCTTTGCGCAAAAAAACCGCAAGGGCACCAGTCCCGCCATAGCGGCGTGGTGCTGTTCCCCACTCAAGAACACAGCCTTGCAGCTGAACCAGCAACCTTTCAACCTCCTTACGCAACACAGGGCCGTTCTCTGAGTGGTTTCCTTTGCCGGTAATAATCAGCACCGTCATTAAACCATGGTGCGCGGCATTTTCGAGAAACAATCGTGCTTTGTGTGATGCCTCATCCCTTCTCATCCCGTGCAGGTCGATCTTTGCGTCAGGTCTGATTGTACCTTTTTCAAGCTGTTTCATGCGCCTCGGCTTGGCTTGACGTCCGGATCTATTTTCAGGCCATAAATCGTCAAGGCCGGAGTCAGAAGGCAGCGTATGCACTGAACATTCCTGAATATCTGACATGTTTTTGTCCGACATGACATCTTTAGATCGAGTAGATTGTGCGCTACGATTTAGAGAATGAGACTCACTGATGGGGCTATTTTCAGCATTTAAGGGCTTAACTCCTAAATTGGTCATTTCTTGTTCAAATGCCCAAAAATCATTGCCTTCTTGACTTGGCTGTTCTTGAGCATTGACCGGCAAGTTATCAGAACGATCCTCAGAATGGTCTTCATCAGAAACAGGCAACCCCTTCAGGCACGCCTCGAAGGGGTTGTTCGGTTCTATTCTTTGCCGGTGTGGTGTTTTCTTCGTCTTTTTGGACATCGATTAACGTCGAACAATTTTACGACGCCCTTGAATCGCTTTGGTCTGTTTGCGAATCATGGCACCTGTTTTCTCCAAGTGAAATTGATACCAAGCATCCCCATAAACCTGCATCTTCATTTTTTTATTATTTTGCAAAGCTTCAAGATTGGCTTTCAGGCGCTCATCGTTACCAGCTTTCTTGAGCGCTTTGTTCATTACAGTAATCGCTTTTTCTCGTTGTCCGACGTGGTCCAAACAGTATGCGTATAAATTCCAGAGCAAAGGTTCCTTTCGAGTCACGGCAACAGCCTTATCAAATGTGCTAGTCATGTCAGCAATTTTGTTGCGCTTCATGTAAATCACGCCAAGCATGCCCATCGCGATCCAATGCCGAACAAAGCCTCGCTTAAGGTAATCGTAGGCCTTGTTAAAGTCACGCCGCATATAATGTATTATGCCTATTTGGGCGTCCATTTGTTTTTTAATGTAAAATTGCCACGGGCCGTATTGTTTTTGAACGGACTTAATAGTTGCAACCGCCTTCTCCGGGCGATTGGCCATCAAGTCTCGCTGAGCAGCTTCTACGCCGTCGCTGACTTTTTTCATTATCTTGCGCATCAAGATGAAATAGAGCACCATGAACACAATCGAGCCGACAACGACATAAACGGCAGGGTGCAAACCGGTTGTCAGTGACAACCCAAAACCAAAAAGTAAGCCAACGGCAAGAGAGATCAATAAACTGAACATACTAGAATATCCTCAAAACTAGAAATTTTGCGGAACGGAGTTTAACAGCCGCCCTGTCAAATGTCAAAGCAAACTGCTGAACAGAGATTTTTGCTTGAAAACAAAATCAACAGGGCAAACGATCATGCCAAACAACGCGATCGATGCCAAGACCAACCAGATTCTTCGGAATTTCACGATTTTCGATGAACTGGGCATTGCCGGCTTGTAATAAAGGGACATTGGTTTCAGCTGACTCAAGGGTAAAGACCTTATCACATGAAACCGAGCATGGGCCGAAGTCACCAAAGTCCCGATGGGGACAATTCCGGGTAGAAGTAACCATCGCGTAAGGAAGGTGAAGACTGCCGCGCAGCCCACCAGGCAAAGCAGCCAAACCTTGTAAAATGTTATCCAACTCTATACGATGAATTTGCAATTGATACAGGAAACTTGCAGCGGCTTGACCATACCAATTGCCACGTTGGAAATAATCGGTCTCATCCTTTGATAGTTCCACATCACCGACACGTGGCCCACGTTTTTGCCCTGAGAGTGTTCGACCAAGGATAATCGTTGTATTTGAACTTATATTGCGAACCATCTCAAAAGCGCCCCAATCTGAAATCAGAATTTCATCTCCTGAACCGAACTGCGGTACCATTTCGGCCAACAAGCGCTCGAGGCCGTGACGATTCGACTCAAGCAGTACTGGTGTCACCAAAGTGAAATTAACATTATTGTCATGGCACCAATGCAAGGCCTTGAAAAATTCGGTTAATTTGGGAAGTCGCCAGAAACAG
>JAFDBS010000155.1 GCA_019313185.1 Deltaproteobacteria bacterium | reverse complement strand
CATACCGGCCCAATAAATAGGGCAACGCCCTGTTCACGTTCTCTCTCTTGTTATGTAATGAGAAGTCTTATGGCTTCTCATTTTTTTTAACTTTTCCTGGTCAGTAAACCCAACGAACAGCCACGATAAGCCTGACTAACAGAGCTAAGAACGATGTGAAATATGGAAAGGGATTGATCAAACAGAATGTTACCAAGGGCAGAGGTGGACGTTAATCTACCTGGCCGGGCAAAATCAAGGGCCTACTTATCTGCGACAATCAACAGCGTACCCCATGCCATGCAGAACAACATGATCACAAAAGGGATTACATCTGTACACAGCCGATATAATAATTTCTTGGTGTACAAACGGAACATCTGTCACTCCTCAACGTCAAAACGCTAAAAATGTGCCCATATCTGCTTTCTATGATTATGAAAGCAAACGTCATACCAAATTCTAATGAGCAGAAACCACATCTCACACAAATCATGACTCAACTGTTATTGCAAACAGCACTATGTAGAAATATTCTACACCATCTTCAGATTAGCGCGTAAATCAAACCTGTGCGAACCTGTGTAATTATTCTACAATGTTGACCTTCGACCCAAACCCCTCTTGGTCACTCAACAATCAAATGATTTAGTTGACCGTCAAATGCCAAAATAACCGGCCAGTTGACCATTAAAAAAGATTAAAACAATAAAAACAAACATTTAAAGGTCAATATTGTCTCTCTACTCATCGTGTATCGATCGATCTTGGTCTAACTTTTGCTTTTTATTACCGCAGAGTTTGAGACACATTCAACCGATGTCACCCAACACTCAAGAGTTTTCCAGGCATGTTATCTAAGGACGTCAAAAATACTTCTGCTGCATTGCTCCCCTATCCGACAAAATTATTTGTCGAGACAACGACACGTTGCAACTTAAGTTGCTTTATGTGTGTCAAGCAGTCCGATGAGCGATGTATTGATGAAGGTGATCTGAACCTTGAGACGTTCAACAAAATCCTGCCTGCCTTACCTCATGCAAAAGCTCTTATTCTGAACGGCATCGGTGAACCCCTCCTTCATGATCAACTTGAAACGTTTATTAGGGAAGCGAAAACGCACATCAACCCATTGAGTTGGATCGGTTTTCAATCCAATGGGCTTTTGCTCGACGAGCACCGTGCTTATTCTTTGCTGGAAGCCGGATTGGACCGTATCTGCATATCCATTGATTCAATCAGTCCAGATACATTCAAACTGATGCGTGAAGGTGGAGAGTTAGGTGATATCGAGGCGGCCCTTGATCACTTGAACAAAGCAAAAACCACCTTAAACAGACCAGACTTTCAGATTGGCGTCGAATTTGTCCTCATGCGCAGCAACCTCGAAGAACTGCCCAATGCCCTGGAGTGGGCGGCAACCAAAGGCGTATCATTTGCGCTTGTGACCCATGTCCTGCCTTACGACAAAGAACATGTCGAGGAAGCGGTCTATTCACTTTGCTCGGATATGTCTTTGAAGTTCTATCTCGATGGCAAAGCACGGGCTTTGCATGACGGCATCGACATCACCCGCTACCCGCAGATCATTTGGAAATTCAACAAGAATGATGCAGATCGAAAAGTTATAGAATATGTTGAAAAAATGAAACAAGAGGCAGAACAAGACGGCGTTTTTCTCGACTTGAAAAAACTGTTTGCGCTTGATCTTGATTGGCTTGCCCATGTCAAAAACGTGTTTGCAAAAACCCAAGATGTTGCTGACCGGAACGGAATAGACTTGCACCTCCCGCAAATCACGTTAAAGGACGAGCGTACCTGTGAATTTGTCGAAGACGGCAGCATGTTTATCAGTTGGGACGGTACCGTCCATCCTTGTTATTTCCTGTGGCACTCATACCGTTGCTTTGCCAGCGGCTGGAGTCAAGATGTCCAGCCCAAGACTTTCGGCAATCTTCAAGACCAGGACCTTCTTGATATTTGGAACTCGGCTGAATTCAAAGGATTTCGTAAGAACGTTATCTCTTATGATTATCCATATTGCTCGAACTGCGGTTTGGCCCCTTGTGATTACGTGCAAACGGATGCTTTTGAGCAAGATTGCCACATTAAAGAAGAACCCTGTGGCAGCTGTTTGTGGTGCATGGGGATTTTTAAATGTTTGAGCTAAACCTTAACTGTTGAGAGTCCACATGAATAAATCAGACGACAAATACATCATGACCACGGTAGAGACGGCCTTGTCGATATTGGAAGCCATTACTGAATTTAATGATGGCTTCAACCTCGGTGAACTGGCGGAAAAGGTCGGCATCAGTAAATCAAAAACGTACCGGTACATCGAAACCTTAAAAAAACGTGGTTACATCACGAGGACAAACGTCACGAAAAAGTACAACAGCAAATATCATGTCGGACTGTCGGCTTATGAAACCGGTTGCAAATTGATGTCAAAGATGGATTTGCACAAAAAAGCCAAGCCGATCATGGAGGAATTGGTTCGAACCACCCAGGAGACCGTTTATCTGGTGATTGCAAAATATGACAAAATCCTCTTTTTGGACAAAGTCGAAACCAACCAGAAAGTTCACACCCTGCCCTTTACCGGGAAATATATGGCGATCGACAGCACGGCGGCTGGTTTGGTGATCCGCGCACAATCAGAGGACGATTCACTTCCGCCGTCTGAGTTGCTGAAAGTGATCAGAGACGACGGTTGGTGCTTTGATACCGATGTGCTGGCTCATGGGGTATCATCTCTGGCAGCCCCTGTTCTGAACGAGAACGGAACTGTGTTTGCCAGCCTTTGTATCGTCGCCCCGGCCTATCGCCTCAACTCGAATACATTACAGAACAGCACGGTCCCTGCCCAACTATGTGAAGCAGCAGAGCGGATTTCCTGCAATATGGGCTATCGCAATCATCATTTGCTTGATAGCTACAAACCGTTGTCACCAAACAGCCAAATCTCCGGCATAGGCTATGCCGCCCTATAAGGTGTTCTAGAGTCTTATGGTCGAACTTTTTTTGATACTGGTCAGTGCCACCTTCGTCAACAATTTTGTG
>JAFDBS010000154.1 GCA_019313185.1 Deltaproteobacteria bacterium | reverse complement strand
ATTCTGGCCCAGCGATTGGTTCGTAGAATTTGCCCGCATTGCAAAGAATCGGTGGTCCCGCCGGCTGAACTCATCGACCAACTCGGCCACGAGTGTACCTTGCCGGACAACCCGCAATTTTATAAGGGGCGAGGTTGCGCACATTGTATGAATATCGGCTACTGGGGCCGTAGCGGTATCTACGAACTTCTCAGGATAGACGACAGCGTCCGTGAACTCCTTCTTCAGGACAAGGATTCCTCAAGTATTAAACAGGCGGCAATCCGTCAAGGCATGCAAACCTTGCGTTCAGCGGGTCTGTCCAAAGCCTTGCTGGGAGAAACCTCCCTTGAAGAAGTGTTGCGGGTGACCCAAGAGGAGGTCTAGCTTTGCCGATCTTCGAGTACAGCGGGTTTGATGGTCAAGGGCGAAAAAAGTCTGGGACCATTGAAGGTTCAGGCCGGAGGGCAGTGACCCAGCAGCTGCGCAGCCGGGGGATCTATCCGACTGATTTGCGGGAAGCCAGCCTCCAGCGTTCTGGAAAGTTCCTGATCAGGCTCTGGAGGTCTAAGACAATACCGATTGGCGACCTTGCCGCAGCGTCACGGCAAATGGGGACCCTGCTCAGTGCCGGCCTGGCTTTGGATGAAGCGCTCAAAACAGTTGTCGACCAGACGGATCAACCCCTTTTGTCTAAAATCTTTGCCAGGGTTCGCCAGGATGTAATTCAGGGCAATACACTCAATCAGGCCCTCGAAAACCACGGCGCTGTCTTTCCAGACCTCTTCATCAACATGATCCAGGTTGGAGAAAACAGCGGAACCCTCGACCTGACCTTGCACCGTCTTGCTGATTTTTTAGAAAACCAGGCCCGGATGCGGTCTCGAATCCAGGCGGCCCTCGCTTACCCGTTATTGATGACCATCGTCGGCAGTGGAATCCTGGCGTTCCTGTTTCTGTTCGTTATCCCCAAAATCACCATGATGTTGGAGGAAATGGACCGGGCCTTGCCCTGGCCGACGCTTCTGCTGATCAATCTGACTGACGTCCTGTTTAAATGGTGGTGGCTGTTTGCTCTTTTGCTGATCATCGCGTTTCTGGGCTTAAAACGTTACCGTAACACGATCGCAGGGCGCTTATATTTCGACCGTTTGGTGCTGAACATACCGGTGATCGGCCGGCTTCAACTGTCCATCGCTACGGCTCGCTTTTCACGCACTTTGGCCACCTTGCTGGAAAACGGCGTGCCCTTGTTGAAAGCTTTAGACATCACAAGCAACGTGCTGTCCAACCAAACCCTCAAAAACGCCATTGAGGTGACGAATCAGTCCGTTCAGGAAGGTGGCAGCCTCGCCACCGCGCTGAAACAAACAGCTGTTTTCCCACCGATGTTGGCGCAAGTGACCGCCGCTGGAGAAAAAAGTGGTCAACTTGAGGAGATGCTTTTCAAGATCGCCGACACCTACGACTATCAGATCGACCTGTCGCTCACCAGTCTGCTTTCGTTGCTTGAACCGCTCATGATCCTGTTTATGGGCAGCATTGTCGGCTTTGTCGTGTTGGCAATCCTGCTGCCCATTTTCGAAGCCAGTCAAGGCTTTGGTTGACAGGCACGGGCATAAATTCGCTCAAATGTCTGGCCTTGTTGCAAGAAGATAAATTCAACCGAACACAGTTCGAAGGAGGACTTCACAAAATGCAATCCGACCGGTTTAAGAATAATCGCGGCTTTACCTTGATTGAGATCATGGTCGTTGTCGTCATTCTCGGCATTCTTGCCGCGATTGTCGTCCCTCGGCTTCTGAGCCGCCCCGATGAAGCAAAGGTGACAAAAGCAAAAATTGACATGAAAAGCATTGAAGAAGCCATCGGCCTGTTTAAGCTCGACAACGGGTTTTACCCCTCGACAGATCAAGGGCTTCAAGCCCTAGTGGAAAAGCCGTCGACCGGTAGAATTCCCAATAAATATGCGGCCGATGGCTATTTGAAGAAGGTTCCTGCCGATCCATGGGGCAATGATTATGTTTACTTGTCACCAGGGCTTCGCAGCCAAAGTTTTGACCTGATCAGTTACGGTGCTGACGGTCAGCCAGGCGGCGAAGGGTTCGATGCCGACATCAACAGCTGGGAACTTGACTAATTCAATGGATTTTGCCAATAAACATCATTAAAACCAGTACTGGGATCAGAATGCATACTGATAACGATTGTCCCGAAACCCAGCGTGCTGCCTTGCTGCAACACAATGCAGGGTTTACCCTGGTTGAAATTGTCGTTGTCGTGACCTTGATCAGCCTGTTTATTTTTCTCAGTGTGCCATTGTTTAGCGCTCTTGGTGCCAATGACCTTGACACATCCGCCCGTCGCATCAGCGGGACGATTAAATATCTTTATAACGAATCTGCCATGTCAGGCTCTGAATATCGGTTGATCTATGATTTGAACACGGGGAGTTATCGAGCTCTCGTTCATGGTGCTGGTGGAGAAGTCAATAAAGACATGGCTCAGGGCCGCGAGGCACGCCTCAAAGGTGACGTGCAGTTTTTGGACGTGCAACTGCCCGGCCGAGGCAAATTTACGGAAGGCCAAGTTACGACCCGCATTCTCCCAACGGGCTGGAT
>JAFDBS010000153.1 GCA_019313185.1 Deltaproteobacteria bacterium | reverse complement strand
CAAGGAAATCCATCTCTCGCGTGATCATACTGAACGCATGCTGGCTTGTTTTGGCGCCGATGTTCGTGCTTTTGATGGAGGTGTAACAGTCAAGGGAAGACCAAAATTAGTGGCTCAAGAGTTGACAATTCCGGGCGACATCTCATCGGCGGCGTTTTTTATGGTTGCCGGGTTGTTAATTCCCGGTTCAGAACTTTTGATTCGTAATGTCGGGATCAATCCGACTCGAAGCGGAATAGTCGACATTCTAAAAGCCATGAACGGAGATCTCACACTAATCGAACCGCGTCTTCAATCCGGTGAACCAGTCGCTGATGTTTTAGTCCGTTACAGCCAATTAAAAGGGGCCAAGATAGGCGGTGAACTGATACCCCGGGCCATAGATGAACTGCCTGTGATCAGCGTTGCAGCCGCCTTTGCAGAGGGGACAACAACGATTACTGATGCACGTGAATTGCGGGTCAAAGAGACAGATCGAATCGCTGCAATGGTAAGTGAACTTGGTAAGCTTGGTGTTCCTGCCGAGGCTCGTGACGACGGGTTAATTGTCGAGGGTGTGCAGCAGGTTCAGGGAGGTTGTGTGGAGTCATACGGTGATCATAGAATTGCCATGAGCCTGGCAGTTGCCGGCCTGGGTGCAAGCGATACCGTAGAGATCAAAGATACGGCATGTACAGAGACCTCATTCCCGGGGTTTTGGAATTTACTCGAACAGGTCAAGGCTTAATTTCGGCAATCGAAATTTGAATGGCGTTGCGGTCGACGCAACACCACTTCATCACTATGAACAGACATGAATAAAAAATTGATTATTACCATTGATGGGCCTTCCGGAGTGGGTAAAAGCACGCTGAGTAAGCTATTGGCCCAAGAACTCGGTTACCTTAATCTCGACACCGGCGCTATGTACCGGGCACTTGCCCTCGCTGCCTTCAGAGCTCAGATTGATAGCCAAGACGACACGGCCCTTGAGAAGCTTTGTAATGCAACTCACATTTCTTTCGAACACATCGGTGATACAGAACGGGTACTGTTGAACGGTGAGGATGTCTCAGAATTGATCCGCACTCCACAAATAAGCATGTTGACGGCAGAGGTTGCGGCCAATCGAGCGGTCCGGCAGGCTATGGTCAAACGACAACGTGAATTGGCCGTGGAAGGCGGTGTCGTTCTCGAAGGACGTGATATTGGCACAGTGGTATTCCCACATGCTGAAGTCAAGATTTTTCTCGTGGCATCTTCTGAAGTCAGGGGCCGCAGACGGTTTCTTGAACTGCAAGCACGGGGAATGGAGACAGATCTGGCGCGAACCGTTTCTGATGTTGAAGCACGAGACTTGGCTGATTACAGCCGCGATATTTCCCCCTTGCGAAAAGCAGACGATGCAGTTGTTATCGACACCAGCGAACTCTCTATCCGTGAAACCCTGGAACACATTCTTGCTTTTGTTGAACAGAAACAATCTCAACTCACTGAAGGGTGAAGGGAGGCTGAACTAAGGGATGAGCTTGGATATTGTTTTGGCGAAAAGTGCAGGGTTCTGCTTTGGGGTAAAACGCGCGACAAAGATGGCATTTGAGGCAGTTGAGACTCACGATCATCTCTGTTCCCTAGGTCCCATCATTCACTCTCCCCAAGTTGTTGAAATGCTTTCAGACCAAGGCGTAGAGGTGTTTAACGATGTTCAGGATATACCGCAAGGAGCTGTCATTATCCGTTCCCATGGTGTCAGCGCAGAAGAAATGTCACGCATCCTCGATCGTGATTTGATTGTGGTCGATGCGACCTGTCCGTTTGTTAAAAAAGCCCAAGAGGACGTCGCCCGACTCAGTTCGGAGGGTTACAGCATTGTAATCGTAGGTGAACTCGAGCATCCTGAAGTGCAAGGAATCGTGTCTTATGCGGACAGCAAGCGGGCTTATGTTGTTGCAAACGTAAATGAGGTTTCGAATTTGCCGAGGATGAACCGGATCGGTATCGTCGCCCAAACCACTCAATCGATTGAAAACTTGAGGGAAGTGGTCAGTGCCTGCCTGGTTCGTTGCCAAGAGATAAGGGTTTACAACACGATTTGTGATGCGACATTGGTTCGCCAGAACGAGGCAAGCGCCATTGCCCGTCAGGTTGATCTGATGCTGGTCATAGGTGGGTATAACAGTGCCAATACAACGCGCTTGGCGCAAATTTGCAAAGAGATTCAGCCTGAAACTTACCACATCGAAACGGCCGGGGATATTGACTCCGGGTGGTTTAATGGGACAGGGAAAGTAGGAATTACAGCCGGGGCATCAACACCTCGTTGGCTGATCGATGAAGTGGTTTCACGCGTTGCATCCTACGGAAAATAAACGTTTGAGTTTTGCATTTGCATATGCTATGTTCGCGAACCATGGCTACGGCCAAACCATCGGATTTTCGATGGATATTGTTACGGGGGTATCTGGTTAATGGTGGAAACTAACAACACAAACAATGAGAACGAAGAACAGCAGGACATGATGGACTTGGAGCAGGATTTCGAGACCCTGTTCGAAAGTAGTCTGCAGGAGTTAAACGTTGGCGACGTGGTCCGCGGAACAATCGTTCAGGTGAACGATGATACCGTTGTTGTCGATGTAGGGTACAAGTCTGAAGGTGTTATCCCTATAAACGAATTCAAGGATGAGACCGGGCAAATTAATGTCAACGTTGGTGACGAAATAGACGTTTTGTTTGAACGCCGCGAAAATGAAAGCGGCCTGATTTCTTTGTCCAAAGAAAAGGCAGATCGTCAGAAAATCTGGGGTTCACTTGAAGAAGGTGCTGTTGTAGAAGGGCGCATTGCCGGTCGAATTAAAGGTGGCTTGACGGTCGATATTGGCATCAACGCCTTCCTCCCTGGGTCACAGGTCGATATCCGCCCTGTCCGGAATTTGGAAAAATTGATTGGTGCCACATTCGAATTCAAAATCATCAAGCTGAACAAGCGTCGCGGCAATATCGTTTTATCGCGTCGGGTTTTGTTGGAAGAACAGCGGGAAAATATGCGTTCAGATACCTTGGAAACGCTTGAAGAGAACCAAGTCGTAGAAGGGATTGTGAAAAATCTTACAGACTATGGAGCGTTCATTGATCTCGGCGGCATTGACGGGTTGCTGCATATTACGGACATGTCTTGGGGTCGGGTCAACCATCCATCTGATGTGATTGCGGTTGGAGACAAGATCAACGTCAAAATCCTTAAATTTGATCGGGAGCGAGAGCGCGTTTCATTGGGGTTAAAACAAATTACTCCTGACCCTTGGCTTGAAGTTGAATCCCGATATCCCGTCGGCGAAAAGGTCAAGGGGAAAGTGGTGAGCTTAACCGACTATGGCGCATTTATCGAACTGGAAGATGGCGTCGAAGGCTTGATTCATGTTTCAGAGATGAGTTGGACCAAGCGCGTGAAACACCCGAATAAAATCTTAAACGTTGGTGATGAAGTCGAATCGGTTGTCTTGGCCTTGGATATCCCTAACCGCAGAATTTCGTTGGGCCTCAAGCAGGTTGAACCCAATCCGTGGGATGTCATCGGCGAAAAGTTCCCGATTGGGACAATCATTGAAGGTCAAGTCAAAAACATTACTGATTTTGGCGTGTTTGTCGGTGTCGATGAAGGCATTGATGGGTTGGTGCATATCTCTGATTTGTCCTGGACCAAGCGCGTGAAACATCCCTCTGAAATTTTCAAAAAAGGGGACACCGTTAAAGCTGTCGTGTTGAATATTGATCACGAAAATGAGCGGTTTTCTCTTGGCATAAAACAATTAAATCCAGATCCGTGGTCAACCATTCCGACGAAATACGCACCTGGCACCATTGTCAGAGGCAAAGCAACATCTGTGACTGATTTCGGTGTATTCCTTGAAATTGAAGATGGGATTGAAGGGCTAATCCATGTCTCAGAGTTGAGTAAAGAAAAGATAGAAAGCCCCAAAGACATCATCAAGGTCGGCGATGAACTGGAAGCGACGGTATTGCATGTCGACACGGTGGATCGTAAGATAGCCCTTTCTATCAAACAGCTTGATGCCAACAAGGAAAAAGCTGAAGTCCAAGAATTCTTGGGCGCGCAAAAGCAGGCCACGTCGAATTTAGGCGACCTATTACAAGGTGCTATGGGCCGTAACGGCGAACATACTGAAGACTAGACACAACAGTTAAAGGACCGCACTTGTTTTCCCGACAAGTGCGGTTTTTTTGTGATCACGATGAAAAAACGCCCTTTTTTGTATGCAACAGCACTCTTGGCAGGAATTTTTGTGTTCTTCCTCCTTTTGGCGCTGACTCTCACCAATCTCATGGGGCGGCCGACCCAATTTGCGCTTGGCGATAAAGTGGGCGTCGTCGAGGTTTTGGGCGTCATTGTGGATTCGAAGAAGGTTATTGAGCAACTTCACGATTTTCGTGACAACAGTGCGATCAAAGCTCTGGTTGTCCGCGTTGATTCGCCTGGTGGCGGAGTAGGGCCTTCCCAAGAGATTCATGACGAAGTGCGCGCGCTTTCTCGTCTCAAGCCTGTCGTTGTTTCAATGGGATCTGTTGCTGCATCCGGGGGATATTATATTGCCGCCCCTGCCAAATTGATTTTTGCCAACCCAGGAACGATCACGGGAAGTATCGGGGTGATCATGGAATTCACCAATTTCCAGGAATTGCTCGACAAGATAGGTTTGCAGAGTCTAGTGATTAAAAGTGGAGAGCACAAAGATATTGGTTCCCCGACCCGGCCGATGAGTGAGGCCGATAAAGCTATTTTACAGGCAATGATTGATGATGTGCACCAGCAATTTGTTGAGTCGGTTGCCGCTGGGCGAGAGTTGGATGAAAGCATTGTCCGGGATCTGGCTGACGGGCGTATCTTTACCGGACGCCAAGCAATGAACCTTGGTTTAGTCGATGAATTGGGTAACCTCGAAGCAGCTATCCGTCGAGCTGCCGAACTGGGGGGAATCGATGGTGAGCCTGATGTTGTTTATCCCGCTGAACCAAAGCCAAAATTGATTGATTTTCTGCTGGAAGAAACCATTGCTCATCTAGGAAATGCGCTGAATAGGCCGCGGGCAATCGGCTTGCAATATTTGTGGGAAGGTTTTTAGACTGAAGGAGGTATTGATGACCAAAAGTGAATTGATCGAGCAGTTGATGGAAAATAACGATGTCCTGAATAAACGCGAAGCTGAAATGAGTGTCAATGCAATATTTGACAGCATAGGACAGGCTCTCGCAGAGGGTGACCGGGTGGAAATACGCGGGTTCGGTTCCTTTACGGTTCGTGAGCGCGATGCACGCGAGGCGCGCAACCCGAAAAGCGGAGAGGTGGTGAAAATACCCGCAAAAAAAACCCCGTTTTTCAAAACAGGAAAAGAGTTGCGTGAGCGGGTCAATGTCGGCTGAAGGTGCAGGCCTTGATCATATGGTTGATGTCTGCAGCTAATGTGCAGCAAAAGAATTGTCAAAAGGCCCCGCATAGAGAGTGGGGCCTTTTGTATATTGAACGGCAAATAAACTGCCGATGGTAATCAAACTCCAGAATGCCGATGCAGATCCTTAGAGAGGGCCGCTCATGGCGAATAGTGCCAGGAGGGTCGTTTCAGGCGTCCCACTCAGGGGTGGGCTGGCACACCACAACCCTGCACATTTCCGACACTGTAATGCGTCCGGTTGGCCAGCACGATCGGGACGCATCGTACATTCCAGAGGTTGTAAAAGAGCATAATAATGTTCAAAGAAACTCTAGCACAAGCTTCAACAAAATCAACTTGGTCAATTCAATTTTTCATAACAAAATATATCGATTGCTTCTAACGTAGATAGCCTTGTCCAAGCCAATGCATGCAAACCATGACCTCAATATTGGGGTTTACAGATTTTCAGTGTTGGACAAAGACGGTGCAACTCGGCTAGATCAATTTCTCGCTGGGCAATTGCATGGTTGCAGCCGGAGTCTCGCTCGCCAAATCATAGAATTAGGTGGCGTTCATCTCGATGGACGCCGTGTCAGAAAATGCGGGATGTTGGTTACACCGGGTCAGCACATTCAAGTGTTTGTTGACGGTTTTCCGCTTCAATCCTTTGCTTTAGATCCTGAACAAATACTATATCGTGACAAGCATTTGCTGGTAATCAACAAGCCAGCTGGGATACCAAGCCAGCCAATCCCTTCACGTTATCGCGGTACGATTTATGCTGCCTTACAGCAACTTCTCAAGTCAGAGAAGTTGGGTCAATACCAGCCAAGCATTGGCATGGTTCAGCGGCTTGATCGTGACACTTCTGGCGTGATGGTGTTTTCGATCCACCCTGCCGCTCACAAACCATTGACTCAAGCCTTCAGTCAAAGGGCTGTCGGTAAGCGATACCTTGCACTGGTCAGCGGTGAAGTGCCTGATGCTACTGGACAATTCAAGTCTTATTTGGCAAGGCGACGATCTACCAATCGTATGGTATCGGTAGCCCGTGGAGGGCGATATGCTGAAACACTCTATCGGAGAGTACAAACATTTGGGATAGCGAGTCTGGTAGAAATCGAACTGATCACCGGCCGCTCGCACCAGATCCGGGCACATTTTGGCGAAGCAGGCCACCCTTTGCTAGGAGATGCAGCATATGGAGGTCCTTCAGAAATTAATGAGCTGGTGCTGCCCAGGCAGATGCTTCATGCTTGGCAACTTAAGCTTCAGCATCCTATAAACAAGAATGTTATGCGATTTACAGCAGAATTACCTGAAGACTTCAAGAAGTTGCTGCTATATTTTGGAGGGGAACTTGAGAGATATTCCTAAAGTCTTGACCTGCCTTTGCGGATTGATTTAATTTTCAAGCCAGTTCGATTTCGTGTGAAGAGGTTCTCGATTAATTATTTCAGCAAAAATGAGTTCTGAGGCAAGACATAATAAAACCGGACATTTGCATGATTTATCCAAAGATTGATCCAGTTATTTTACAAATAGGCCCTGTTGCTATTCGCTGGTACGGTTTGATGTACCTGATTGGCTTTGGCGCTGCCTATCTCTTGATTAGGCATCTTGCGCGACTGCGAGGCTTGCCCATCGACAAGGACACTGTTTCTGACCTCTTGTTCCAGGGGGTCCTCGGTGTGGTTGTTGGCGGCCGGCTCGGGTATGTGCTGTTCTATAAGCCAGCATGGTATTTTTCCCATCCACTTGAGATATTGATGGTCTGGCAAGGTGGCATGAGTTTTCACGGTGGATTGGTTGGGGTGGTTGTCGCAACGGTGTTGTTTTGCCGACGAAAACAGATACCGATTCTGTTAACAGGAGACATCCTCGTTACGTCAGCTACAGTCGGCCTTGGCTGTGGTCGTGTGGGGAACTTTATTAACGGCGAACTGTGGGGGAAAGTGACCGACCTCCCGTGGGGGATGGTTTTCCCCGGGGGAGGCAACCTGCCGCGCCATCCAAGTCAACTTTATGAAGCGATACTCGAAGGCCCCGTTTTACTTGCCATCCTGTATTGGTTGCATAAGAAGGACTCAAAGCCTGGACTTCCTTTTTTTTCCTTTTTCATTGGTTACGGAACTTTTCGTTTCCTGGTTGAGTTCCTTCGTCAACCGGACCCGCACCTCGGTTATCTTTGGGGTGGGGCAACGATGGGGCAACTGCTCTCTTTACCTATGATTGGCTTTGGTTGTCTCGGGCTTTTCTTTCTCCATAAATCGCAGAGGTAGCTATGGATAGGATCAAGGGGCTTGTTTTTGACTGCGATGGTGTCTTGTTTGAAAGTCGACGGGCGAACCTCGCTTATTACAATACGATCCTAAAGCTATTAGGTGAACCCACCGTCTCGGAAGATGACAACGAAAGGGCGAACTTGTGCCACACAGCTGCCAGCCCGCAAGTTTTTTCCGGATTGCTTGGGCAACACCGCGTCGACGACGCACTGAGAATCGCTGAAACAGTTGATTACCGGCAGTTTATTCCATGTATGGATCCGGAACCTGGTTTAAAAGAATCATTGTCTGCCCTGGCCAGGCATTATCCTCTTGCCATTGCAACAAATCGTGGCTTCAGCATGCCCCAGATTCTGGAGCATTTTGAACTTTTAAAATATTTTGCCACTGTTGTCACCAGTCGGGATGTGAGTCGCCCCAAACCTTTTCCTGACATGCTGATTGAAACCGCAAAACGGATGCAGTTATCGATTGATGATTTGCTCTTCATCGGAGATTCCGAACTTGATCAAGCGGCAGCCCGATCAGCAGGAATGTGTTTTGCCGTCTATCGTGGTGAACTTGAGGCCGACTTGGCTATAAACCATCATCATGAATTGGTCGAATTTTTTATTGGCCAAAAGCCTTGCACAAATGGTGGTCGTTTCGAATGAAAACTTAATTAATGCGACCCACCGCTTCCCAATAGACAAGCCTAGGCTTTCTAGGCTTGTTGATGGGTCAGGGTGTGTTAGGATGCAAAGTTTCTTCACCGTGAAGAACCATTCGCAAAGTGATGATTGCCATGGTCAATTGAGGTTTTTTATCATTTCCAGAACGTGGCCTGAATCGGTCTTTGTATAGTTTATCTCATCCATCACAGTACGAATTAGATAGATTCCCCGTCCATGCTCCTCAAGCGGATGACGTGGGTGGATATATTTGTCGATGTCAAAACCCTTTCCAAAGTCATAAACTTTGATGATCAGACGCTTTGAGATGATGTTGATTTCAATATGAACTTCTTTACTTGGGCCATCAATACTTGCATGCTGTATTGCATTGGCCATAGCCTCGGTCAGCACCAAGTTCAGATCATAAGCCAATTTTTCACGATCTCCAGTATAATGCTTGAGCGTTCGCGCAATGTTTTCACCAATATGCCCAATCATGCAAAGATAGC
Source organism: Deltaproteobacteria bacterium (assembly GCA_019313185.1). Classification (GTDB taxonomy): domain Bacteria; phylum Desulfobacterota; class Desulfuromonadia; order Desulfuromonadales; family BM103; genus JAFDBS01. The sequence continues at coordinate 722 of JAFDBS010000153.1, read as the reverse complement.
GAGTCTGATTGGGAACTTTGATGTCTACAGCGATCTGATCGGAGAACATGATCGGTTACTTTCCTGTCACAGGAGTTTTAAACCATGCGCTTGTTATTGTTGAAAGCTGCCTAGCGCTTCGTCTATATCGTTAAAAATCTCAAAAACCCTATGTAAGCGGGTAAGCTCGAACATTGATTTAACTTGGAGTTGCAAACCGGTCAGTTTAAGGCTGCCATTTCTAGAGCTTGCATTTTTAAAACCTGACACCAACGCGCCAAGCCCCGAGGAATCGACGAATCTGACTGCCTGGAGGTCGACAACCAAGTTGTTTTTGCCTTCCTCAAAAAGCTTGAGCATTTGGGTCTTCAGATCACCGCTGTTGTGAGCATCGAGACGCTCCTCCTCGATTGTTAGGAGAACTGCGGCACCTCTGTCGTCGATGTGCAAATTCATTTTAAACTCCTTGAATAGTGATATAACGAACTCAATAGGTTTGTGATAACTTTATATCATGTTCAATATTACCACAGCACCATTGATGAAGAGTGAATTTCCTGGTTATTGACTAGTCAGACGTCACTTCCAGATCGGCCTCAGCAGCCACTTGCATAACGATGAGTGAAACATCGTCCTGAAAGTTGTGATGACCTGAAAAAAGACGCACTTGCTCCAAAATTTTCTCGATCATGCCATCCGGTGATCGCCGCGAATTTTCGAGGAGGAGAGTTTTCAAACGTTCT
>JAFDBS010000152.1 GCA_019313185.1 Deltaproteobacteria bacterium | reverse complement strand
TGAGTTATTGCGGTTGTTGTCCGGTTACGCTATGACTCTCGGGATTGTTCCGGCAATCGCCGCGATTGCCCTGTTCTGGAGCGGGTTCTATTTTATCTTTCTCAAGCGGCGGATCGAAAATACGCCGACGAGTAAAATTCGTTCCATAGCCATGGGGCTGGTCGAGGTCCTTGGCCAGTCTCGTAGAGTCTATGCCCTGGTCGCACCGCTCTCGCACTCGGCCTGTGCCTGGTACCGGATCAGGAAATACCGCAAGGACAGTCGCGACAACTGGAAGCTGGTGCGAGAAGAGGACAGCGGTCATGTGCCTTTTCAAATCGATGATGGCACTGGAATGGTCACCGTTGCCCCGAAAGGTGCCTCGGTCAAGGCAAAAATAAAGCACACCAGCTACCCGGGACAGTCCGGCATGTCGTTCACCGGCAGCGATTTCGGTGACCACGAGAAATGGGTTGAAGAGATTGTTTACGAGGGGACCTCGGTCTACGTGCTCGGCTACGCGCAACCGCTGCGGCAGAAAAGGGTCAGCCTCCGTGAACGCACCATAACACAGCTGCGACAGCTCAAGCTTGACCCCCAGGCCATGCGCCGTTACGATGCCAATGGTGATGGTCAAATCGACCAGATCGAATGGGAAGCTGCCAGAAGCGATGCCGAGCAGATGACGCTGAAGGAGCATTTGGCAGAGCAGGGCGAGCGCAAACGCCAGGAAGAACATGTTGTTATTGCCAGGCCACCACAGAGGCGCATGCCATTTGTCGTTGCGGAAACAGAGTCAGAGGCACACCTGACGACCAGGTACGGCTGGTTCAGCATCCCTCTGCTCCTCGGTGGTGTGATCGCACTGGTTGTTGCGATATACAAGTTTTTACAGTTTATGACTATCTGAATCTTGGCTGAACAGGGAGGCAACAATGACCGGTTGGATCGTGCTCGGAGTGTTTGTTTTTATCGTGGTGGCATTAATTGTCTATGTGATCGTCATCTACAACGGCTTTGTTGCCTTGAAAAACAACATTGAGCGCAACTGGAGCAATATCGATGTCCTGCTCAAGCAGCGCTACGACGAACTACCGAAACTGATCAAGGTCTGCGAAGGCTATATGCAGCACGAACAGAAGACCCTGGAGACTGTCGTCAAGGCCCGCTCCATGGTCAACCAGGCCCGGAACGATGAGCAGAAAGTCCAGGCCCAGAACATGTTGACCGATACCCTGAAATCCTTGTTCATGGTCGTCGAGCGCTACCCCGACCTCAAGGCGGACAAGTCTTTCCAGCAGTTGGGCGCCAGGGTTACGGAACTTGAAGACCAGATTGCCGATCGTCGCGAATTCCTCAATGAATCAGTCAACCTGTATAATATCCGCCTGGATCAGTTCCCCGACGTGATCGTTGCGCGGTTCTTCAACTTTGCCAAGCGAACCCTGTGGCAGATTGATCCGGCCCATCGGCAGGATGTCAAGGTGGAGTTCGAGCATACGTAAACCGTTGCTTGGTCCTTCTCTTGCCTGCTTTTCTTGGCCGGGCAAGAAAAGTAAGGCGACTGCTGGGTGCAACCGGCAACTAGTCAAGCAAAATTTGTGGAACCAAAGGCTGTGGACCCTGACGCCACCTTGCTTTGCTTGTGCGTGAGATATTCAGGATCATCCCGTTGCCGTAGCCTGAATGACTCCTGACTAGGTCCAAAGCGCTTTTCTTGGCAGATATCGTGCCGGTAATGATTCTTTAACCAGCTTTAGGAGGTCTATGCGCTGGTCGTCAGCTTTTACCTAATTTCAGGATCATGACCACCATGCTGAGAACTCCGAGAATGGCGAGACTGATGGCCGTTCTCGTGTAACCCAGAGAATTGCAGAGCGTCGCACCGGTCAAACCGCACAGGAACAGTGCACCATAAGTAAACAGCTTGGTCGTATCGCGGATCTGCTGTTTTTCCTCTGCAAGTGGTTCGTCACAAAGCGGGCAGTTCGTCAGCCGATCCAAAGTTTCTTCGCCACATTCCGGACACAGTACCAGTGCCATAATGACCTCCTCTCAAGTGCAGGCTCGCTCGGGGCGCCGAATAATTGCCCGTAGCCCCGACAACGGATGGCGATAAAAATATTTCGCCAAAAGCCTGCTTGATTGAAAAAGGTTGCCGTTGCGCGATCATATTGGCCGCCGATTACGACGGACTGAAAAGCTTTTGCTGCCTCACTCGCGTTGCCTGGAGTGTCAAGTTAATGTCGAAGGGTCGCCCTTGATACATCATTGCATGATAAATGCTAAGGTAAATATAAACTTCAGGCAACATAAAAACCCCTAATTATCAAGTACTTATGCAAAAAATACCACATGTGGTGGAAGGGTGGGGAGGTTTTGTCGGGGCAAAAAGCTGGTGACATGGCAAAGAAAAAGCCCCCGCGGTCGGTATCGCGGGGGCTTCTAGCTTGTGGTGCCCAGGGACAGAATCGAACTGCCGACACGAGGATTTTCAGTCCTCTGCTCTACCGACTGAGCTACCTGGGCAAGGAGAACGTTTTGTAACGAAAAGCACGGTTCATGTCAAGAAAAAAGCAGATGGCAATTCTTTGCTTGCTTTCCGTGGTGCTTTTTGTTACCAAGAAACTCCGCAACATATCATCAAGGTGGCATAGGTATGGAATATCAGTGCTGGTTGTTTGCAGGTTTTTCCTTTTGGTTCGGCAGTTTTTTTGGCTTGCCTGACCGGGGTGAAGTCTGTTGACAACGGACCGTCGATAGAACTAAGAAACCACGGGCAGGCTCGATCAGGGGCGCCTGTGGTTTTTTCGTTTCAGGGAAGTAAACGATGAAGGCCGCCAGCAACCCTGTCGGCCTTTACCTTTCACCGAACTTTCCTGAAGGAGAAGCCAAATGATTATTGTCATGAAAAAAGGTGCCAGTAAAAAAGAACTGGCCGAAGTCAAGCAGCGCATCAAGGACCTGGGCTATAAACCCCATGTCATCCATGGTGAAACCCGCAACGTGGTTGGCGCTGTCGGCGATGAGCGCGGCAAGGCGGTCCTGCAGTCTATCGAATCGATGCCGGGCGTCGAGAACGTGGTGCCGATTCTCAAACCCTACAAGCTGGCGAGCAAGGAAGTCAAACCGGAGCCGACTGCCGTCGAGATTGCCCCCGGTTTGAGCATCGGCAGCGACAAACTCGTCGTCATGGCCGGCCCGTGTTCGGTCGAGAGCGAAGAGCAGATCCTGGAGACGGCTCATGCGGTGAAAGCTGCCGGCGCGACCATCCTGCGCGGTGGCGCGTACAAGCCGCGGACCAGCCCCTATTCTTTCCAAGGCATGGAGGAGGATGGGCTGAAGCTGCTGGCCATGGCCCGCGCAGCAACCGGTTTGCCGATCGTCACCGAAGTGGTCAATCCGCGTGATGTCGAACTGGTTGCAAAATATGCCGATATCATGCAGGTGGG
>JAFDBS010000151.1 GCA_019313185.1 Deltaproteobacteria bacterium | reverse complement strand
TGACCGTGACCGTACAGGCGTGCAGCAGCAGGCACAACAACAAGCCAAATCCGCACAAACCACTGCGCAAGCAGGCCATCTTGGGTTGCATTGTCTCTCCTTTCAGTCGATCCGCAAGCGCAGTGACGTATTTGACATTCTATCGAATCACGTCATAATTTCAATGAGTTACAATCAAACAAATTGAACACAATTTACTTTTTTCTTTGGAAAACGCTATGTCATTGGCAGCACTGGCCATTCGTTTCCTATCACGTCAATCTGCCAAGCGGTTTGAGACCGCAACCCGCGACCCGGTGGGAACCCAGGCAGAGAAACTTCAGCTGCTGATGCAGAAAAACGCTGACACGGAATATGGCCAGCGATACGGCTTTGCCAAGATCAGTCGCTTCGAGGACTACAGACAGCACGTCCCGGTGATCGGCTATGAACAGATCAAGGACGACATGTTGCGTGTGGTTCATGGCGAGAAAAACATTTTTACCGCGGAAACGCCGGTGATGTTCGCCCAGACCAGCGGCACCACAGGCGATCCAAAATATGTTCCGGTAACACAAACTTGTCAGGGTCGCGAACACAAGGACGTGATGCGCACCTGGATGAGTCACGCATTGCGAGCCCATCCGGACATGTTTGATGGCCAAGTGGTCACACTGGTCTCTCCGGCGATTGAAGGCCACACGCCTTGCGGCCTCGCTTACGGTTCGACATCCGGACACATGTACAAAAACCAGCCGGGCTTGGTGCGCCGCATCTACGCCATTCCTTACGAGGTTTATGAGATCGAGGATTATGCCGCGAAATATTTCGCCATCATGCGCACGGCCCTGGAAATGGACATCCGCTTTCTCGCCACGGCCAACCCGTCTTCGATTTTGAAGCTCTGCGAAAAAGCCAATGAGTACGCCGAACAGATTATCCGGGACATCCATGACGGCACACTATCAGCCGATTTTGACATCGAACCGGCAATCCGAGCCGTGCTGAAACGGGGCTACAAGCCAAACCCCAAACAAGCCAGCCAGCTGCAAGCGGCCATCGCCAAACGGGATGGCAAACTTCTCCCCGCCGACTATTGGCCGCGGTTGAGCCTGATCGGCTGTTGGAAAGGGGGCACGGTCGGTCATTACCTGGAGAAATTTCCGGCCTGGTTCGACCCGGAAAACCGACGCGCTACTCCGGTTCGCGATTGGGGCTATCTCTCGAGCGAAGCCCGTGGATCGATCCCGCTCTCGGATGAAGGCAACGCCGGAGTGTTGACCATCGCCAGCAATGTCTTCGAGTTCGTCCCGGTCGCTGACCTGGAGTCAAACCCCGATCATCCTGAGCAGTGGCCTTTTCTCCATGTTGGCGAACTTGAGGAGGGACAGGAATATTACATTTTTTTCACCACCACCGGTGGACTCTATCGTTACGATATCAACGACGTGATCAAAGTCGTCGGCTTTTACAACAGGACGCCCAAAGTCGTTTTCCTGCGCAAAGGGCGCGGCATGACCAACTTGACCGGCGAGAAAGTCAGTGTCAATCAAGTGATCAATGTCATGCAGAAGGCCGCCCAGACCACAGGTGCGGTCGTCGACCATTTTCGGGCCGAGGCCGACCTCAAAGCCAGCCGTTACCTGTTTCGGGTCGAATTTGCCACTCCAACTGATGAAACGACCAGAAAGGCCTTCCTTCACCAGGTCGATCTCGAATTGAAAGCCGCCAATATTGAGTACAAGGCCAAACGCGATTCACAGCGCTTAGGAGCGCCTATCATGCATGTCATGAAAGAAGGCTGGTACGAACGTGGGAGGCAGCAGCAAGTGGAGGCCGGCATGCGGGTTTTTCAGGCCAAGACCCAGGTCCTCTCCCCAGTGAAAGAGGAAACCGTGAAGATCCAGCCGGAGTTGGAAGCGGTCGTTGAAATGGATACCTCCAAAGAATGATGTCTGATCCTCCGACGGCATCCAGAACCAAAATTAGGCGTCAGGTCTTTGCAGGCCGGCCTCGTCAACAAATCTGGTTTTTGCTTGTTGGCGTCGGTGTTCTGTTGTTGGGTGTTGGCGCATGGACCTACAATGCGGTCCAGGAAACCATTCACGATCAACTCACCGAAGGCTTGCAGACCATTTTGCAAGCCAATATCGAAGCCCTCCAGATCGTTGTGGAAAACGAACGGGGCCATATTCAGGCCTGGGCGAAAGATGCCGATATCAGAATTCTGACTCAACAGATTCTGTCGGGGCAAAACGTTGATCGCGCGCGAGAAGAGTTAAACGCGGTGCTGGCCAACGTCCTGGCCGAGGATGGATACCTTGGCTACGCCATTATTGACCCCGACGGTGTGATCCTGGCGACCGACCAGCCGGAACCTTATTTGGGGAAAAGCCTCTCCCCCTTAGCAATGGAGTTGCTTGGTGCTGTCCTTGCCGACGAGAGCTCCTTCGAAAAACCGTTCCCCCAAAATGCCTTGATTGAGGAGACGGCGGGCACGTCCAGCCGCCCGGTTCTGTTGGCGAAAGCATCCATCCCGGATATTACTGGACAGAACATCGCCGCTTTGGTTTTTACCATCGACCCGGAAAAAGATTTCACCCGAATCCTCTCGGTTGCAGAATTCGGCCGAACCGGCAGTACCTATGCCTTTGACAATCAAGGAGTGATGCTCTCTGAGTCACGCCACGAAGAACAGCTCAAATCGATCGGGCTTGTTCCCAATACCCCTGAGGCGTCTGCGATTTTGACTTTGCAGCTACGCGACCCGGGAGTTGACCTGACCAGTAAAAAGATTTCGGGTCAGACAAGCGCCGAACTGCCACTGACTCACATGGCCAAAGAGGCGATACATGGCCGTTCCGGGATCAATGTCGAGGGCTACCGTGACTTCCGGGGCGTCAAAGTGATCGGCGCCTGGCAGTGGCTTGACGAGTACGGGTTTGGCATCGCCACTGAGGTGGAGCGCAGCGATGCCTTAAGAAGCTTACGTCCGGTTCGTTTGGCGTTTTTCGGCCTGTTCGGCCTGCTGGTGGTCTCAGCCGCAGGCTTTCTGGTCATCAGCCTTGTCCTCAAACGCCTGCAAAAGAAGATTGACGCATTGCGGGAACTCGGTCAATACACCTTGGTCGAGAAAATTGGCGAAGGCGGAATGGGTCAGGTCTATAAAGCCCGCCATGCGATGCTCAGAAGACCCACGGCAATCAAGCTGATCCGCGAGGATCAGCTTGATGAGCAGGCGTTGGCTCGTTTTGAACAAGAAGTCCAACTGACCAGCCAACTCACGCATCCAAACACCATCTCGATCTATGATTATGGCCATTCACCAGACGGTGTGTTTTACTACGCCATGGAATACCTCTCCGGGATCACGCTCGACCAGTTGGTCAAGATCGAGGTTCCGCTTCCTGTCGGACGTGTCGTCCACATCCTGAGTCAGGTTTGTGGGTCCTTGGCCGAAGCCCATGCCAAAGGGCTGATCCATCGTGACATAAAACCAGGCAACATTATGCTCTGCCAGCGGGGTGGGACGTATGACTTTGTCAAAGTGCTTGATTTCGGCCTGGTCAGAGAAATCAAAACACACATCACTCAAGATTTCAGCCATCATCAACCTATCATGGGCACGCCGGGATTTAT
>JAFDBS010000150.1 GCA_019313185.1 Deltaproteobacteria bacterium | reverse complement strand
TAAATGAATCCAACTGAATCTTCAAATCCGGAAGTCGTTGCAGAGAATTGCGCAACGCAACCAAATCTTTGGCATTGCCTGTGGCCATCGCAATCCGTCCGTTAAGCCGCTCGAGATCGTAAATCCCGTCAAGAGTCTGACGCAACGCCTCGCGGACAACACTCTGTTGCATCAACTCTTCAATCGCGCGATGACGGTCCTGGATGGATTGTAGATTAACCAGCGGATGTGTTATCCAGTGACGGAGCTTTCGGGCGCCCATGGCCGTGACTGTGCGGTCCAGGCAACCAAGCAAGGTTCCCTTGCGACTGCCATCGTGCAATGATGCAGTTAATTCGAGATTCCGCCGAGTGAACTCGTCCAGAAGCATACAGTCGCCAGCATGGTACGTTCTGAGCGATTGCAAATGAGTGACTGACCCCTGCTTTGTTTCCTGCAGGTAATGCAATATCATCCCAACAGCCTCTAAAGCTGCGTGAAGATGGGCACAGCCGAAACTCTCCAGACTAGAGCCGGGAAAGTATTCCCTGATCAACTCGGAGGTACGGTCTTTTGCCGATATCCATTCAGGCAAACGATTCACTATTCGGCTACGCAAGCTGCCTTCTAATTGGGCAAATAAAATCGAACCCTCATGACTGTCCGGGAGAAGCACTTCAGCTGGGTCTCGAGAAATCACTTCTCCGGCTATCGTGTCAAACTCTTTGATCTCGGTGGTTCGAAATTCGCCGGTCGAAATGTCAATATAAGCGAGGCCACAAAGTTGTTCCGACTGCGGCGATAACGCCATCAAATAGTTATTGCGTCTTGGATCAAGCGTTTCAGAGTCCACCACTAAGCCAGGGGTAACCACTCGGACGACTTCGCGCTTGACAATACCCTTAGTTGTCTTTGGGTCCTCGACTTGTTCGCAAATCGCGACTTTGTAGCCGTTTTGAACCAGTTTGTTGATATAGGGTTGACAGCTGTGAAAAGGAATCCCGCACAGCGGAACTTCTTCTGCAGCACCCTTGTTGCGGGATGTCAACGTGATATCGAGAACCTTCGAAGCCACGACAGCATCCTCCATAAACATTTCATAAAAATCACCAAGGCGAAAAAACAAGATGGAATCAGGGTTTTCTGCCTTGATTTCTATGTATTGCTGCATCATAGGCGTCATTTTCGCCATAATTAAGAAGCCCTTAAAAAAACAACCCATGAAAGGGTCGTTTCTCAGTTCGACTGATTGAATACCTTGCTGATGTTATGTTAACAAATGAACTTTCCGAGTGTAAACCACAAAGCTCGATTTCCTCGACTTGAAGTGTTGCATCTCCACCAAAGCTGGATTAAGGTTTATGCGCGACGTAAATGAAATCGGAGGCAACCATGTCTGAAGGTTCCGAGCCTCGACCCTTTTTGCAGGGCTTCAAAAAATCTGATTTTGACATTCGCACCTTAGCCGATGAAATTCGCGTCGACAAGCTTTGTGTTGAGCTGATCAGGCATTTTTTCCATCATCTTATTCAGGATAATTCTTGTCCCCGGGATGATGCTGGAAAATTAAGCCATGGCGTTGATTATTTTTTTAGAGAATTCTTGATCCCTGATCGTCGTGACAATTTATTCTTCATGAAAGCTGTTCGGGTTCGTCAATTTGCCGGGCACTGGTATATTACTCATACCCTGGAACCGAATCTGAACGAGCTGACTAACATCTTAAGAGGGGTCGCTCGCTTTTATAGCTTTCTTGGCAAGCAGGGGTTAATTTCTTTAAGTGACGCTCGGTCGATTACTGGGGCATGCGACGACTTGCCTTATTATGCTGAACGAATAGAAACTTTCTGGGCTATCGAAGGCGGCGGATACGACATCTGGCGTCAGGGTTGCCCACTTGATTAACGACTCTTTGCCTAATGGTAGCAACCTCACCCAAAATTAAGGCTGCCCGCCTGTCCATTTTGACTGCCATCTTCTTGGCGCTATTGAAGCTTTTTACCGGCATTTTGACCGGCAGTTTGGCGGTCATATCCTCTGCAATTGACTCTTTGATGGACATTATCATGTCTGGCGTCAATCTCGTTGCTATCCATCATGCTGACCAGCCTGCCGATGACAAGCATCCCTACGGACATGGCAAGTTCGAAACACTGGCAACCATTTTTCAAGCGATAGTTATTGCAATCTCAGGCAGTTGGATTATTTATGAAGCCATCCAGCGCATTCTTGGTGGTAGCCAAGTTCATCAGCCGCTAAGCGGTATCATTGTGATGATGATTAGTATTCTGTTTTCGCTATTTATCAGCCGTTATCTGCGAAGAGTTGCCAGGGAAACAGATTCTACTGCACTGAAAGCTGATGCGCTGCATTTTTCGATGGACGTTTACACCAACCTTGCTCTGTTAATCGGGTTGGTGATCATCGCCCGTTTCAAAATCTACTGGCTCGATCCGATAATGTCGATCTTTGTTGCGGTCTATATTTTAATCGAATCGATTCGATTGCTTCGTCACGGCATCCGGGATGTTCTTGACGAACAACTGCCTGATACAATTCGCCAGGAAATCGAAGCGTTAATCGAAAAAAACAACCACGACCTGTTTGGTTATCATAACCTACGAACGCGAAGGGCCGGGTCACAGAAACTTATCGATTTTCACCTGACCGTTTGTAAGCATCTTTCTGTTGAAGAGGCCCATAACATCACCGATTATATCGAAAAGAAAATTGCTGAAAGAATAAGTGGTACTGACGTCACCATACATGTTGAACCGTGCAGAAAGCATGAATGCCCCGGACGCGATGCTTGCCAAGTTGAGACGATCCGCAGCTCAGTGCTGCAACACAACAAAGGCTGAGGCTTTAAAGAATCAGAATCTTCTGTGCGCAGAATTGTGATGGCGTATTTGAACAGTCGGGATTTAGGGTCACAGACAGGTTAGTTTTGGCTCTGCAGATCCCGCTCAGCGCCCCATATTGATACCCAAAGCTTCGGCAGATTTGACAAGATCCCCATCGGGATCAACCCGATTGATTGCACCAATAGCATCTTTGATCTCCACGTCAACCACGTGTCGGCCCTGCAAGGAAACCATGCGCCCAAAGTGCGCTTGTTTGATCAGGCTTACCGCCTTGATTCCAAATCTCGACCCCAAAATGCGATCAATAGCCGTGGGGGTGCCTCC
>JAFDBS010000149.1 GCA_019313185.1 Deltaproteobacteria bacterium | reverse complement strand
TCCGCTTAGCTTTTGGCGGCGGGATCAGTTTAAACGTCGCTTCCGTGATAATGCCCAACGTGCCTTCAGAGCCGACGAGCAGATCTTTCAGGGCATAACCGGCGACATCCTTGACACTTTTCCCGCCTGTGCTGATTTCCGTCCCGTCTCCAAGGACTCCGGAGAGCGCCATGACGTAGTCACGGGTGACACCATATTTCAAGCCGCGCAGTCCTCCCGCGTCTTCAGCAATATTGCCGCCCAGAGTAGAGATTTTTTGGGAGCCGGGGTCAGGAGGGTAAAACAGTCCCTTGGCCATAAGCGCGTTGAAAAAGTCCAAGGTGATAACACCGGCTTGGGCAGTGGCGGTCAAGTTTTCCTCGTCAATTTCAAGAATTTTATTCATCCTGGTGAGACAAAGAATCAGCCCACCCTTGGCGGCTATGCTCCCTCCGGAAAGGCCTGTCCCAGAGCCCCTTGGAACCAGGGGGACCCCTTCGTTGCGAGCGAAGCGAACCAAATCAACGACTTGTGATGTGTTGGTCGGAAAGACAACAAGGTCGGGAAGCATTTGGATCTCTGGTGTGGCGTCATATCCAAAAGTCAACAGGTCTTCTTTTTCATGGAGGACATTGCTGCTGCCGAGCTTATCGATTAAGTATTGAATGGCTTGTTTCGATATCATGGTTTATCCCTTGGCAAGTTGCCGCGTCGCCATCTTTTTCAGGGAACGCGGCAGTTAGGAGCCGACGATCGCCGATCGTGGCCGGCTCATCAGAAACCGTCTTCGTGAAAGCCTTCCGGAATGCGCACGACGAGAACAGGTTGAGCTGCACTGTGCAACACTTTGTGCGTTGTCGTACCGAGCAGGGCGTCGCCAACGGCCGAGTGGCGGTGCGAACCCATGATAATCAAATCCACCTCGAGCCGTTCGGCCGCAGTCAAAACAACCTGCGCGGGGTGACCGTCTTCGACCAGAATTTTGCTGACACGGTTGCTGCATTGTGGCTCGTTGCCACATTCTTTTTCGCAAAGCTTCGCAATCCGTGTCTGAAGACGTTCTTTTGTTTCATTTCGGGCTTGACGATGGCGCTGTTCCGAATCTTCATGAGTAATGTGGAGCTCAACCAAGCTTTGGCCAAAGGGCGAGAGTGGCTCAAGGGCCGACACGGCAATGATTTGGGCATCGTGCTTGGTGGCCATGGCCAGGGCGTAGCGGAATACATGTGGTGCCTCAGGACCCAAACCAGTCGCATAAAGGATTTTCTTGATTTTCGGCAACATCGCCTGTCCTTTCAGGAGAAAAGCAAATTGTCCGTTCTAACGACCAAAAAACACATCTGGCAGCCAGGTGATGATTTCAGGAAAGGAGATCATCAGAGCTAGGCCGATTAACTGTATAACCACAAAAGGTATGATCCCTTTGTAAATATCACCCATCGAGTATTCTGCTGGGGCCACGCCCTTGAAATAGAACAGGGCATAACCAAATGGGGGCGTCAAAAAGGATGTCTGCAAGTTCACGCAAACAAGCATCGCAAACCATAGAGGATTAAAGTCGAGGTCCATTGCGATAGGCGTAAAGATCGGCACGACGACCAATAAAATAGCGGCCCAGTCGATAAACATGCCCATCAGAAAGACGACTGCCATCATGATGGCTAGAATCACATAATCACTGACGTCCATTCCAAGCAAAAGGTCGGCGACCACATCTCCGCCGCCAATGGATAGAAACACCACAGAGAACAGCTTGCCACCGACAAACAGAATCATAATCATTGCAGTCGTACGCAAGGTGGAGTCGCAGGCCAACTTGAGCACCTCAAGGTTAAGCTTTCGGTTTGCCAGAGCCAGAATCAAGGCACCAATGCACCCCAATGCCGCCGCTTCGGTCGGCGTCGCGACTCCAGCGAGGATTGTTCCCATGACGGTCAGAATCAAGCCGAACGGCGGGACAAAACTCTTGACTGTCATCGCAACTTTTTGCCCAAGCGTTGCAGTACGGTCCTCGGCAGGGATCGGTGGACCGAAATTCGGGTTGATAAAACAGCGAATGGCAACATAGCCCAGGTATAGGACGGAAAGTAACAGCCCTGGCATGATCGCCCCGGCAAACAGGTTTCCGACCGAAGTCTCTTTCATACCGGTCAGCCCGCCGTAGACGACCAACATGATCGATGGCGGAATCAAAATGCCGAGAGTCCCGGAGGAGCAAATGATGCCCGAGGCAAGGCCACGATCATAGCCACGCCGCAGCAGTGCAGGCCCTGCCATAAGACCCATGGCGACCACAGACGCTCCAATAATGCCTGTCGTGGCCGCAAAGACAGTTGAGACGACAATCACGGCCATGCCAAGCCCACCGCGCAGGCCGCCAAGAACGATGTAAAGGGCATCGAACAAGCCTTCAGAGACCTTTGACCTGTCTAGAATTTGAGCCATGAAAATAAAGAGCGGGATGGCGACTAAAACATAATTCTGCTCAATGCCCCACGCATTGTTTACAAACATCTGCAGAAGGGCTGGAATGTTCCCGCCGTTGTCAATGAGACCAAACAACGTCGCAACAGCGGCCAAAGTGATTGCTAAGGGATGGCCGAGTGCAATCGAAATCATCAACGTCAAGAACATCAAGATGGTGAGGAGTTCTACACTCATGTCATTCTATCTCCAGACCGCTAATGGTCGTTATGTCCAAGGGAAGTAATGTCTTCAATTAGTTTGGCGACACCTTGCAGAAACAGTAAGACGAAGCCGACAGCCATGATTGTTTTGAACGGATACAGCGGCGGCGCCCACGAGGTGGATGCATGTTCCCAGATTTTCCAGGAGTCGAGCGCATAGACAATCGTATACAGGGTCAACAATCCTATCGTCGGCAGGAAGAAAATAAGACTGACCAGGATACGTAAGATAGTTCTTGGGCGAGGCTTGAGGCGTGCTTCGAAAACATCGATGGCCACATGGCCATTGTGCTTAAGGGTATAACCAAAGCCCAGCACAAAGTGGATGCCGTAGATAAAGGTGGTCGCTTCGAAGCCCCATGAGGTTGGAGTATTGAAAACGTAGCGCATGAAGACCTCATAGACGACCACGAAGATCAGTGGCAGGACGAGGTAACTCGTTATCGCGCCGGTGAAATCGTTCAGGCGATTTATGCCGTGTGCCAGAGGATTCATGATGCCCTCTCAAAAATGCGTTTCAAGCGAAGAGTCAGATACGCGGGCGGGGACTGGTGGCCCCCGCCCTTTAGGCTATTATCAAGTTTGCTTAGTTCTGCTTGCCAGCGATATAATCGTCAATTGGCCATGGGACCACACCACTGCGCTGTTCACGCCAGGTGGAGAATTCCTTTTTAAATTCTTCTTGTGAATTCAGTGTGTTTTTGACGTCAGGGTGCTTTGCCTTAAGATCTTCGAGATATTCTTTGGTTTTCTGGGCGAAAGCACTTCGCGTTTCCTTGTCCATTTGCACGAATTCGACTTTCTCTTTAAATTTATTGATTGCCTGGATGTTCAGATTCTCGATCCATGCATTGGCCCAAAGCTGAGTTTCCTTTGCGGCGATTTTGACGATCCATTTGAGGTCGGCGGGAAGCTTTTCCCAGGCATCCTTGTTAAAGAAGACAGAACACTGTACAGAGGGTTGATGAACGCCAGGCTCAATGACGTATTTGGTGATTTCGTCGAAGCCCATTGGGTAGTTGATGGCAGGAGAGGAGAATTCAGCTGCATCGATTACTCCGCGCTCCAAAGCCAGGTAAACTTCGCCACCAGGTAAAGGCGAAACAGAAGCGCCGAGGCTGTTCATTATGTCCATAAACCAGCCGGGTGTACGGATGCGCATGCCCTTGAAGTCAGACATTTTAGTGGCTTTTTTGTTTGAGAAAAGGCCCATTTCCTGGCCGCCGTTTCCACAGGGAAACGCGACGAGGTTGTAGCGACCGTAAAGTTCTTGCATTTGCTCGAGGCCACCACGCTCATACAGCCAAATGTTGTAGCCCTCCGCGTCCAGTCCAAAGGGAACCGAAGCGAAGGAAACAAAATTTTCGTTTTTCCCTTTCCAGTAACCTGGCCAGTCATGGCCGACCTCAGCTGCGCCTTTGGAAACAGCATCAAACGACTCCATGGCGCCGACCAGTTCGCCGGCTGAGAAAACCTTGATGTCCAGACGGCCACCCGAGGCAAGCGCAACAGAGTCTGCGAAGTGCTGTGCCATGTCATAGAAAAGAAGACCTTTGGACCAAGGCATAACCATCTTCCATTTAAATTCTTCCTTGGAAGGTTTGATCTGGCGCAACTCTCTTTTTACTTCCTCATGACGGGCGTCTGTACCGAACTTTTCCCGTTTTGCAGCAAAAGCATTGGGGACGATGACCAAGCTTGCCACGATCAAGACACTTAATAACCAGTTGAACCGTTTCATGATGCCTCCTTAAAGTTTATTGTTGTGAACAACATGGGTGAAGCCCGACCAGCCCCACTCCCGCTTAATGGCAAAAACATTAAGACCACTTATTGGTAAGACCAATTGAATGTAAACCATAATCGAAGATTGTAAAGGCGTCAAGAAAAAAAACAAACACTGTTATGCCTTCATGTTAATCCCTACCATTGTCCTCCAGTTTTGCAAGCTTTCGAGCGCGGTTTTTTCTAAAAAACTCATCCTGCCATGGCCAATTGTGATCAACGGCCGCAGCAATCACTGAGCAATCGTAAAAGCAACGCAGCGGCAGGACCTTGGCCAGCCTAAGCCTCCCGGGAGTTACGTCTATGGCTGCAAGGTCATGATCTAAGGATCAGGCCGAGAGATTGTCAGAGCCAGACCGAGAACAATGGATAGATGAAGGAAGGACTCGTAAAAACCGTGTCCCCTGCTCAGCCAAGAAGGTCTTCAAAGACAGGCAAGCTCAGACAATGCTTCGGATGAACTGGATCAAAAAATCTTAAAAATTCTGAATGGCTGCTGTGAAACATCGGCTAAAGGTTAAAGACCATTTGGCATGTCGACCATAATGTCAGGCCATCGTTGTGAGCTCATCGAAACCGCCAGAGGGCAAAATGTTTTTGCACACAACACTTACCTTGTCTCCTTCTGAAATTGCAGCTCATGCTGTTGAAAGACAATTCTCTCCAAGGGCTGAGGTTATGAAAGCTGATGTACGGACATTGGGCGATATGATTTGCCAGGACTGTCAACCATATCTTTCCAGCATGGGACTCAACTTGCTGTCCAACCACAGTCGATAGTCAATGCTGCTCCGGTCATGCAAGAGGCTGCATCTGAACACATGTAGAGCACAGCTGAACCGATTTCATGGGGCTCTATCATCTTTTTGACCGAGGCCTTTTTCAACATGACGGTGTCGATGACTTCCTCTCGCGGAATGCGATGTGTCGCCGCTTGAGCATTTATTTGATTGTCAACCAAAGGCGTCCTTACATAAGCCGGGCAAATGGCGTTAACTGTTATGCCGAAAGGGCCGCCTTCCAATGCGGCGGTTTTCGTCAAACCCATCAGGCCGTGTTTAGCAGTGATGTAGGCTGCTTTGTAGGCACTGGCGCGAAGACCGTGTACGGAACTTATATTAATGATCCGTCCCCAACCGGCTTGTTTCATGTAGGGCCAGACATATTTGGTTAATAGAAATGGCGCCGTCAACATCAGGTCGAGCATGAAACTCCACTTTGTTTCAGGAAAGTCTTCGATTGAACTGACGTGCTGAATGCCAGCATTGTTGACCAAGACATCGATCCGGCCAAACTCAGATGCGGCAAAGTCAATCAGGGATTTGCAATCCGCCGCCTTGGACAGATCAGCATAGAAAAACCGCCCGTCCAGACGTTGCGCCTGTTGCTCTCCGGCTTGACGGTTAACGTCTGCCATGATCACCTTATAGTTTTCTCTGGAGAGTGTTTCCGAAACAGCCAGCCCGATTCCGCTGGCGGCTCCGGTGATGACAGAAACCTTTTGAGACATGTGTGGTTCTCCTTATTCAGAAAAGGATCGGTTGGTCTGCATGTTCTCGGCAGTCTGGAAATCGCACCCTGTGGAGGCCCGAACGCCCTCTAAAGTTGAAAATGGGGAGATTTCAACAAGGGTTAACCCGTGCTCAGCATTGACGTGGAAGACTGCTTTATCTGTGATCAGAAGGTCGACAACCGCCTCGCCGGTGATTGGCAGGCTACAACGTTCGACAATCTTAGGTGAACCGTCTTTTGCACAATGGTCCATCATGACGACGACTTTCTTGACACCCGAAACCAGATCCATTGCACCACCAGGTCCTTTGACCATTTTCCCAGGGATCATCCAGTTGGCCAAATCTCCGGTCCGACTAACCTCCATGCCGCCAAGCACCGATAAATCAATATGGCCACCGCGGATCATTGCAAATGACTCGGAAGAATCAAAATAGCTAGCGCCTGGCAATGCGGTGATGGTTTGTTTTCCGGCGTTGATCAAGTCAGGGTCAACATGGTCTTCGGTGGGAAAGGGGCCGATTCCCAGCAAGCCATTTTCTGATTGCAAGGTGATTTGGATGCCATGTGGAATAAAGTTGGCAACAAGAGTGGGCATGCCAATGCCAAGATTGACATAGTCTCCGTCAGATAGCTCGCGAGCGACCCGTTTGGCCATCCATTCCCGCTGGGGGCTAAAGCCTTTGGCCGAGATTTCAGTGCCGGATAACGTCAGTTGTTCAATCGGTTTTTCGTAGTTTTGCCCGAGAACCAGCCGGTCGATATAAACGCCGGGAACATGAATGCTATGCGGATCTAGTTCTCCAATTTCGACGATCTCTTCGACCTCGGCAACCGTTATGATTCCAGATTTGGCACAGGCAACATTGAAATTGCTGGCAGTTTTGTTCAAGACGAGGTTGCCTGCCTTGTCGGCCTTCCAGCCCTTGACGATCGCTAAGTCTGCGCGGAGGCTTTCCTCCAGCACATAGCCGGTTCCATTGAAGTCACGGATCTCTTTGTCTTTCGTCAACATCGTGCCGTAGCCAGTGCGCGTATAAAAACCGGGAATCCCCGCGCCACCGGCGCGCAGTTTTTCGGCAAGAGTGCCCTGAGGAGTGAGTTCAAGTTCGAGGTCCCCATCGAGAAATTGTTTTTCAAAAAGTGCGTTCTCACCTACATAGGATGAGATCATTTTGCTAATCTGTCGAGTTTGCAGTAAGAGGCCGAGGCCGAAATTGTCAACACCGGCATTGTTGCTGATCACGGTCAATTGCATGATTCCCGAATCGCGCAATGCCAAAATCAGCTTTTCAGGGATACCGCATAGGCCAAACCCTCCGGCTGCGATTGTCATCCCACTGTGAAGCAAACCATCCAAAGCAGCAGATGCATCATTAAAGATAGGTTTCATGTTGCAGCCTCCTGTTCATTTAGCTCAACTCATGTGCAGCGCCTCACGACGACCGCTACGGCTCCCTCTTCCAATACAGAACTGGCGCTTGGCCGAGCCCTCAGCAAAATGCCCAATAATCTCTGAAACACGGGCATAAGACGGCAAGTGATGCTGAGCAAGCAGTCACTAAGGAACTCTGGCAACTAGGCCATGGGCTGGTATGGCCGCGAGCGCACCGCCAAACGAGACGCAAAGACGACCGCGAGCGGCAATTATGTAAACGTTTTGCATGAAGGCCTCCTAAGGCGTAGTGGGCGTGGCAAGCAAAAAAAACTCAGACAGAGGGCGTCTTGGGAAAAGTTGTAAAAACAAAGAAATACCACCTAACGCTAAAGCAAAAATCCTCCTGATAATGGATTGAACCATAAAACCAAAGGGAATCAAGCCGGGTCAGTATATTTAATTACCAATAAACCGACCTGAAAAAAATGGCCCGATCAAGATGGGTGCGTTCATATTTAAAATTAATGAGACAGTGAGACATTGTTTGTTTTTCTGTTATAATCCTTGACATTTCAGCAAAATCTAAAGTATTAAATTGGTAAGACCATTTAAAGGTTATACGTCATGGACAAAAAAATAACACAATTCATTCAGGCTCTTCGCAATGTTGGTGGTGTCGCCGAAGTGGTGAAAAACGCAGCGGATGCGGTTGCCCACATCGGCGCGCATTTGCAAGGGCCTCTTCTGGCACCCGATTCTCACTCATTACAACAAGCTGGGCTGAAAGATTTTCTATCTCAGGCCGGGATTGAAATGGTTTGTGATGATTTCCGTGCCAACGGTGCTAAAGCGGCCGGCGGACTGACTGGCGCCAACTTTGGTATCGCAGCGACCGGGACAGTGGTCCTTGAGAGCACTGACGAAAATGTGCGGATTGCATCAACGCTCCCGGAAAAACACTTTGTTGTATTGGACCCTGCGAAAATTGTCTCTGACTACAATGCAGCGCTACCGATTGTTCGCAAGCTCCATGAGCAATGGCCGCAGGTTTACCTCGCTTATCTGACAGGGCCAAGCCGTACAGCGGATATCGAACGGGTTTTAACCATTGGTGTCCATGGGCCACGCGAACTCCATGTCCTCCTGCTTGAAGGCATTTCAAGTGATTTTATGGAACGCTGATGCCAGCCATACGCTGTCAGCTGTCATAAATGGTTGGCCAGCGAGGCAACCGGTAGCTTGTCAACGGCATCAGCGCCAACCCTTAACTGTTTCAAGGGGAAGAATATGAACAAAGTAGAACGCAGTCGAAATTACCAGCACCGAGTTCGCCAGGCTCTAAATAAACCACGTCTTCAAGAAGCTTTACATCGTTTTGCTGATGCCTACACCTTGGCACGAGAAAAGGCTTTTGCCGGTCAGGATTTTGAGGAGTTGCGCAACGGCATTGGCAAAATGAAAGACGAGGTGCGGGATAACATCGACCATTACCTTAACCAATTTATCGCAAATGCAGAACACGCAGGTGCAAAGGTTTTTGTAGCGAAAACTGCAGCCGAGGCAAATGCATATATTACTCAACTGGCTTTAGAGAAAAACGTGCAGAAGGTTGTAAAAAGCAAGAGTATGGCCAGCGAAGAAATCCATCTCAACCAAGCATTGAGAGATGCGAATATTAAAGCTTTGGAAACCGACCTTGGCGAGTGGATCATCCAGCTTGCAGGCGAGCGGCCGAGCCATATGGTCATGCCAGCCATTCATATGTTCAAAGAAGAAGTTGCGGAACTCTTCAGTAAGGAGACAGGCCGGGAAGAACCGGCAGAGATTGAGCACCTTGTCAAAGTCGCCAGGGATCAGTTGCGCCAGGCCTATCTCGAAGCTGATATGGGGATTTCCGGAGCCAACATTGCCGTGTCAGAAACCGGGGGGCTGGCCTTGGTCACCAACGAAGGAAACGCCCGCTTGGTCACCACCTTGCCGAAAATTCATGTCGCCTTGGTTGGACTTGAAAAGCTTGTGCCTCGTCTGGAGCATGCTCATGACATCATCAATGTCCTGCCAAAGAACGCGACCGGTCAGATGGTCACCTCTTACATTACTTGGATTCGCGGAGCGGTTCCTTGCGCAGATGAAAAAAAAGAATTGCATATCGTTTTTCTGGACAACGGCCGCACTGCTTTGGCGAAATCACCACACTGCAAGGATGCGTTGCGCTGCATAAAATGCGGTGCCTGCGCCAATGTTTGCCCAGTATACCAGACAGTAGGCGGTCACGTTTTTGGGCATATCTATATCAGTGCGATCGGCATCATTCTGACCGCATTTTTTCACGGGTTGGAAAATGCTTCTGAACTGGTGAGAGCATGCATAGGTTGCCGAGCTTGCGTGGCGGTGTGCCCAAGCCAGATCGATCTCGAAAGCATTATTTTGCACCTTCGCGAAGTCCTTGGAGAGGAAGAAGGAATCGGTGCTGGCAAAGCACTGGTGTTCAAAAAAGTGATGCGCAATCGAAAGCTCTTTCATGGGCTGCTAAGAGCCGCCAGCCGCCTCCAGAAACCGGTCACGCGAGGTGAACGGACAATTCGTCATTTGCCGCTGTTTTTTTCCGGCTTGACAGAATGGCGGACGCTGCCGGCCATTGCCGACGCTCCTCTGAGAGACCAGTGGGCAACATTGAATCAAGTACAAGCTCAGGCCAAATACAGGGTTGCTTTTTTTGCAGGATGTTTAAATGATTTTGTCTATCCAGAATTAGGACATGACCTTGTTCAGGTGATGAACCACTTGGGCGTTGAAGTCACCATGCCACTCGACCAGAACTGCTGCGGCGTTCCGGCACTTTACTCGGGTGACCGGGAAACCGCCATCGCTTTGGCAGAACAAAATGTTGCTGCAATGTTAGCCGATGACCCTGACTATGTCATTACGACCTGCCCCACCTGCACAATGGCCCTGCAACGTGATTTTCTCGACTTGTTGGGAGACAATCCCGTTTGGGCTGAACGGGCACGTCACCTTTCAGAGATCACATGCGATGTTTCGCGCTTTGTTGTCGAGAAGCTTAACAGCGGAACAAGCTTTGAGAAAGTTGCCGACCCCGCTGCCGTGACCTACCATGACTCATGTCACCTCAAACGCGGTGCGGGAGTTTGGCAACAGCCGCGAGACCTCTTGGCCCAAACAGGGCGTGACTTGGTCGAAATGGCTCATAGCGATCGTTGCTGTGGCTTCGGCGGCTCGTACTCTTTTACGAGTCAGCCAGACATTGCCAAGCGAATATTGAATGACAAAATCAGTGATATCGAAGCGACCGGAGCAAAGTGCGTTGCTATGGATTGCCCTGGTTGCATGATGCAAATCCGTGGCGGACTGGAAAAACAGGGCAAAAAGATCCGTGCAGCGCACACAATAGAGATTATGGCGGAAGCTCTTCCTCAAGACTAGGTTCGCCATCACGGATAGAATTCAAAAGCTGATTTCAGGATTTTTTTATCCATCTGGCTGGGGTGCAGAAATCTCTCATTGTGTCATCAGCGCTGCTGATGTAAATATTGAGATTTGACTCATCCTTTGCGTTCAAGAATATGCCAGAGACAGCTTTTACACATACGCAAGTCTGCTTGTCCGTCAGCGCCCTTGGACAAATGATCCGACTGGTCCGTATCATGGATCGCCTCAGTCAGAGCTCCTCTTACCTGAAACTGATAAACCAAGAACTACCTGTTTCTGCCCAATTTGATCCCCGCCACGCATCGGTTATGATGGGATATGACTTTCACGTCACCGAGGAAGGACCGAAGCTGATTGAAATCAATACCAATGCTGGTGGTAGCCATCTCGCCTGCCGTGCAGCCTTTCCTGACTACGTCGATAACATACGAGCCCTCCCGGTCAAACTGATCAGTAAAGTTTGGAAAACATTTTGTCTCGAGTACAGTGCTTACCGAGGTCGTCTGCATGAAAGCCCTAAGCGTGTGGTGATCATTGATGAAGATCCACAAGGTCAAGCGTTGTATGGAGAAATGTGTCGGTTTGTCGATTTGTTTAACCTGATGGGGGCGGAAGCTTCTATTGCCGACCCCTCGCAGCTTACCGCAAACAGCGACGGTGTCTTTCTCGCCGGCCAAAGGGTTGACCTGATTTATAATCGTCATTGCGATTTCTATCTCAATCGTGAAGCCTTGTCAGGGTTAAGATCCGCCTATTTATCGCGCCAAGTCTGCCTGACCCCAAACCCGCGCATGTATGGTTTGCTTGCTGACAAAAAACGTCTTGGTTTATGGTCTGACCGGAAAAGTCTTGATGTCTTGCCGTTAAACAAATCTGAAGTAAAGTTGCTTTTCGATACGATCCCGGAAACGCATTTGTTGGCAGATCTCGACAAAGAAACTGTTTGGGGAGAGCGAAAGCACTGGGTGTTTAAACCGACCACCAAGTATGGCAGTAAAGGTGTCCTTCTGGGTGAGAAAATCACGCACAAACGTTTTGATCAACTCGATCCGGCGACAACTGTGGTTCAAAGGCGGGCTTTGCCAGCAAAGGTCGAGATTCCCGGTTTTGGGACAATGAAAAGCGATTTTCGACTGTTTTGCTATCGCAACCAGGTGTTAGGGGTGACGGCAAGGCTTTATCAAGGCCAAGTGACCAACATGCAGACGCCTGGAGGCGGTTTTGCTCCAGTGAAAATCATTTAAAGTGACTCAGGTTTTACCAACTGGGTGGTGACACGCCAGGTTTTCATGTCAAGGAGCGGAGTCTGTCGATTAGCGGTAATTGAACAGACTTGGATTCTATCGGCGCAATTGGAATTTTTGGACCGCACGGTTGTGTTCTTTAAGGCTGCGACTGAATTCGTGAGTACCATCTCCCCTGGCAACAAAATAGAGGTATGTGGCATCTGCCGGATATGCCGCTGCCTGCAGGGCCATTTTGCCCGGATTCGCTATTGGTCCGGGTGGCAAACCCCTTTTGCGATAGGTGTTATAAGGTGTGGGCGTTTCAAGGTGCTTGCGGGTCAAATTCCCATCAAAATTGTCAATTCCATAAATCACAGTTGGGTCAGCTTGAAGGGGAATCTGACCTTTGAGCCGGTTATGAAAAACCGCAGAAATAAGAGGCATTTCTCCCACGACACCTGTTTCTTTTTGGATAATGGAAGCCAGAGTTACCAACTGGTGCCGATTCAAACCATGGTTTTGGGCCGCGACCAGTAAATCGTCGGAGAGGTGCCGGTTAAATTGAATAACCATGGCTTTGATCAATTGCTCTGACGTTGTCGTTGACTGTAGAGTATAAGTTTCCGGGAACAGGTACCCCTCCAAACTTTTAGTCGGGATATTGAATTTTTCAGCCAAAGGCGAATTTTTTGCAAGGGCAATAAAGTCTGCAGATGTGCCAATGCCAGCGGCTTCCACCTTCTGGGCGATCTCTTTGATAGCCAGCCCTTCTGGGAAAGTGATCTGAATTTTTCGGACATCCCCGCTGACCAGGCGCTGCAAAATGATTTGAGGGGTTGCTGGCTCGTTAAAAAGGTATTCCCCTGCCTGAACCAACGAAGCCTTTCCTTGCCAGCGGGCCATCCAAGTAAAATAGAGCTTACCTTTAATGATATGAGCTTGCTCGAGTTGTTGAGCAATCCGTTCAAATGAAGCACCCTGAGGAATCAAGATGACCTGGTCTCCGTTTGGTGCGACCGCCGTGCTTGTAAACTGATAACCTTTGATTGCCACCACGAGCGAAATAGCCAACAGCAAAGTGCAGCAGACAACAAAGAGGCGGATGAGCCAAGTTTTTATTTTCTGAAATAAGCTATGGTTCTCCACGGTCCCTAACTTCTAAAAAAAATCGTCCGTCGATTTACAAAGGGCCATATTGGGCAAATCACCCTTTGAAACGACTTTCGCTGCCATCAAGTAACCGCTTCAGGTTGCTGCGGTGCCGCCAAACAACCAGCAGGCTTACAAATAGGGCACTGATAACCAAAGGCTCAGGCTGGTCTAACATGAGCATGAGGAGGGGCACGGTAATTGCCGCAAACATTGACCCAAGAGAAATAAAGCGTGAGATGGATACAGTCGCAACAAAAATGACACAGGCACCTAAAACAGCAAAAGGGGACAAGACCAAGAAAATACCGAGAGCTGTTGCGACCCCTTTCCCACCTTGAAACTTTAGGTAGATAGGGTAACAGTGGCCGAGAATTGCAACGGCACCGACGATGCCAAGTTGCGGCATTGATGGGTTAAGAAAGTGCTTGATCAACAAGATTGGCAACAGACCTTTCAGTATGTCGCCAATTAAAGTCAGAACCCCCGGCAGTTTTCCAGCCACGCGATAGACATTTGTGGCACCAATGTTTCCACTGCCTTTGTTGCGCACATCCTCATAGCCGAAAACTTTTGACAATACAAGACCCGTTGGTACGGCTGCAATCAAATAAACAGCAAAAACGATAACGATAAAAAGAAAATGGTTCATTCTGCAAAAATATAAGTCTGTAAACCGTTTTGGTCTGAACTAAAAACAACGGTTCAGCCATATGTTTGGTTGTCAAGTTCAACATGACCCAAGGTTTTTTGATGAACTTGATATGCTGTCTGTTTACAAGCCGAATGCCTTGTGGAATTTTCTAGCATGTCGGCTCCTAAATCTCAAGAGTCTTTACGGGTTTGCTTGCCGAGACCCTCGCCGACTAAATTTTGCCGCCTTGTTTATGCCCTCTAGCTTCGAACTGAAGACAGCAATGAACGCCTATTACGGATTAAGCTCGGACTGTTTTAAATTGTTTTTAAAGAAGAAGAACAATTGATTGGGCAATTTATGTTTGTCATTGCGGATGTCACGGGTTGTTTTTGCTGCCTCAGCCCTCCAAGGTTAAACCTGGCTTGAACTCGCGGGGGGGTCTAATCTGAAGCAGCTGTTGGGAATTTAAGAATTTTGGATTTTATTGGTTTGTAGTTAACGGATTGGTGAATTTTTTCACATCGATTTTCTGGCACGATCGAAAAGACAATCCCCAAAGCTTCCTTTAAATTTGCTGTGCGACAGGCGATATGCAACTCATCAAGCTGATTTTCCAGCTCTTCAAAGTTATGCGATCGTGAGTTTGCGACACAGATTTTCTCATGGCTGGTTTTCAGCACCCCTTCGCTGTCATGAAGCAATTCCTCATGCATTTTTTCGCCAGGTCTCAGACCTGTAAAAACAATCTCAATGTCCTGATACGGTGTCATCCCTGAAAGTCGAATTAATTCTTCGGCCAAATGCGTTATTTTGATTTGTTCGCCCATGTCAAGCACGAAAATTTCTCCGCCGTGTCCCATGCTCCCTGCTTGTAAGACCAGTTGCACCGCTTCGGGAATGGTCATAAAATAACGCGTAACATTTGCATCTGTAACTGTGACAGGGCCTCCATTACGGATTTGTTGCTGAAAAATTGGAACGACACTACCGTTGCTACCGAGCACATTTCCAAAACGGACCGTAACCATTTTAGTTTGGCTTTTCTTGGCCAGGGCTTGAACGTAGACTTCGGCTGCCCGTTTACTGGCACCCATAATGTTGGTTGGGTTAACAGCTTTATCCGTTGAAACCATCACGAAATGTTTGACATTATACCTGTCGGCTGCGTTAGCCAGTATCCGTGTGCCAAGGACATTATTGCTAATCGCTGTTAAAGGGTTGTTTTCCGACATAGAAACATGTTTATAGGCTGCTGCATGAAAAACAACATCGGGGCGATAAGTATTAAATATGTGATCAACCTGCCAACTGTCTCTGACGTCATTCAGTCTTGCAATAAAGTTTGTATTAGGGTGCTTTTTTTGAAGCTCCCTTTCGATATCAAACAGAGGTGTTTCAGCACTATCGAAAAGAATCAGAGTGTCTGCGCCATAATGTGAGACTTGCCGACAGATTTCACTGCCAATGCTTCCGGCGGCACCGGTAACAAGCACTTTTTTTCCTAGAAGGTAACTTTTAATATTGCTGACATCAAGCTCGACAGGCTTTCTGCCGAGGAGGTCATCAAACTTAACGTCTCGCACGTGATTGACCGAAACATCTCCGGTCAGGATTGTTGATACATTAGGTAGAATTTTCGATTTAACTTTATTTTTGTGACAGATCTCGACAAGCTCACGAAGTTCTTTTTGGTTTAGTGAAGGATTTGCAATGATAACTAATTTGATGTCTAAAGCTTTTAAATTAGGGCTTAAATCTTCGATTGAAGAAATAACCGGGACCCCCTGAAATCGCTGTTTAACTCTTGCTTCGTCCTGGTCTACAAATCCAGCAATTCTCCATTTCAGATTTTGATTTTGTTGAATATCTCTTGCAATGGACTGCCCGACTGACCCGGAACCAACAATCAGAACATTTTCTGAACCTTTGGAATAAGCTCTTCTGGCCGCGTTGATATATTCACGACACAAACGGACTGCGACCCGTGCGCCACTGGTTATCAGAAAGCAAACCATGCCATCCAAAATCAAGGTTGCTAAACTTACTTTGTAAAAACCGCTAGGCCCATAGAACACAAAAAGGGCGTAAACAGTTGATGCGATTAAATTTGCCTTGACGAGCGTTACCAAATCATAAATCGAGACATAACGCCACCATCGGCTTAAAGTATTCATTTTTGTGAAAATGACAGACTTTATGAGGACCAGAGGCAAAACCAGACTTGAAAAATTGGTGACATAAAGAGCGGGGAATCCTCCATCATGACGAAGGAAGATGGCTATATTGAATGCAAGGACAACCAACAATGCCTGAAAGGCAAATGTAAGCGGCATTCGTGAAATACTTGTGATGAAATTCAAAGCAAAACCTCTCATCATGATCCATTACATTTTTTGAGTGACGAGCCTCAAAAAAGCCATTAAACAGTGTCGTTATAAATTATATAGTAAAACACATTCATTCTAAAACAACTTCGATTTAAACCAAAGGATTAATTTTTTTGAAATTATTAACCTTTTTGAGCCTTTTAGAAAACTTATCAAACAAGGTATTACACCAAAGTCTTTCAATAAGTCCTTGCAAACTAATGTGAAGAAAAATAATACTCCCATGGGATTTGATTAAAATATTGAAACTCACGCGAAGAATTCGCCAAACCATTCAATTTAAGATTTAATAGAATTGTGCACATAAGGCGTTAACATCTGCTGATGTTTGTTTTTATACAGTGTGCTTATGAAAGAAACTTGATTGTGCAAGAATAGAAATTAAAAGTTGAATAATTTCTATCTGGCAGAGCCTGTAAAACAGACATTTGTTCCCGAGTGTCTTTAACTCCTACCGGGCGAACACAAAGCAGTATATTAAGAAATTACAAACTGTGAGTTCAATCAAATCAGATAGTACCCTATTTCGGTAATGTATTTTTAGTTTGTCTCTAACGCGATAAACCAGGTCGGTCAATTTTTGTCATCAAGCTTTGAAGGCTGAAGACATTGATCTTAACCCAACGGAAAAGCCTTAAGTTTATAAAACGGTACAATCAGAAAGACCAGCCGTCATCACCTTCATCAAGCCAAAGATAATCTGTGATGTCCTCAGTGACATTATTTCGGTCAGCGCGCCCTGGCATCTCCGGCAGGATTACCTTGAAGCTGATATCAGATTGATCAAGCAACTGTCTCGGAATACCAAATTTCCAGGCATGGCCACTTCCCGCAAGCACTACCATCCTGTAGTCTGGATTGTGTTCAAGGAATTCAATAATATTTCGGGCCATTGCAGTATCCCATAACAGCTGAGCTTCACAAAAGAACAAGAACTGATCACCATGCCCGCCATATCCACCCATTGCGCGCTTTATAAATTGCTCATAACTAGGGTCAACTTCGCACTGCACATTACCCAAAAGTTCCCTCTCTTTGATAGATAACGACTTAAAACCTGTGCTGGCAACTTTCCGAGTGATCTCCCTGGATATATTCAAACCAACCATTTTCAGTGATTCATCTCGGGCATACAAAAAGATTTCACTATATTTTGGCCACATGCTCCAATTGTCCTCGTAGATCTTCAAAAAATCCAAAAGTGGCATTTTGTTGGACGTCCAGACATCCAAATCTATCTGGCTGTCTCGTCGAAACATTTCAAGCCCTACGGCGAGAGGCCTCTCGCCCTTTTTAATGGCGTCTATTAGAGACAATTGAGCCTGATGATGTCCAACATGATCATGAAACTCGCCAAAAAATATCACTTGAACACTTTCTAGTTCCTCCAGAAGTATGTCCACCGGTATTTCGATCTTATCCTTTGCATCGATGATGTGGGGATGCGCTTCGACGGTGTTTGGGAAACATGCCAATGCGGCAATAATGACTCCGGCCTGTATCAAAAATGCAATGATTTTCATGTCATATCCTTTATGCGGTTGTTTGTCTCTGATTTCTAGAACTGATTAATCTTCATGAAGTCAATTCCTAACAAGGACAACAGCCACAAAAAATCATTTTGGACTGACTGCTTGCAGCATTGACTTTATATTAAATAAATCTTACCACTACAGGATGGTGTATGCGAATTGGAATATATTTTTTTAAGTGTTACAAGTTGAGCAGTTCAAAAAATATGATCGACACAATCGATAAAGTTGTCAGTTTAGGGACTCGCTAAAGTGCAGAATGGGAGCAATTAAATTGAATTCTAGGGTTTAGTTTTATCAAAAGAATTCCTGTTTAGTAAGCTATGTGATTCGGTATAGTTATCTCGTTGTTTTAACTTATCCATATGGTGCATTACATGAACGATTACAAATATGCCTTTCCGCTCTGGTTGATTGCGCTGTTGTTCCTGAGTATAACCTCTTGCAATGAAAAATCCGACACTCAGATAACTTTTGACAAAGTTAAGCGTGATTTAAAAAATCAAAGTATCACCCTTGGCCCGGGTGTGGTCGTTGAAGTCAGTGAATATAGCTATATAAAATTAATCGATGTTTTGTACGAAGATAAGATGGCCATCGCAAAGGTTTTTATAAAGGCCCTTGACCCAAATGCTAAAGCAGGGTTTGAAGGTTTATTGTCCCTGAATTACGAATTTGAGGACGACGACTGGCAGATAGAGAACATTGACTCTAAGTCAATCAAGGAAATTGACAAAATATACACACTTCGTCTTTCAGAGTTGATTGAATTCCCGCTGCATTTTTCAGCGAACTTAGGAGATTTCGACGGAGTGACCCGCGCACTAAAAAAGGGAGAACCAGTCGACAGTCCTGAAGCTAAGAAGTTCTCCACGGCCTTAATGTTTGCGTCAGAGAGAGGATTCCTTGATATCGTCAAGTTCTTACTGGAAGAGGGCGCTGCCCCCAATTATCAAAATAGACTTGGCTTTTCAGCTCTTCATGCAGCATGCAGCAATAACCAACTCAAAGTGGTTCAACTGATGATTGAAAAAGGGGCTGATGTCAACATTAAGGATAATGCTAGTCGAACGCCCCTCTATTTTGCCGTTGAAAACAATTCCATGGAAATAGCCAAAAATCTTGTCAGCAAGGGTGCCAAATTAAACATGAAAACTCATAATAACTGGACGCCCCTCTATTCTGCAGTAAAGAATAATTCACTAGAAATGGCACAATATCTTCTCGAGGAGGGGGCGCAAGTCAACCTGCCGTCTCCCAAAGGAGTCAGCTCGCCATTGCTGATTGCTGCCTATAACAATAACGTTGATATGGTTTCTTTACTTTTAAATGCAGGAGCAGACCCTGATGCACAGTTAAGCGATAAACACCCGCGCTTTCCGCATCAGTCGGTGGCAATACTGGCAGAACGACAAGGAAATAATCAGATTCTTGAACTGTTGAGAGAGAAAGGCCAAAAGAATAAACATAAATCAAATGGGCCTAAAAATTAAACTTATCAACTAAATCTTTTGTTTTTATCCATTACTCTGATTGTAGCTGTTGTTAGACTTGCTCCTGACGATGATCAAGAAGCCGAATCTTTGAACCTCATAATGCGCTGTGTCCGGCAACGCTGCCCGGGCACATAATTTTAGAAGACCCTCTGTGGCCTATTGATCCTCATCGAAGTCTTTAAAAAAATTTGATTGAGAAATCTTTTGTCAAGATCTATTGTTGGGCAGGTTCTAGCCTGACAAGTGACCCATTCTTTTCATCGGTGAGCAGGTAAAGATAACCGTCTGGGCTCTCAGCAACAGCCCTGATTCGCCCCAATTTGTTTTTTAATAATCGCTCTTCATTCAAAACCGAACTACCGTCAAGGCGCAAGCGAACCAACATTTGATCTTTCAAAGCTCCGACAAAGAGATCCCCGCGCCAATTAGGAAATTTTTCACCCGAGTAAAACGTCATACCAGAAGGTGCTATAGAAGGAACCCAATAGTAAATTGGCTGAGCCAGTCCTGGTTTGTGTGTCCCTTCGCCAATTTTAGTGCCAATCACATAATTTACACCATATGTTATCACCGGCCAGCCGTAATTGGTCCCTGGGACAATGATGTTGATTTCATCTCCTCCCTGTGGGCCATGCTCGTGTATCCACAATGTCCCTGTTTTCGGGTGTATAGCGGCTCCTTGAATGTTTCGGTGACCCAATGTGTATTTTTCGGGAAGCCAGTTCGTCTTTCCGACAAATGGATTGTCTAAAGGAACTTGACCGTCGTCATGAAGACGAACAACAGAACCGGCATGGTCGTTGGTGAGCTGGGCTCGCTCCCGATCACCTCTGTCGCCAAGCGTAATGTATAGATAACCATCAGGATCAAAAACCAGACGCGATCCAAAATGATGACCTGAACTTGATTTTGGTTTCATGCGAAAGATGATTTGAACATCTTCCAATCTGTTTTCAACTAATTTGCCTCTCGCGACTTCAGTTCCGACTCCGTCGTTTCCCGGCCCTGAAAAAGAGAAGTAAACCAGATTGTTTTCACTAAACTTGGGATGAAGGACAACATCTAGTAAGCCACCTTGGCCTCTTGCAGAAATCATGGGCAAACCAGCAATTGGGTTTGGGTCCAATTGCCTCTCACGAATAATCCTTAAACGCCCCGGCCGTTCTGTAACAAGGATCTCGCCTCCAGGCAAAAAAGCCAGGCCCCAGGGATGTTCTAACCCAGAGACAAGAACAGATATTTGAATATCTTGATACAAGGTTTTAATAACTTCTGAATGGACCGGAAACGCGGCCAAATGAATCCCTATGGAGAGACTTATGAATAAGTAAGTTACTGTTTTTAGGTGTTTCATATTTGCCATTATAAACCATTTTGAGAGTTAATAAATAAAGCAGTTTTAATAAAGCTATCTATGAAAAATCAAACGACAATAAACCGCACTTGTTCTGAAAACGAAAGGTTTTAGGGGAAACGATTGCTATGTCAACATAGCAACAATTATTTGATGCTTCAAAAAATTATCAAGTTGTTAAGTCACATAAGTCAGGATTTCATATATGAACTGAGCGATTCTAGTTGGTGATTAGTTACGAGTTTTGAGTTATATTTCTGCAATGACAAGACATACTGATTGCGTTGAAATGATTGCCTAAAGGACAGGTTCACAGAATTATGATTAATTTAGTCTGTAGCTTTTGCAATGCTGATATCAATGGGGAAGCAGATACTTGCCCAAACTGCTTGACAAGGCTTAGTGCCATAAAATGCCCTGCTTGTAAATTTATTGGCAGTCTGGATGACTTTGCCGGAGGTCGTTGCCCAAAATGCGGTTGCAGAAGACTTCTGGGTATTTGAGACATCCTTTATTGCTAAACAAATATGTTTGCAAATTAATTCACAAGACGCTGGCGACTTTTATTAAGGGTAAGTTGGCTTCATTTCTGGTCCTCTTGATAAAAATTCACCAAGTAGGGCTCCATTATTAAGGAGCATTTGATTTAGCTCAAACACTTTAATCATCCCCGCCATTTCAACAATAAAAACATATCATGATGGGAATGTAAGCTTGGATCGAGAGAATAATATTCTCCACCTTCTTCTGACATAAGGTCTAAAGAGCCACCACGTGAAGGTCGCTCCTTGTTATGACTGGTCTGGATGACTGGATTCGAACCAGCGATCCCCTGCTCCCGGAGCAGGCGACGCTCAGACAGAGGCTTCCACGAGGGACATAAATATCTCTACCTCAGCGGGGGTCATTCGTATAGCACACCTGCCAAATTCCTAAATTTATGCCCATAGCGCGCAGTATCCCGAAACCTTTAGTGTCTTAGGTAAAGATGTAAGGTACTCAGCGGTTTTGTGAGAAGTCAGTTGAAAAACACGGTCTTATTCTGGTTCTGGTGAAAATTTTTGCTCGGGGCAGTAGGATTTTGGGAACAGAACAGGGGGAGGATAAACTCCCCCTGTGAATATTATTATTACAGTTTAATTACTTGCAAGCCTTGCTTCTGCTGCAATCAGGGTCAGCGCAATCAACTAAATTATCTCCATCGTTGTCGATACCGTCACTGCATGTTCCACCTTTTCCTTCTATGCCTCCGGTATCTCCTGTGTCACCACCACAATCCGGGTCGTCTGCGTCAATAACATCGTCGCAGTCATTGTCGATTCCATCTTTACATTTTTTGCCCTTTTCTTGAGAAGCTTCGGGGATACAGGCAGGTGCACATGCTACATCACCATTACAGTCTGCATCTGAACAATCAATTAAACCATCACAGTCGTTGTCGAGAGTATCAGAACAATGCTCAACGGCTCCCGGATTAACTGATAGGTCATTATCGTTGCAATCGACAGGACCGCAACTATAACCTTCTACGGCATATGAGTCAGAGTCACTGTCAGTACAAACAATACATGCAGCATCGTTGGTACATTCATTGTCCTGGCAGTCAACAGTCCCATCGCAGTCATTATCTATGTTGTCATCACAAATCTCTGATGCTGCAGGATTGATCGATTGGATGTTGTCGTTGCAGTCAACGGGACCACAGGTCCCACCTTCAATAGCAAAACCGTCATTGTCTAAATCTGTGCACATTGAACTCCCAGGGTTATCATCGGCAAACCCAGGCCAAGTTGCTGCATTAAGCTCTTCAATATTGGTATAACCATCGCCATCCGAATCAAGTGGTTCTATGGCAATAGCGGCTGCTGTTTCATCCCATGTATTGTTTGTGATGAAATAATCTTCCATGTCTTGACCATAAGGATTTCTAGGTCCTGCTTGATCTTCAACATGACACCAGAGACATCTGAAGGTCTCAAATTTAGTCCCGTACAAAGCAGGATAGATTCCACTTCTCATCAGGTTGTTGTACATGGCCTGACGAGCTTCAGCCACGCCAGCGAATAACAATGGCGCAGCGATCAAAGCAATCAAAGCAAACACAATCCCTCTCGTCTTCATTCCAATACCTCCTTGTCTTGTGAGAACCCGAAAAATAAATGAGCGCTTCATAAGCGCTCGGCCAATAAACAAACACAGAATGAAAAGGCATATTCTGTGCCATAAAATTTACAAGGAGCTAACTGAAGATAAAATAAAACAAATTAATGCAAACTCAAAATACATGACAAGTTTAGTATAAATTTCAATAAGTTATTTCACAGCTTATTGGTAGGTTATATCGCTTAATAATTTGATATCATTACAAAGAAGCAAGTTCACACCTTTGAATTAATTCTTTCGTATTGCCCTAGACCTGTCACGGAGGGGAAACTCCGCCCCGGAGCACCAGACATCACTCTCTGATCACCCAAACTGTCACTTTTCTGATTGATTCGGACCGGAATGGCCCCGGATGACAAAAAAGAAGAGCGACCTCGGGAAGGTCGCTCCTTGGTATGACTGGTCGGGATGACTGGATTCGAACCAGCGACCCCCTGCTCCCGAAGTCTTTGGGGCATCTATGGGAGGTTAGCGCACCTGCATTTGTATGTTCATACGGAATAAAAAAGTTGTCTACAG
>JAFDBS010000148.1 GCA_019313185.1 Deltaproteobacteria bacterium | reverse complement strand
TTTTTGTGTTGTCTGACTGATATCCACTAGTTGTTTACAATGGTAAAAAGTTTTAAAGAGTTTGCAAATTTTTCAAGAGGAATCATGTTGCTGTTCAATTTGTACTGCATGTTTATTGAGGAGCCAATAAAATTTTCTGCAAAGACACGATTAGAAATCATGTTTCTGAACCACCTCTGTCGGTGTTCAAAAATTTTCCTATATAACAAATTATGAGTCTAATGAAGTCTATGAAAACAATTCATATTTTTTGTAATAGGAGCTTTTCTCACCAAAATATCGCTGGGATGAACAAAACTAAAACCGCATTTGGTCAATAACAACCTTGAACATTCACCAAGAATTGGCTCACCTTTATGTCTCAATCGATACTGAAGCAAAATCTTAAAAAATTAGCAGCAAGCTAAAATCGAAGCGTTCAATTGTTCAAATAAAAACCTTGAGAAACCGCATTTGTTTTTCAAGCCTTTTAGTGAAAATAGACGCATTCGGACTTCAGTTTAGTGGTGCATAAAGTTAGCTTTTGATAAGGATAAAAAACGGAAAACAAAGGCTCTCCCGTTCGTCGACGTTCAACTTTCGGGAGAGCCCAATGATCAATATGACTGGAGGCTCCCGATTTCGCGTAAGAATTCCTTGTTGTCGGGCATCCCTTTTTTAATAAACTGGATAACGCCAGACTGGTCAATCAGGTAGGTGATCCTGCCTCCCCCGTAAAGCTCACGGATTGTGCCGTCGTCAGCAATTAACGGAAAGCTTAAATTGAGTTTTTTTGCGAATTCATGATGAGTTTCCAGTGAATCAGAGCTGACACCCAAGACTTGGGCGGAAAGCTTTTCAAAGTCATCAATATCACTTTGAAAAGCTTGCATTTCGCTTGTTCAGCCAGAGGTGAAGTCTGCATAATACAAAGCCAAAATTACTGGGCCTTTTTCAATGATTTGGCTGAGCGTCACTTCCCCCATAGTTGAGTTTGCAGTAAAGTCGGGAGCAAGATCACCGGTCTCAAGGGCGACAGCATTTGACGCCAACAATGCCGCGACGAGGACGGTTCCTGCCCTTATAATCTTTTTCATCATATCCTCCTTTCTTTTCTCTAAACTATAACCGAAGATCGTTTTGTGCCAAATTTTCATGTGGCATTCATTCTTAATCAATTGTTCTAGAAAAGCACAAGCATTAATTTTGACTGTTGCGTTCCAAATTTCCAAGTCGATGTATCACTCCGATTACGCTGTCTGGGTTCAGAGAAATTGAGTCAATTCCAGTTTTAACCAAAAAATCAGCAAACTCTGGATAGTCACTGGGCGCTTGGCCACATATGCCAATTTTAGTTCCTGTGCGGTTGGCGCTCTGGATAGCATGTTCGATAAAAGATTTTACTGCTGGGTCGCGTTCATCGAAAAGTTCTTTTAAAACTTCTGAGTCTCGGTCGACGCCAAGGGTCAATTGTGTGAGGTCGTTTGAGCCAATCGAAAAGCCATCGAAACGTTTGGCAAACTCTTCTGCTAAAATCACATTTGATGGGATCTCAACCATCACATAAACTTCCAGTCCTCCGGTCCCTCTGGCTAATCCATTTTCAGCCATAAGCTCCAAAACCTTGTCTGCCTCCGTTAATGTTCTACAGAAGGGTATCATGACAATTACATTAGACAAGCCAATGGTTTCACGTACTTTTTTTATTGCTGCGCACTCAAGGGCAAAGCCTGCACGGTAATTGACGCTGTAATATCGTGACGCTCCTCGAAAGCCAAGCATCGGATTTTCTTCTTTAAACTCAAATAAGTGCCCACCGATCAAGTTGGCATATTCATTGGTTTTGAAATCGCTCATTCTTACAATCACCGGGTGCGGATATTGGCTTGAGGCGATGGTTGCGATTCCTTGAGCAAGCTTGTCTATGAAATATTCTTTTTTATCAGGGTATTGCTGCGCCAACGCATCAATTTCTATCTTAACATCCCTATCTTTAAGATTATCGTAATGAACAAGAGCCATTGGATGGACCTTGATAATGTCATTGATAATAAATTCCATTCGCGCCAAACCAATCCCCTGGCAAGGCAGTCGCCACCAACGAAAGGCGGCTTCTGGGCTCGCAATGTTCAGCATGATTTGAGTACGCAACCTTGGCAATCCGGCAAGGTCGATCTCGGTCTCTTCGTAATCAAGCCTTCCATTATAGACCTTACCTTGCTCA
Organism: Deltaproteobacteria bacterium; assembly: GCA_019313185.1. Taxonomy (GTDB): domain Bacteria; phylum Desulfobacterota; class Desulfuromonadia; order Desulfuromonadales; family BM103; genus JAFDBS01. The sequence goes on along the minus strand of JAFDBS010000148.1, from coordinate 2,620 downwards.
CCTTCAGCGCAGCAAAGCGTAACAATTTGGCCTGTCTTTAAAGTTGTTGTCCCATTGCCCGTCCCGACAATTGCAGTAACCCCAAGCTCTCGGCTTACTATTGCCGCATGAGAGGTCCTGCCACCATGATCAGTGATGATGCCCGCAGCTTTTTTCATGACTGGCACCCAGTCAGGATCGGTCATGCCGGTGACCAATATGTTCCCTGCTTCAAACGACTCGATCTCATTGGGACTTTGAATGACTTGCGCAGGGCCTGCGGCGATTGACTCTCCAATTGCTAAACCTGTTAACAAAAGTTCACCCTTTTGTGTCAATCGGAAACTTTTATAGTGTTCAGATTGTTTTTTCGATTGGACGGTTTCTGGCCGGGCTTGCACGATAAAGAGCTTTTCGCTTGGACCGTCTTTGGCCCACTCGATATCCATTGCCGTTCCATAGTGCTGCTCGATAACGATTGCTGAACGAGCGAGCTGCAAGATTTCACTATCATTCAGAACAAAATTTTGGCGTTCGTAAGCAGACGTTCGAATATTGAGTGTTGAACGCCCAGAATGTCGCGAATAAATCATTTTCTGTGCTTTTGTGCCCAAAGATTTGCTCAGGATTGGAACATATTCCGGGGCATCAAGTAACGGTTTAAACACTCGGTAACTATCTGGGATTATGTTACCTTGCACGACATTTTCCCCTAACCCCCAAGCAGCATCAATCACGATAACATCTGGGAAACCTGACTCAGTGTCTAAAGTGAACATAACACCTGCAGAGGCTTGGTCCGAACGAACCATTTTTTGTACCCCAATGGAAAGTGCTACTTGCATGTGGTCAAACCCTTGGGTTTCGCGATAACTAATTGCCCTGTCGGTAAACAGAGATGCATAGCATTGCTGACAGGCATTAAGCAGCTCACTTTCGCCAGAAATATTTAAAAAGGTTTCCTGTTGGCCAGCGAAACTTGCCTCAGGTAAGTCTTCAGCTGTAGCGCTACTTCGTACGGCAACATCGACTTCATTGCGTTCAAAGCGATTGCTGAGTTCTTGATAGGCAAGACATATCTCCCTAGAGAGTTCTTCTGGCCATCGCCCGCGCCTGACAAGGCGCCGAATTGCTTCACCAGTCTGACGTAAAGTTTTTTTGCCTTTACGGTATGCATTTAAATTTGAAGAGATGGCTGTTACCAAATTGTTGGTAATAAGGTACAAATGGTAAGCTTCAGCCGTTGTGGCAAAACCATCTGGTACAAGAACCCCTCGCCCGCCGAGTCTCCCGATCATCTCGCCCAATGAAGCATTCTTGCCTCCGACAAGACTTGTGTCATGACGAGACAAATCTTTCAGCCAACAGACCAATTTGGGTTTCAACATAAGTCGCTCCTTTTTTAAACGGGAACTTGCAAAGATGAGAAAGCCCTTATAATTATTTCTATCAGCCGGCCTGGCGAAGTCAATCTGTTAAAAAAGCCGAAAAGTCATGCTTAATTCGAGTAACTGGATCTATTGACAAGATGAAGTTGCCTTGGGAAAATGCCTTGCAAAATGTACATATGAAAGGAAAGTTAAAAACTGTGGATAAAGATTGGCAGAGCGACGAATACTTCATGTTGGCTGCAATGGCTGAGGCAGAGATTGCGTCCCAAAAAGGAGAAGTACCAATTGGGGCCGTCATTGTACATCTAGGACAAATTATTGCTCGGGGACATAATTTGCGTGAAACTACTAAAGACCCAACTGCTCACGCAGAGATGGTTGTAATTCATGAGGCCGCTCAATCTATCGGTCATTGGCGATTGCTTGATACAACACTTTATGTAACGTTGGAGCCATGTGTAATGTGCATGGGGGCGGCTATCTTGGCACGAGTACCACGTCTGGTTTTTGCTTGCCGGGACCCTCGTGCTGGTGCGGCGGGATCAATTTATGATTTTTCACAGGATGAGCGATTTAATCACAAAATAAAAATCACAGAAGGGGTGTTGGCCAAAGAATGCAGTGAGATGCTATCGAATTTTTTCAGAGAATTAAGAGCTGGTAAAAAAGCACAAAAAACTTTATAAAGGATTTCCTTACAACCTGATACTCACGGAGGGGTGTCCGAGAGGTCGAAGGTGACAGACTCGAAATCTGTTGTACCGCAAGGTACCGTGGGTTCGAATCCCACCCCCTCCGCCAATTATTTCAAGGGCTTAGCTTATTATAGCTAAGCCCTTTGTTTTGTCAAATTTCTCCAAAACCTGCTTTTGCTACCCCCCGTGCTACCTTTGTCGGCACCGTTACAATTCATCGAGATATCCTGAAATGTGTACCACGCTATGCCATCTCTTCGGCGGGGGAAAACTGCCACCTTTTTACATTAACAAAAATTAATTTTAGAAAATGGGTGACTCGTCCCCACTATCAATAATAGGAAATGCAAATTTTTGTGCGGGAGGATAAACACATGACGGAAGAAAAAAAGCTGTTTTTGCGGATGGCCGATTTGACAGAGCTTGTGGGCTTAAGCAGGTCAACATTGAATCGGCTCATCAATGAAGACCCCAATTTCCCGAGGCCGGTCAAGCTCACGCCTTTCGGGAGGGCGATCGGATTTTGTCCGAAAGAAATTGCCGCATGGTGCAATC
>JAFDBS010000147.1 GCA_019313185.1 Deltaproteobacteria bacterium | reverse complement strand
TGATCGAGGGCATTGGCAAGTTCACTCGGTAAATAACATTTTCACAAACTGGTAGCAAATAAACAAGATGGCACCAAAATGAGTCAAACGGTGAGATTGGTATCGTCCCTCATTGAAAAAAAGACCCCGCGTAAGGAGGGGGGGATACGCGGGGCCGAATGACTCTTCGGTTTGCAGGCATCACGAAGAGTGCAGTCTTTATAACAAAGTGGTGAGGTTCAATCAAGAAATAATCAAAATTTAAGAGTTTGAATCAAGAAAGGAGCAAATGATTACATCAGAACAGACAAGAGTTCACTGACTGAACCCAAGATGCGATCAGCTCCGGCAAAAGACTGGCCAGATGTGTCCTTACTGGGGACGATCCAGCATGCTAAACCTGCTGCCTTGGCAGCAGTTAAACCGCGAGGAGAATCTTCGATCACCAAGCATTTGTCTTTGGGCACTTTGCTATTGGCGAGTGCCAACAAGTAAGGTTCGGGATTAGGCTTGGCGTGAAGATAGTCCTCACGAGTAAGTACAAAGTCAAAAAACTGCAACAACCCAGAATTGCGATGGATGGCATCGAAGTGATCGCGACGGGAAGTTGTAACAACAGCCATGCCAAAATTGCCGTGCAGATGGCAAAGAACTTTCCTGACCTCTGGCAGTACGAGCTCCCCATCGCAGAGCAACTCCATGTAACGTTTGTTTCGCCAATCGCGCAAAGCTATTTTTTGGTTTGATGAAAGCTTCATATCTTCAACCAAGTCAAGGATTTTACGCCCATGTGTCAGGGACATATCAACAAAAGTCCTGTGAGTCAGATTGAAATTGACTTTTGCCATCGCTTCACGATTGGCTTGGTAATAGAGATGCTCCGTATCGACTAAAACACCATCATTGTCCCAGAAAATATATTTAAAGTTCATACATTCAAGGCCTCTGTTTTGTCGTATTCTCTCCTGATCTGCTCAGGCAATCGGAAATCTGTGAAATCCAAGTAACTGAAATTTCATCAGATGTTCTGAGTTGACTTATTATCAGAATCGGCTTGAATTAACAATATGAGAAGTTTGATTTTTCATCATTAGAAGGGGATTTTATGCTAATCCATGACTATGCTCTCGATGGATTTTATGACGAAATGTTTGACGACCACGGGAACCCTCGACCGGGCACGGAAGCAGTTATAGAGCGTTTTAAACAGTTGCCTCTTGAGGAACTTCAGCGTCGACAACAAGCAGCAGAAAAAAGTTTGTTGCAAATGGGGATTACCTTTAGCGTGTATGGGGACGAACAGGGTGCCGAGCGGATTTTCCCATTTGACATTGTCCCAAGAATCATCCACCAAAGCGAATGGGCTACTATTGAACAGGGACTAAAACAGAGAGTCTTGGCCCTCAATCACTTTATTGACGACGTTTATCATGAAAAAAATATCCTTCGTGACTGTGTCGTCCCAGAAGAGTTGGTTTTGTCAGCAAGTGGTTACCGTCCGGAGTGTGTTGGGCTCAATCCGCCAGGCGGGGTTTGGTGTCATATCACCGGAACCGATTTAATTCGTGGCGCTGATGGACAGTTCTACGTTTTGGAAGATAACCTGCGCTGTCCTTCCGGAGTTTCTTATGTGCTCGAAAATCGTGTTGTCATGAAGCGGAGTTTCCCAAAGGCGTTTGATGCAGCGAGGGTAATGCCGGTTGCGGACTATCCGAATCGCTTGTTGGAGATGCTTGAAAACCTGGCGCCACCACGTCGCGATAAACCTGTTGTTGCGGTTTGGACGCCTGGGATATACAATTCCGCTTATTTTGAGCATTCCTTTCTGGCCCAGCAAATGGGCGTCGAACTTGTAGAAGGCCGTGATCTGGTCGTTGTTGATGATCGGGTCATGATGCGGACAACTACTGGCTTGAAACCAGTTGATGTCCTTTATCGTCGTATCGATGACGATTTTATTGACCCTGAAGAGTTCCGTGATGATTCTATGCTCGGTGTTCCGGGAGTTATGCGCGCCTACCGGGCGGGCCGAATCGCCCTGGCCAATGCTCCGGGAACCGGCGTGGCAGACGATAAGGCCATCTACGCGTATGTGCCGGACATGATCAGGTATTATCTTGATCAAGCCCCCATTCTCAACAACGTTGAAACGTTCCTATGTTGGCGTGAGCAAGACTTGAAACATGTGCTGGCAAACTTGGATAAGCTGGTTGTCAAAAAAGTCGGCGAATCGGGTGGCTACGGTATGTTGGTTGGCCCCCATGCCACTCAAGAGGAACGTGATGATTTCGGTCTACAGGTTCGATCTAACCCACGCAACTATATTGCGCAGCCAACGCTGGCTTTATCACGAGTTCCAACCTTCATTGACAACCATTTTGAAGGTCGTCATGTGGACTTGCGACCCTACATCTTGTTTGGAGAGGACATTTACGTTATGCCAGGAGGATTGACCCGGGTGGCATTAAAAAAAGGTTCCTTGGTGGTGAATTCCAGCCAAGGAGGCGGAAGCAAAGATACCTGGGTTGTCGAGACATCGGTTTTAGAAGGGGGGGATTCATGCTAAGCCGGGTTGCTGAGTCGATTCATTGGATGGCTCGCTATGTCGAGCGTGCCGAGAATGTTGCCCGGATAATGGATGCAAATTATCACATGATCCTTGATTTGCCTGCTGGTTTTGGCGGGCAATGGGAGCCGTTGATTGTAACCACAGGTGACGAAGAACTTTTTAAACAGTTTTATGATGAGTTCAACCGTGAGAATGTTGTCCATTTTTTGACATTTGATGATCGCAATCCGAATTCAATTTTTTCTTGTCTTCGCCAGGCAAGAGAAAACGCCCGATCGGTCAGAGAATGGATTAGCTCTGAAATGTGGCAGCAAATAAACACTTTTTATCTGATGCTCAAAGATGCGGCTCGACAGGGTGGTGGGATCGAATTGCCGCATGATTTTTTTGTTGAGATCATGATGGCCAGCCATCTTTTCACCGGCCTGGCCGAAAACACTATGACACATGATGAAGCTTGGCGGTTTGGACGGTTAGGCTACATGTTGGAGCGAGCCGACAAGACAGCTCGGATAATCGACGTTAAATACTTTATTCTGTTGCCGTCGTTGGATTACATAGGGACGCCCTTTGACCATATCCTCTGGGGATCAATCCTTCGATCTGCGAGTGCGTTCGAAATGTACCGAAAGAGATATGGCCAAATCGCACCTGACGAAATTATCGACTTTCTGGTGCTAAATGCAGAATTCCCGCGTGCAATTCACTATTGTCTCATTATGGCAGAATTCTCGTTGCGGACCATCTCTGGCACCATGCGAGGGCGCTTCTCCAATCGTGCCGAAAAAACCCTTGGCCGTCTTCTGGCTGATATCGATTATATTTCTGTTGAAGATATCAAGACTATGGGCCTTCATGAGTTCATTGACGGGTTGCAAACCCGATTGAACGATGTAAGCGATGCTGTATTTGATACTTTTTTTTCGATTCCTGAATTGCGTACAGCTGAACAATCCTGACTGAAGCCAAGTCAGTCGGGCCCCACCTTTTGTTGTGATTGTGCATGTGGTTGCTCGAAATGATCCAAACCAACAAAAGCTCATAAGGAGACTTATGTTATGACCATTCGTGTCGCCTGCAATCACGTTACTCATTATCATTTTGACCGGCTGGTCAATCTGTCGCCCCATATCTTAAGACTCAGGCCTGCGCCCCATTCCAGAACACCAATTCGGTCTTATGCAATGCGGATCCAGCCGGCGAAGCACTTTATCAACTGGCAACAAGATCCATTTGGAAATTATCTAGCACGATTGGTTTTTCCGGAAAAAACTCGTGAATTGAAAATAGAAGTCGAAGTGGTTGCCGATATGACCGTTATCAATCCGTTCGATTTCTTTCTTGAGGAGTATGCAGACAAAATTCCCTTTGGCTACGAACCGCAGTTGCATAAAGAACTCGCCCCGTATTTTGAAATAAATGAAAAAGGCCCTCTTTTATCTGCCTGGTTAAAGACTATTGACCTGACTGCGAAACCATCAGTCGATTTTTTGGTTGAGATTAACCGTCAGGTTTGGGAAACCGTCAAATACTCAATACGCATGGAGCCAGGGGTTCAATCCTGCGAAGAAACCTTGGATAAGAAGATTGGCTCTTGCCGGGACTCTGGATGGTTGTTGGTCCAGATTCTGAGGAACCTCGGGTTGGCCGCACGATTTGTCTCTGGATACTTGATACAGCTAACCAGTGATGAGAAGTCTCTCGATGGCCCTTCAGGGCCAGAAAAAGACTTCACCGATTTACATGCTTGGGCTGAAGTCTACATACCCGGCGCTGGTTGGGTTGGACTCGACCCAACGTCAGGACTGTTCGCCGGTGAAGGACATATCCCCTTAGCCTGTACGCCACACTATGTAAGTGCGGCGCCTGTCACAGGAGCCACCGATCAATGCGAGGTTTCCTTTAGCTTTTCGAACACGGTAACCCGTGTACATGAAGATCCCAGAGTGACCAGCCCCTATAGTGACGAACAATGGGATAGAATCGATGCTTTGGGGCAAAAGATCGATGCAGACTTGGATAACGGAGATGTCCGGCTGACAGTTGGAGGGGAGCCGACCTTTGTGTCGATTGATGACATGGAGGGCGCTGAGTGGAATGTCCGTGCCGATGGACCGCATAAAAGGCAATTGGCCAACAGACTGATCCGGCGATTGCACAATGCATTCTGTACGGGAGGGCTATTGCACTTCGGTCAAGGCAAATGGTATCCAGGAGAGGTTTTGCCTCGATGGGCGTACGGTTGTTTTTGGCGGAAGGACGGCGTCCCAATTTGGCATGACAATGGGCTGTTATCTGATATTTCGAAGAATTATGGCCAGACTTTGAATGACGCTGAAATGTTTGGAAGGCAACTGGCCAAGCGTCTTGGCATTGATCCGCAGTTCATGATCGCTGGCTACGAAGACACCTTTTATTATCTATGGAAAGAGGGAACCCTGCCCGAAAATATCGATCCTCTCAAAGCTGATTTGAAAGACCCGTTAGAGAGGCGTTATTTAGCCCAGCTTTTGGATAAAGGTCTGGGCAGACCCGCAGGCTATGTGCTTCCACTGGATTGGGATGTCAATGACGGCTGCTGGCAGAGTGGCAATTGGGCATTCCGCCGTGGCAACATGTTTCTTATCCCGGGGGCTTCAGCTATGGGGCTGCGTCTACCTCTGGATTCTCTTGATTGGCAAGATCCGGAAGGACAACCGATCCGTCAGGAACATGACCAGTTTGGCGAATTGCCTCCATTGAAGGATTACCACGGAGAAGTGGCCAAGCACTATAGTCACATCGAAAAGAAAAGTTTTGAATCTTACAGAGCCAGAGAACAGCGCATGGAGTCTGTGGACAATGGCGCTGGCAAAAAAAATGATGAGGATATCCCTCGGACAGCACTTTGCTTGGAACTCAGAGAAGGTAAAATCCACATTTTCTTGCCCCCGATAAGCATGCTTGAACACTATCTGACCTTGGTCGCCGCAGTCGAAGCAACAGCGAACGACCTATCTCTTCCGGTTGTCATTGAAGGTTACGAGCCACCGCGAGATTACCGTCTCGAACGCCTCATGGTCACACCTGACCCTGGAGTGATTGAGGTCAACATCCAGCCAGCTTCCAGCTGGCGTGAACTGGTGAATATCACGACAACTCTGTATGCGGAAGCGCGGCTAAGCAGATTAGGAACCGAGAAGTTCATGCTGGATGGCCGGCATACCGGCACCGGTGGTGGTAACCACATTACCATCGGTGGCCCAACACCATCAGACAGCCCTGTCTTGCGACGTCCCGATCTGCTGCGCAGTTTGGTGACATATTGGCAGCATCACCCTGGTCTTTCTTACTTGTTTTCCGGAATGTTTATTGGGCCAACGAGCCAAGCTCCGCGCGTTGACGAAGCACGCAACGACTCCCTTTACGAACTCGAAATTGCTTTCCAGCAAATTCCGGACGGTGAGGCCCCTGCGCCATGGCTAGTTGATCGACTATTGCGCAACTTGCTGACCGACATGACAGGCAATACCCACCGTGCTGAGTTTTGTATTGACAAACTTTACTCTCCTGACAGCTCTTCAGGTCGGCTGGGTTTAGTTGAATTGCGTGCGTTTGAAATGCCACCACATGCGCGCATGAGTTTGGTGCAAAACCTCTTGTTAAGGGGTTTGATTGCTTGGTTCTGGAAAAAACCTTATACGGGCGAATTGGTCCGTTGGGGGACGGAACTGCATGACCGCTTCCTTTTGCCTCATTTTGTTCGAGAAGATCTCAAAGATGTGATAACAGACCTGCGACGAGCCAATTACACATTTGAACTCGAGTGGCTCGACCCGTTTTTTGAATTCCGTTTTCCTCATTTCGGTTCTGTAAATATCGATAGCATGCAATTGGAATTGCGCTTTGCCATAGAGCCTTGGCATGTGCTTGGCGAAGAAATGGGGAGTCAGGGCACAGCACGGTTTGTTGATTCATCTGTCGAGCGCTTACAGTTGCGCATCACTGGTTTCACAGAGAGCCGTCATGCAGTGGTTTGTAACGGCAGACGTTTGCCCATACGCTCTACTGGACGCCATGGAGAATTTGTTGTGGGGGTGAGGTATCGTGCTTGGCAGCCACCCTCAGCTTTGCACCCGACCATCAAGCCACATTCACCTTTAGTCTTCAATGTTATTGATACTTGGAACAGCCAGTCTGTAGGTGGTTGCACATATCATGTTTCCCATCCCGGTGGCCGCAGCTATGATGTGTTCCCAGTCAATGCCTACGCGGCCGAAGCACGCAGGATTACTCGTTTTTGGGACGTTGGTGCCACTCCGGGTGCTATTCTGACCATGCCACCTATCCGGCCAACAGGCGGGACGTTTGCACCAGATGCCGGCCCAGTCGGTCCGATGACTGCTCCCGCCGAGGAGCCTAATGACGAATTTCCTTATACCGTGGATTTGCGCCGTCTTCCTGGCATATAATTGCCTGGCAGATCATACCCTAACTGATATCAACTGAGAGATCTAAACGTGAACCAGGCAGACAGGATAACCTCAGAATCGCTGACTCAATTCTACAAGACCCGTCTGCAAGGTTATGATGAGATGTATGCCGGTCAAGGTCAGCTGCAGCCGCACTGGCAAACTTTAATGGAAGAACTTGGTCTCCTCGGTGAAGCAGGACTCCAACTTCGCGTCCAAGAAGCACAAAGACTGCTTCGGGAAAACGGGGTGACGTTCAATGTGTATGATGGAACCCGAGGAGCAGCGCGGCCTTGGCATCTCGATCCCATCCCAATACTTATCAGTGAAGACGAGTGGCTGGAAATCGAAGCAGGCTTGGCGCAACGCGCCGAGTTGCTCAACCTCATACTGTCAGATATCTATGGTCCACAGCGACTGCTTAAAGAAGGCGTCTTGCCACCCGAAATCATTTTTGGCCATGCAGGTTTTCAGAGATGTTGTTCAGGCATGTCGATTTATACTGATCGGCCTTTGGTCCTCTGTTCATCGAATTTGGCCCGCGGCCCTGACGGGCGAATGTGGGTGCTTGATGACCGCTTGCAGACTCCATCAGGTGCTGGTTATGCCCTTGAAAACCGCATGGTGATGACACGGATTGCCCCAACGCTCTTTCGGAGATGTCACGTTAAACGTCTCGCCAGTTTCTTTCAACCACTTCGTGACCGCTTGGCCAAGATTGCCCCACAGAACCGGGAAGATCCGCGCATAGTTATCCTGACGCCTGGTCCTTACAGCCAAACCTATTTTGAACATGCCTATCTAGCTGACTACCTTGGTTATACATTGGTCCAAGGTGATGACTTAAGTGTTCGGGATGGTCGTGTCTGGTTGAAGTCTCTCGAAGGCCTGCACCAGGTCGATGTTATATTGAGGCGGCTTGATGATGCATATTGTGACCCGCTGGAATTGATGGAAGAATCCCGCCTTGGCGTCGCAGGCCTGTTGCAATCAGTCAGGCTAGGACATGTCGCAATCGCCAATCCGATTGGCAGTGCTATTCTCGAAAACCCCGGGTTAACTCCATTCCTTCCCGGGATCGCGCGCTACTTTCTCGATGAAGATCTTCGTCTGCCATCTGTGGCGACTTGGTGGTGCGGTCAAGATCGGGAGCGCAGGTTCGTATTGGACAATATTGAAAGATTGGTGATTAAAACGATACATCGAACACGAGGCTACAGGCCGATTTTTGGCGCCCAATTGACTGCGACGGAAAAAACTGACTTGTGTGAGAAGATTCGCAAGCAACCTGACCTCTATATCGGGCAGGAAATGGTCAGTTTTTCAACGGCCCCGTCTGTGGTGGACGGTTTGGTCGAACCCCGCCATGCCATTTTGCGCTCGTTTTTAGTGGCCAGTGATAATGGTTATGTTGCCATGCCAGGAGGATTGACGCGCATCGCCCCATGCGAAGGTGAATTGGTCGTGTCCAACAAGGCAGGTGGCTTGAGCAAAGATACTTGGGTCCTCTCCAAACAACCGGTAAGATATGTCAGCTTGTGGCGCCAACCCAAAAAAGATCAAATCTTACCTCTTTTTGCCGAGCCACTTCCTAGTCGGGCTGCTGATAATTTGTTTTGGGCAGGACGCTATGTAGAACGTGCCGAAGGGACAGCACGATTACTGCGTGCAATCCTTTTCCTAAGGCGACAACAACGCGATGCCAATGGCGACTATCTCATACTCTATCTGCATGGTCTTTTGCGGGCGTTAACTCATATTACTTCAACTTATCCAGGTTTTGTTGGTGAAGGAGCTGACACGCTTCTTGAAAATCCAAGGAATGAATTACTTTCTTTGGTTCATGACATCGATCGGTCCGGGAGTCTGACCTCGATGCTAAGATCATTCTGTCAGTCGGCTTTGTCAGTTAGGGAGCATTGGCCGACCGAGACATGGCGGATAATCGATGCCGTTCAAAAGGATTGGGTCGATTTTGCCGGAACTCCAGATGCCGGTCACGCACGGATGCAGGATCGCCTGGATCATTTGATCATGCAGCTTGTTGCATTTAGTGGATTAACTGCAGAGAGCATGACACGTGAGTTTGGCTGGCTTGTGCTTGATATTGGTCGACGTCTGGAAAGAGGCTTGGGCTTGATCGCCTTGCTTAGGGCTACCTTGGTGCCTTCCCTGGAGGAACCGGTGCAGCGGCAGATGATGGAAACAGTCTTGATCATTTGTGACAGCCTCAATACCTTCCGGCGGCGTTATCGATCATACATGCATTTGCCAACGGTCATCGAGCTCATGCTCATGGATCAAAACCATCCTCGCTCCCTGGCGTATCAGTTAGAGCGGCTGCAAAAGCATATTGCCGATTTGCCTAAAGGGCAGCCACACCAACGCATTAGCTCTGAAGAGCGCTGTGTTTTGGCCGCTTACACAAATCTCAGATTGGCCGACGCGACGCAATTATCCTGTCTGGAGGAAGACCTGGCTATTTATCGTGACTTGGACCAATTGCTTGCCGGCCAGGCAGAAAGTTTATGGCGGCTTTCCGATGCAGTAACTCGCGACTATTTCAGTCATTCTGAACCACACCAACAGCTGGCTGCGCGGTCAAAAGGTGAAGAGATATGAGGTATCGCGTGACCCACAAGACCGAGTTCATCTACGAGTCACAGGTCGGAATCAGTTACAATGAAGCGCGATTGCTGCCCCGTCCTCTTCAACATCAACAGGTATTGTCGGCCAGCATGCGTATTGACCCGCCTCCGAACGATTTGTATGAGAGGTCTGATTATTTTGGCAATCTAACTTCCTACTTTTCGATTCTGAGGCCGCATACTGAGTTAACTATCACAGCAATCAGCGATGTCGAAGTAGGCAGGGAGAACCGCGACCTAGAATCCCATAAACTGTCTTGGGAAAAGGTCAAAGATCGGTTGCGAACTTCTAAAACGTCAGAAGTTCTCGAAGCTTTCCAGTTCTGCTTGCCATCGCCGATGATTCGCTTGGATCAAGCTCTTTACGATTACGCAAAAATCTCTTTCGCCCCTGACCGACCGCTTGATGAGGCTGTTAATGATCTCATGATTCGGATTTATCGGGATTTCAAATACGATCCAGAGTTTTCAACAATTGCCACGCCGTTGGCAGAGGTTATGCGCCACCGCAGCGGTGTGTGCCAAGACTTTGCGCACTTAGCGATCGGTTGCCTAAGGTCACAGGGGTTAGCTGCGCGATATGTCAGTGGTTATATTGAGACCATCCCTCCTGAAGGAAAAAAACGTCTGGTGGGGGCTGATGCGTCGCACGCATGGTTTGCAGTGTTTTTACCAGAGGTGGGTTGGCTGGATTACGATCCGACCAATAACCAGTTGCCTGCTGACCGTCATATAACGGTTGGCTGGGGTAGGGATTATTCAGATGTCACTCCGCTAAAAGGTGTGGCATATGGCGGCGGAGAACATGAATTAAAAGTTGCTGTTGATGTTTTGGCGCAAGAAGGGTGAGGTGGTTTCAGCTTCTCAATGAACAGCCGAGCAGAGAACCTCTGCCACGATGCAAAAAGGCACCGGATAGATCCGGTGCCTTTTTGGAAACCATTAAATCAAACTTGCTATTCTTTTTTGTGGCAGTCGTTGCACTTAACCGGGCCGTTCATTTCCTTATGGCAGTCTTTGCAAAAACCATGAGCAAATTCTTTGTTGACTTCGATTTTCGCTGGCTCCCCTTCGTGACATTTTGCACAATCACCAAGCCTGTCCTGATGTTCTTTGTGGTTGAACGTTACATTGCCTTTGCTGTTTTCGTAGACGACAACGTCGTCAGCAATTGCGACGTTTACACCAACGAAGGCCAGCAGCATCATCATGATTACCAGTTTTTTCATTGTGTACTCTCCTTTTTAGTTTTGCCCATCCTGTGGGCTGTATTGGTCCGACAAATTTAATCAGAGATATAGCGTAGATTTTGAAACTTTACAGCAGACATCGAATGGTATGTCGCTAGATGTAGGGTGAAATGAAAATAATTTCAATAAGATATGCCGCTCAATGTTGGGTCGTTCGACATGCGTTTTTTGAGGTTTACATTACTGGGCGACCCCTGTTAGACTTTGCCGAGTTATGGAAAAGTCCGATTTCGACAATACGTTTGCCACAGTCTGTCTTGATTCGTCAAAAATCAAGTGGCTGAGGGAGAGTCAAAAGTTAACCCAGCTTTATGTCAGTAAGGTTGTTGGTGTGACGACCGATACGGTTTCCAGATGGGAAAATAATCGTTATCCTACAATCCGTCGCGAAAATGCCATTAAGCTGGCCGAAGCCCTGGAAACCACACTTGACGAATTACTAAGAAAACCTGAAGAAAGTACCCTTCCAGCAGATCAACCCCGGGTCAAGTTACCCTATATCTTCTTGGGACTGGCGGCAATCTTGATCGTAGTGTTCGCCATAATGTTTGCCATCGTTTCCAAGCCAGCCCCTCCTTTGGTCACAGTTAACGCAACGCGCGTTCTCCCAAAACATGCCGCGCCCGGTGGACGCATTCCCGTCATGGTTGAACTGACTCAAGTAGAGAAAAGCGGCGGTTTCATAGTCCGAGAAAATTTCCCAAAGGGATGGAAAATGATTCAATCCTCACCGCCCACTTCGAGTCTGGACAATATTAACGGTGTAGCTCGTTGGATCGTCAAAAACAGCGATGAATTGAAGCGGATTGTTTATTTAATTCAGGTCTCCTCGAAATCCCGAACAGGCACTCAGGGCAGTTTCCACGGGGAAATTATCGTTGGTGGGGATCGAAGCCAGGCCGTCGTGTCTACGGGCGGCGACCTCATCACAAAAGTAGCGCCAATCCATTGGGCAGATACCGATGGTAACGGTCAAGTGAATGATGTCGAAATGCTTCAGGCATCTTACACCATTGAAGATATGGCTGGTGTGCATATTGATTGGAACGCGCTCGAGTCTCTCTGGGATGCTGGTCAATACCAATGGAATAAAAAAAAGCGCGACTTTGTGCCAGCCCCTCCCGAGAACAAGGAGAAATCACAGTGATATCTGACGGACTCACTGGATTGTTTCCAATCCAGCGCCCTGGACAGTTGTTCGATTAATTCAGCGCCGTCTCCAGTACCCAGTTCAGCATCAAGTATTCTGTCTTTTATGACTATGTGTGTTTATTGAATCGCGTGGCTGTCAATGGAGCAACGGCGGTACAGTGAGGTGGGAGCTGTGGCCGCCCTCACGGTACCGCTTAGTTTCTGATACCTTATAGAGGCTTTGGATTGCAAAGATTTTCTTGGCGATTGACCTTTGCGCCACAGAATGCGCAGACAAATTTCGGATCTTTATAGAGTTCCT
>JAFDBS010000146.1 GCA_019313185.1 Deltaproteobacteria bacterium | reverse complement strand
CTTTGCAACGCCTCTGTCGAAGACACGGTTCCTCCTTTTCGGCGCAATAGTGGCAAAGGTTGGGTCACCGCAGAATACAGCATGTTGCCCCGTGCCACCCAATCGCGCTCTGCGCGGGAAGCTGTCCGCGGCAAATTGGGAGGGCGCACCCAAGAAATCCAGAGGTTGATCGGACGGTCTTTGCGCGCTGTGATAGATTTTGACGCGCTTGGTGAACGGACGATTATCATTGACTGTGATGTCTTGCAGGCCGATGGTGGAACACGCACTGCTGCAATCACCGGAGCTTGGGTTGCTCTAGCCGATGCTATCGACAACCTTTTGAGACAAGGGCTCATCAACCAGTCCCCTTTGAAAAGCAGTGTTGCGGCGGTAAGCGTAGGAATCGTTAGCGAGCAGGTCCTTCTTGACCTTGACTACGTTGAAGACTCGGCCGCGTCAGTTGATATGAATGTGGTCATGACCGGTGATGGCCGATTTGTTGAACTGCAAGGGACCGCCGAAGATGAGGCTTTCACCGAAAAAGACTTGGACGATTTGCGAAAGTTAGCTCAACGGGGTTGTGCAGAGTTGACAAAGTTTCAGTTGGCATGTCGGGACTCAGGATGAAAGAACTGATTGTTGCGACCCGTAACGCCGGCAAACTCAAAGAAATCAGCCGCCTCTGTAAAGAACATGGGATCGTCGTGCTGGGTTTGGAGCGTTTCCCCGAATTACCAGAGATTGAAGAGGACGGTGAAAGCTTTGCCGCCAACGCGATAAAAAAAGCTGGGTTTGTTACCAAAGAGACTGGGCTGCCCTGTTTGGCTGACGATTCCGGCTTGGTTGTCGACGCCCTTGGTGGGCGACCGGGTATCCATTCAGCTCGATATGCAGGAGACAATGCAGATGACTCAGCAAATAATCGCAAACTCATCTTGGCAATGCAAAACGTGCCTGACGATCGGCGCCAAGCGGCTTTTTGTTGTGTGATGGCGTTTTCTCGGCCGGACTCTGAACCGTTATTGTTCGAAGGCCAGATTTCGGGAACCATTCTCAGGGAGCCACGTGGAGATGGGGGCTTTGGCTACGACCCGCTTTTCTTCATTCCAGAGTATGGTTTGACAATGGCCCAATTGCCCCTGTCCAAGAAAAACCGTATCAGCCACCGAGGCCAGGCTCTGATGAAAGTTATAGAAACACTGGGCAGCCTGTCTTTTTAAAATCTGGAATCCCGCAGCTGATAAATTGGTGTTTGATAATTTTGTAATTTTTCCTTTATTTTTTTTGCAACGATGTTTAGTATACGTTGGTCTGTATACAGTATGCAGCTGAACAGTAGCTGCTATTGATTTGTTGCGGGACGGAGAGAGCCTACCAAGTTTTTCCGCAGCAGAATTAGCCAGGGACATCTAAGTATGGTTTTGTCGACCAGTTGGCGAGGCCCTCCCGGTGAAAGCGGAGATGAAAACAGTTCTCTGTAATGTCTTCAGCTTCTCCGTACACGGTTTTTTCGACTGGTATCAATAACTACCACATCACAGAAGAAGGGTAAGGGATTTAATCATGCAACTGACGCAAAGTTCTGTTGGCAGAAAGATCATCATGGCCGTAACCGGCATCGTGTTGGTCGCGTTTGTTTGTGTGCACCTGCTCGGCAATACGTCGATATTTGTCGGTGCAGACGCAATCAACGCCTATGCTCAGAAGCTGCATAGCCTCGGACCATTGGTATGGGTTTTCCGCTTGGTCATGCTTGCAGCTTTTGTGATCCACATTTTTTTCGGGATACAGTTGACTATCGAGAACAAGGCGGCTACCCCGGAAGCCAATGTGCAAGTCAAACGCCAAAAGACGGGTTTCGCTGCAGAAACCATGGTCATCTCTGGCTTGGTCTTGCTGGCATTTGTTATCTACCATTTGCTGCACTTCACAGTGCGGGTGACCAATCCCGAAATTTATGTGCCGATGGGCGACCAGGGCATGGTTGACGTCTACTACATGGTGGTCATGGGCTTCCAAGCAGTATTGCCTGTCGCAGTTTATGTGGTTGCGATGGGCTTTCTTTTTCTTCATGTCAGCCATGGCTTCCAGAGCTTTTTCCAAACTCTGGGTCTTAGTAACGACAAATCACTTCCGATCACGATGAATATAAGCAAATTGATAGCTGTAGTTCTCCTTTTGGGCTACATCTCTATCCCTGTGCTGATCGTGGCCGGACTCGTCAAAATTTAGGGGGTCGATTTAATGATACTCGACGGCAAATGTCCTACTGGACCAATCGAAACATCCTGGGATCGTCATCGCTTCGAAACCAAGCTGGTGAATCCCGCAAACAAACGTAAATTTAAAATCCTGTGCGTTGGTACCGGCCTCGCCGGGGGTGCTGCGGCAGCATCCTTAGGGGAGTTGGGCTACCAAGTCGAAGCGTTTTGCTATCAAGACAGCGCTCGCCGTGCCCACTCTATTGCTGCCCAAGGCGGGATCAATGCAGCCAAGAACTACCCCAATGATGGCGACTCAATCTATCGTCTGTTCTATGACACGATCAAGGGCGGTGACTTCCGAGCTCGCGAGGCTGATGTCTGGCGCTTGGCTCAGGTGTCAAACAACATTATTGATCAATGCGTCGCCCAAGGCGTGCCTTTTGCTCGTGACTATGCTGGATATCTTGACAACCGTTCCTTTGGCGGGGCACAGGTGTCCAGAACTTTTTACGCCCGCGGTCAGACCGGCCAGCAATTGTTGCTTGGTGCTTATTCTGCGCTCTCTCGGCAGGTGAAAGCTGGGACGGTCAAGCTTTATGAACGACGTGAAATGCTTGATCTTGTTGTTGTTGACGGCGTTGCGCGAGGCATCACTTGCAGGAATATGGTTACCGGTGAAATCGAATCATATTGGGGCGACGCGGTCATTCTGGCAACAGGGGGATACGTCAACGTCTTCTACCTTTCGACAAATGCTATGGGATGCAGTGTTACGGCAGCATGGAAAGCGGCAAAAAAGGGTGCTTATATGGCAAACCCCTGCTACACCCAAATCCATCCAACCTGTATTCCTCAGCACGGAGAACATCAGTCAAAACTTACTCTGATGTCAGAATCTTTGAGAAACGATGGACGTTGCTGGGTCCCCAAAAAAGTAGATGATTGTGAAAAAGCGCCCGGTGATATTCCTGAAGAGGATCGAGATTATTATCTCGAGCGTAAATACCCCTCTTTTGGCAACCTGGCCCCTCGCGACATCGCATCCCGAGCTGCCAAGGAGCAATGCGACGACAATCGAGGTGTTGGCCCCGGGAAACGCGGTGTTTACCTCGATTACCAATCGGCAATAGAACGCGTGGGTGAAGACACCATTCGGGAGCGATACGGCAACCTCTTTGAAATGTATGAGAAGATCACGGCAGAAAACGCCTACCAGCAGCCGATGCGCATCTATCCAGCACCGCACTACTCGATGGGCGGTCTATGGGTCGACTATAACTGCATGAGTAATGTTCCCGGGCTCTTTGTCCTCGGCGAGGCAAACTTTTCGGTGCATGGCGCCAACCGCCTTGGCGCCTCTGCGCTCATGCAGGGTCTAGCTGATGGTTACTTTGTGATTCCTTACACAATAGCTGGCTACTTGGCGACGGTTAAGCCTGGTGAGATCAAGGACGACCATGCTGAATTCAAAAAATCCGCCGAAGATGTGAAAGCCCAAATTGACCAGCTGCTTTCGATTGACGGGAACAAGACACCTTCAGAACTCCATCGCGAACTGGGCAAGGTTATGTGGGAAGATGTGGGTATGGCGCGTAGCAAGGAAAGCCTTGAACATGCCCTCCAGCGCATTCCGGAGATTCGCGACGACTTCTGGAATAACCTCAAAGTTGTCGGGTCAAACGAGGAGTATAATCAAGAGCTGGAAAATGCCGGGCGGTTGGCTGACTTCTTGGAATTTGCTGAAGTGCTTGCAAAAGATGCTTTGCACAGAGAAGAATCGTGCGGCGGTCATTTCCGTACTGAACATCAGACTGAAGATGGTGAAGCGATGCGGAATGACGAAGATTACTGTTACGTTGCAGCCTGGGAATTCAAAGGTGCGGGTGTTGAGCCCGAATTGCATAAAGAGCCTTTGAAGTTTGAAAACGTCAAACTTGCTGTAAGGAGTTACAAATAATGAAACTCAAACTTCACGTATGGCGCCAGAACGGCCCAAATGATAAAGGAAGGCTGGAAACTTACGAGGCACCGGATGTTAGCCCCGACCAGTCTTTCCTGGAAATGCTCGACGATGTCAATCAAGCTCTGGCAAAAGAGGGTAGAGACATCATTGCCTTTGACCATGACTGCCGTGAAGGGATCTGTGGGATGTGTTCCCAAGTCATCAACGGCAAAGCCCACGGTGGGCAAGAACGGACCACGGTTTGCCAGCTTCACATGCGCGAGTTCAATGATGGTGACGAAATTTACATCGAGCCGTGGAAGGCGAAAGCGTTTCCAATCATCAAAGACCTTGCCGTCGATCGAACGGGGCTGGAGAAAATCATCCAAGCCGGAGGATACACATCCTGCCACACAGGCGGGGTCGCAGATGGAAACGCGCTGCCCATCGGCAAAGAGGCTGCCGATTATGCAATGGACGCGGCGGAGTGTATTGGTTGTGGGGCGTGCGTCGCCTCTTGCCCAAACAGTTCAGCCATGCTCTTTACCAGTGCAAAAGTGGCTCAGTTGGCAGTTTTGCCACAAGGCAAAGTTGAAGCACATCGGCGCGTGATGGCGATGACCGAAGCCGCCAAAGAGAGTGACTTCGGCAACTGCACCAATCATTACGAATGCCAGGCTGCTTGCCCCAAAGGGATTGATGTCAAGTTCATTGCCAAGCTAAACCGCGAGTATCTGAAAGCGCTGATCAAGTAAAAAATGAACAAAAACCACGGGAAAAGGC
This sequence comes from Deltaproteobacteria bacterium, assembly GCA_019313185.1. GTDB lineage: Bacteria > Desulfobacterota > Desulfuromonadia > Desulfuromonadales > BM103 > JAFDBS01. Next base: position 1,312 of record JAFDBS010000146.1, on the reverse strand, counting down.
GATTCGTTATATGCCTTTTCCTGTGGCATATGTTCTTTCTTGCGAACATTTGTGTTGCAAACCTGTCCGTTCCGGTTGGATGAATCGTCCATGTTGATCCTACGAGAAAATTCGAGCGGGCACGCCCTAAAGATGAACTCATGAGGTCGTGCAAAAAATGTTGACAGCAGTGAAACCTGCTTGAAAACCAGCTGTTTTTTTAATCATAAGACCTATAAATTATTGACATATTTTCTATTTATGGTTTTATTAGATATGGCGTTCAAAGAATCTCATAAGGAGGATTACTGATGAAAGCAATGAGAACAATGGTTTTGTTTCTGGTTCTGGCAGCTTTTGGAATCGGGGGATGTACGGCAACCTTATCAAAGGAAGACCAAGCAAAACTTGATGCCGCTTTACAGGCTTCCGATCAAGCCGCAGCCTCTGCGCAAAAAGCAGAATCTGCTGCAAAACAAGCCGCTAATTCGGCAGCCAGTGCCGAAGCAGCCGCGAAACGGGCGGAAGCAGCGGCAGCTCAGGCCGAAGACAGTGCTGCAAAGGCAGCCAAAGCTTTTGAAATGGGTCTTCGCAAATAGTTGTTTAAAAAGATTTGTCACTGGACTTGTGGGGAACAGACTTAAAAAGTCTGTTCCCCACTTTGGTTTTTATCGACTGCCGATTATTTGAGGGATTCCTGTTTGTTGCCTAACAAGTTCCTGGATTTGATGATAATCGATTTGCTTGGGAACCCCGGTTTTGCTGATCACGTGCATCGCTTCCTGAAAAAGGTCTGGCTTTTTGTCGAGATGGTCAGGGTGAACTTCTAAAAACAGATTGTCCCCTGACCAACCGGCCTTCACAGGTTGGTAGACGATATGAACAGATGTGCCAATGGCGACCATCGGATAAAGTTCGGCGACTTGTTCGGGGTACATGCGTAAACAGCCGTAACTGACGCGCCGGCCCACACCAAAGGGACGATTCGTCCCATGAATTCCATAGCCTGAAATGGACAGGCCCATCCAATATTTCCCCAGCGGGTTGTCCGGTCCTGGTCTGACCAACAGGGGAAGACTGGGGTCAATTTCCCTAAGTCCTTCTGGCACTCTCCACGTCGGGTTAACTCGTTTGGTGCTGACCTGATACTGGCCCTCAGGGGTTGAACGGCCTTCTCGGCCTATACCAAGAGGATAACTTCGAACTTGATAAACCCTCTCTCTACCAAAAACGTGAAACAGCCTTAATTCGGCTAGGTTTATCGTCAATCCTGGTTTTACACCGTATGGCAAGACGGTCAAACCCGGGAGGATAACAACAGTTTCCGGTTCTG
>JAFDBS010000145.1 GCA_019313185.1 Deltaproteobacteria bacterium | reverse complement strand
CTCTCGATATGATTACAATCAAGATACTTGAAGGAGTCTTTTTACTAACGCTTTCACTTTATGTAGTTCGCTTTTGGGGATATAAGCGGCACAACCGTGCTGCCTGGCATCATCTTTAGTGATTTCCATCTCGGTCAACATTATAACCGGGGTGAATTTTTTCTCTCGGTTCATCTGTCTGACATACTTGGCAAGGTCATAACCGCTCAATCCTGGCATGCTGAGATCGGTTATGATCAGATCAAATGGAGCTATTCCCCTGCCGGAAGCCTTTGCTCCCTTTTCAATGATCCCGATCGCTTCTTCAGCAGACGTTGCGGATCGAACTTCAAACTCATCGTTTAATTCATCTGTGAGAAACGTTCGAATCAATAAGGCGTCATCAACCAATAAGATTTTTTTCTGCATCGTAGAAAGAATTCTCTTTTACACTCAACAATGTCACCAAAGTTCAGACTTCGTGGAAAGACATGTTCTAGCATTCTCGATCAAAAATCGCTCGTCATAATAAATGTTGGTTGGCGATGGAAAGATTCGTATTTCGGCCTAAGCCTTCCTTTATTATAGTACTTTTCTACATCCACTACTTTTTTATTGCCAGTCACCACCTCGATTGGAACTGTATCATAACACCCGTTGTGGAGTGATATCAGGCGGCCAGAGGTATTTGACAGGACCAAGTCAAAAGCCAAATTACCAAATGCCATGGGCACTATGGAGTCCATCGCATCAGGATCGCCGCATCGAACCAAATATCCAAGCCTCTGACTTAGGACATTTACTCGACGCCCATTATTGAATTTCGGGGACATCTCCTTGAGTTGGCTGGCAATTTGATCGCCGATGCCACCGAGTTTTTTATGGCCATACTGGTCTGTTTCGTTTCCCTCGTAAAACATCTGTTCGCTCTGTGTCATGGTTGCGCCTTCAGAGATCAAGACAACTGAATAATTGCTCGGATGTTTTCTACGGTCGTAACTCATGAGCTCACATAAATTTTCCATTTCAAAAGGATATTCGGGGATCACGCAACGATCTGCAGCGCCTGCCATTGTGGGTAAAATAGCAGAAAATCCAGCGTATCGGCCAAACACCTCAAGAACTAAAAACCGTTCATGGGAACCAGCACAGGTTCTCAAACGATGTGTGAGTTCTATCGTTCTTGTTACGCATGTCGAAAAACCGATACAATAATCCGTACCGGGAACATCGTTATCCATTGTTTTCGGTATTGCAACGACTTTAACGCCCTCTTCATGTAACCGTTGGGCATAGCTAAGGGTATCATCACCACCGATTGGAATAAGAAAATCGAGTCCTAGAAAATCTATATTCTTTAACACTTCTCGAGTTACATCATTTATTTTGTCAGGATATTGATCAAGTAAATGGGGAGGGACATTTGTTATGGGCAAGTGGCTTGGGCGTGTTCGAGAGGTATGAAGAAACGTACCCCCAGTACGTCCGGCCCGATTGACTATCTCCTCGCTCAACTCCATTACGCAATTGGAGTTGTTTGCATTTTTTTCTGGGACTATCTCAACGATGCCGGCCCAACCGCGGCGTATTCCCAGAACACGATAACCTTCGCGCAATGCTCGAACAGTAACTGCACGTATAGCAGGATTCAACCCTGGGACATCTCCCCCACCAGTGAGTATTCCAATTGTTCCTTTTGATTTCTTCATTTTCTATGCTCCTAGCTCCAATTATCCCATGCCCAATGTTAACATTTCATTTTTTATGTTAAACAATCACGTGCTGATCACAAGTCCTGACAATATTTTTCCAAAAATCATTTGAATCATTTTACCTGTTCATTTTTTTTGTATTGACGTCTGACATCAGTGCTGGTTTCACTGAAAAAGGTTTATCAACATGATTATGATTGTCTTTTGAAACGACTTTTCACTGATAGATGGTTATAGCTTGTCTTCAAGATTGATTAGTTGATCATGCTGTTGATCTTTGGGAATCGATCGACTGAAGAAACCCTTCTTAATAAAAAGAAATCTCGATCGCTGGCCTAGATTAAGAGTATAAAGTTGCCAATCAAAGATCATTTGCTTGACCCTCTAATAACAAATACCTATAATGCATTCCGCCTTGCCGAAGTGGTGGAATTGGTAGACACGCCGGTCTCAAAAACCGGTGCCTTCGGGCGTGACGGTTCGACTCCGTCCTTCGGCACCATTTATTTTCAACGGGCGCCAACATAAGGTGCCCGTTTTCTTTATTATTTCGAAAAAAAATTGATTACAGCGATGATACGACACAACGTTCAAGATTTGCTATATTAGAACTTAGCCTCGCAGGTGGCACCTGATAAAAAGTCATCCGACTGCATTGAACGCGAAATTGAAGCAATGACTTTTTACCTAACTTCTATTATCAGGCTTTCTTTTTGAGAAAAAGTTGTAAAGTCTTCATTGTGAAACGGCTAGAAAGTGAGATGGCAATCCAGACCCTGTCAACTGGCAGATAGTTCTAGCGGCCTTCGATAAGACAGGATTGATCTTTAAAGACAGGCAGAGATCGGCATTATAAAGTTCTAAAATGATTAACTTCGGTTGAGAACCATTGAAAACCAATATAGCTATCGTGATGATCGTCGCTTGTACATTGAAAGCAAACCTGGCTCAGCTTTTTGGGGAGGGACAATGGATCAAACTGTGCGCGCAGATTTGATACGCAACACAATTGCCATTGCTATTGTGTGTGCTATGTTGGCCGCTTGTATGTGGATATTAAAACCATTTCTCCCTGCCGTGATCTGGGCCTCAATGATCGTCATAGCCACTTGGCCCTTGATGATTAAAATCCAACATAAACTCGGTGGCAAACGAAGGCCGGCTGCGCTCGTAATGATGGCAATACTGATTTTGTTGTTTGTTATTCCTTTGGCTTTGGCTATTGGTACCATTGTAGAGAACGCCCCTCAAATCCCTGCGCTCGGCAAAAAACTGTCAACGCTGCCCCTTCCAAAACTGCCCGAATGGGTTGAAAATGTACCCCTTGTCGGTGACGAAATAGCTGGTTTTTGGAAACAAATTGTCGAAGCCAGTCCAGAGGCACTTGCCGAGAAAGTCACACCATATGTAAAAAGTTTTGCTACTTGGATGGTGGCACAAGCCGGGAGCTTTGGAATGGTCTTTGTGCATTTTCTGTTGACATTGATCCTCTCCGCCTTACTTTACATGAATGGAGAAGCTGCTGCGGAGATGGTGAAACGCTTTGCGCGCAGAGTGGATAAAGTCAGAGGCGAAGACACCATTATCTTGGCTGGCAATGCGATCAGGGCCGTCGCTCTTGGTGTTATCGTAACAGCTCTGGTTCAAGCTCTACTGGCTGGAATCAGTCTGGCTGTGGTTGGAATCCCATACGCATCGTTATTAACCGCCTTGATTTTCATGTTAACCATTGCCCAAGTTGGTGCTGGACCAGTTTTAATACCTGCTGTTTTATGGCTTTATTGGTCTGGCAATTCAGTCTGGGGAACAGCTATGCTCATCTGGGCAGTTGGGGTGATGGGATTAGACAACATTCTTAGGCCGGTACTGATACGCAAAAGTGCCAATTTACCATTGTTGCTGGTTTTCAGCGGTGTTATTGGTGGCTTGATTGCCTTTGGCTTGATTGGACTTTTCATTGGCCCAGTTCTTCTGGCAGTTGGTTACACTCTTTTCAGTGCCTGGATCGATGAAAATGATGAGCAAACCACTCAAAACAAAGAGTCCTTGAACTCTGAACCATAAAAAGCCTGGGTTAAGTCTAGTCAATCAGACTGGCCAATTTATTTACCTTGCAGAGGAGTCGAAAATGAGTGAAACAAGCAACCCTGTTATCCAGATTGATACCAGCATGGGAACAATAGTTCTTGAACTCGATGCTGCAAATGCCCCGCTTACAGTTGACAACTTTTTGGCCTATGTGCATGACGGTCATTATGTAGGAACAATTTTTCATCGAGTTATCGACGGGTTCATGATTCAGGCCGGTGGCATG
>JAFDBS010000144.1 GCA_019313185.1 Deltaproteobacteria bacterium | reverse complement strand
ATCCCCCTCGTCCTGACCATGCACGAACGCCCTTTCAAGAGCGGCTTCGTTGCCGGCTGTACCTTTTTTGGAATTGTTCTGTACTGGTTGAACATCGTGATGACCACGTATGGTCACTTGCCGCTGGCCCTCTCCATCGTCGCATACCTCTGCCTCGTCGCCTATTTGGCCTTCTTCTGGGGAACCGCGACCTGGGTGGTCTGCCGTCTGAAAGAGCGTCGTCATTATCACTACAGCATGACCTTACCCGTTGTCTGGGTGGCAATGGAGTTTCTGCGGGCGTTTTTGTTGACCGGCTTTCCCTGGGCTCAACTCGGGTATTCGCAGCAACCCTGGCTTGTGATGATCCAGTCCGCCGATCTGTTCGGTGTCTACGGCGTCACGTTTCTGCTGGTTCTGTCCGGCACTGTTCTGGCGGAATCGATCCTTGCTTTGCAAAGCAAGCACCACGCTTTTCCGTCCAAAGCCTGCATTGCTTTTGTCGTTCTGCTGACGATGAATTTTGGTTATGGTTTTTGGCGCATGTCCCGGCAGGACGGCCCCAATGCGGAGACGATTCGGGTCGGCCTGATTCAAGGAAACATTCCGCAAGAGATGAAGTGGCGGCCAGACCAGCAACACCGGACCATGCAGACCTATACCGCCCTGTCGCTCAAAGCGGCAGACAACAAGCCTTTAGACCTCCTGGTTTGGCCAGAGGCGGCGACACCGTTTTATTATCAGGATGGCGGCAAATTGGCCGCAATGGTCAGCACCTTGCCCCACAAAACCGGCAGTGCCCTGTTGTTCGGCAGCCCTGCTTACCACCGGGACGATGGCCAAATTCGTTACCTGAACAGTGCGTTTCTGCTCACCCCTGAACAGGGCTTTGTCGGTCGGAGCGATAAAATTCATCTGGTGCCATTCGGTGAATACGTCCCCCTCGGTCAATTTCTGCCCTTCATTGACAAACTGGTCGTCGGCATCGGTGATTTTTCTCCGGGCGATGTCAACCCGCTGCCCCTGAACGGGCACCAACTCGGTGTTTTGATTTGTTATGAAGTCATCTTCCCCGAACTGGCCCGAGATTACGTCCGGCAGGGGGCGGACCTCCTGGTCAATATCACCAATGACGCCTGGTTCGGGCGGTCTTCGGCACCTTGGCAACACTTGGGCATGGCGGCGTTTCGCGCCGTAGAAAACCGGGTCTGGATTGTTCGGAGCGCCAATACGGGCATCTCGGCCCTGATCGACCCGTCGGGGCGGATCGAATCTCCCAGCGAATTGTTCGAGCCTGCGGTTGTTGTCGGCGACGTCAGGCCTGGCGGCAGGTCAACGTTTTATATGCAAACCGGAGATTCGTTGCCGTCACTGTTTCTGGCCATCGCCTTGGTTTGGTTATGGCAAACCCGGCGGCGATATCTTTAACGCCGATCGCACGGTTTGCATGCGGTCGCTGAGCGCACATCCGTCAATTATCGACGAATGAGCGCAGAGGGCTTGTGCGATGTGGTTCATGGGGGTATAATCCCCCGTTCAACTTTTTGAGATGGGAGTTATTGTATGTTCCGAGAGGAAGCGGACCTGATCGAAACCCTGACGGAAAAGCTCGCTGAGCTGAGGGGGTATCTTTGACATCGACAACAAGCGTGAGCGCGTTGCAGAACTGGAAGCAGAAGTCGCCAAACCCGACTTTTGGGCTGACAATGAACGCGCCCAGGAATTGTTGAAGGAACGCACCTCCTTACAAAAAATCGTGGAAGACTTTGATGACGCACAAAGGGAGCTCGACGACTTGCAGGTTTTGGTGGAGTTGGGCAGTGAAAGCGAGGACCACGAAACACTCGAGGAAGTCCGGTCGATTCTCCCGGAACTCGAACGCAAAGTCGGGCAGATGGAGTTCGCCCGAATGCTGTCAGGTGATCATGACAATTCCGCTGCAATTGTCAGTATCAATGCAGGCGCCGGAGGGACCGAAGCCCAAGACTGGGCAGAAATGCTTTTGCGCATGTATCTGCGCTGGTCTGAACGAAAAGGCTATAAAACTGAAATCACTGAATACCAGCCGGGCGATGAAGCCGGAACAAAAGGCGTCACGTTTACCGTGAGTGGCGCCTACGCTTATGGGTACTTGAAGGCGGAAAAAGGCATTCATCGACTGGTCAGAATTTCTCCGTATGATGCCAACTCGCGGCGCCACACCTCTTTCTGCTCGGTGTTTGTGTTTCCCGAGATTTCTGATGATGTGGATGTCGACATTCAGGAAAAAGACTTGAAAGTCGATACGTACCGGGCCAGCGGGGCCGGCGGCCAGCATGTCAATAAAACCGATTCAGCCATCCGCATAACGCATCTGCCGTCTGGGATCGTTGTCAGTTGCCAGAGCGAGCGGTCGCAACATAAAAATCGCGCCACAGCGCTGAAACAGCTGAAAGCACGTCTTTATGAACGCGAAATGGAGAAAAAAGAAAACGAAGCAGCGGAACTGGCCGGGGAGAAAAAGGAGATTGCCTGGGGCAGTCAAATCCGTTCGTATGTTCTGCACCCCTACCGAATGGTCAAAGATCATCGAACCGGATACGAGGT
>JAFDBS010000143.1 GCA_019313185.1 Deltaproteobacteria bacterium | reverse complement strand
CTTTTTATTTCTTTCGGTATATTGAAGATAGATTTGATTCAATTAAACTCAGCACTAAGTGCTGTCTGCAGAGTGTAAAGGCATCAGGCAGGTTTTAATTCTTAAGCACCTTTATGAAATAAATTAAAGCGAACAACTGAATAAACCCAGAGCAGAATTGGGAGGAGACTCAAGGAACACTGATCTTAACCAGACATGCCAACGCCATTCTAAAAATTCAATGCCCAAAGGCGAGTCAGCTAGTTGGGATTCGCATGTTGGGAAAGGAGGAGTGATGTCGAATATATTGTTGCCATTTTCCATTCCATTTCTGGTTACCATTGCTGTTTTTGCGCTCATCAAAACTTTAATAGATAAAAAAACAATCACAGTCTCTGAAGGTGACGGTCCCAGCCAAAATCAGAATATCTTCCTGACCCCCGCAGAAAAGTCATTTTTTTCCATGCTGGAAAACAGTGTGTCACATCAAGCCAGGATTTTTGCCAAGGTGAAGTTGGATGAAATTCTGAAACCTTCATTTGAAACCGGGCTAATAAAGAAAACACCGGTTTTTAATCGCATCAAATCCAAAGTTGTTGACTTTGTTGTTTGCAGTCACGACGATTTATCAATCCTTGGTGCGATAGACCTGAATCCTGAACCGAATAAGAATTCTTCTGGCAAAAACAGAGGTAATTTTTTAGAGAATTATTATATTGATAACCATTTCGCGTCTGCTCAGATTCCACTTTTGCGACTGTCGGCAGAAAAAACGCATTCGATCGAAGAAATCAAAACCCTTCTGGTTGAATGTTTGGTTCTGCCACCGAACGAACAAAAAGTAGAGTCAATCATGGAAAATACAACAAATCCATCATGTTCCCGATGCGGAGAAAAAATGGTGAAACGGAAGGTTAACAAGGGTCAACATGCAGGGAAAAAACTCTGGGCCTGCTCTGATTTCCCGATTTGCAGGGAGGTTGTTGCCATTTGAGCGGGCCTGCATTATCCCCAGTGCGGTTTATCAAGTGACTGAAGAGGTCCGTCCGATTAGCTCTCAATGTTCTGTTGGGAGCTATTCTTTTTGTTTCGACCGTCAAAATGGCATCGATGATCAATTTAATATCGCGAAAAATTTAATTGTTCAGGTCATAGAGGTCAGCTTTGCCGGTCACTGATGTGATCGGTTTCTACTGCCGTCACGCTTGTCAGAACAACGCTGCCAAGATGGTTGGAAACGGATAAGGGCTTCGCATTCAAATTCTATAAATACTCGTATGGGGCCAAATGGACTTGGCACGGGAGAGTTCGATCCTCCCCTTGAGAGCGATGACCTCACAGTTTCCAGAACCGCGCTATTCTGGTTTGGGCGGAGCTGATATGATGATCATGAGTCGCAAAAGCCCGCTTGTAAACAATCTGGTATGATTATTTATGTTGTTCAGCTACGCACCAGAACGATTAAATCGGCACGCTTAACCTAGAGGCGGGGAGGCACGATATGAAAAAAATTGCTGTTGGAGCCCTTCTGGTGTTTCTGATCACCGTCGGACTGGGGGTTTATTATTTAATCTCCAACTTGGACAGCATAGTTAAGGCAGCGATTGAACACTATGGCTCGGAGGCAACACAGACTGCCGTTCTGGTCGACCAGGTGCAGATCAAGTTGGCGGACGGTTCAGGATTCATTCGAGGACTTACGGTAGACAACCCGCAAGGCTTTGACACGCCGCAGGCGTTTTCTTTGGGCGAGATTGCAACACAGATTGCGCTCAAGTCGTTTTCGGAGGATACGATCATTATTGAGCATGTCATAGTGCAGTCCCCAGAGGTCTATTTCGAGCTGAATGCAACCGGACAGAATAATTTGGCTGCACTTAAACAGAATCTTTCCAAAGGTGTTCCAAGCACATCCGATACTCCTGCCGAGAACAATGGTGCCGATCCGAGGCTGATCATTCGCAAACTGCTTTTCGAAGGGGGAATCATCCATGCCAGGCTTCTGCCTTTGGACAAGGCTTATGAATTGAAGTTACCCAAAATCGAGATGACCAATCTCGGCGGCAAGAGTGGCGCAACACCCAGGCAAATTGCTGATCAAGCCTTAAAGAAACTCACCGATCAAGCCATGGCCGTCGTCAGGAATAAAGGGCTTGATCAATATAAGGAGAAACTTGAAGGTGAGGTTAATCAGCGTCTCGATGCCGAAAAAGAAAAACTTCACCAAAACCTTGGTGAGGCGCTGAAGGGTGCACTAGACTAGAGCCAACCCAATAACATCCTGACAGGAACAGCTGAAACTTTAACGGTGGTGGTTTTCTGTAATCGTCCCATGCAATCAGGCCATTCAAAGCCGAGACAGCAAGCCGTCGGTTCTCACCGTTTCAGTCGGCCATAAGGTAATAACCGACTGCGATTACAGTCGCTAGCGCTGATAGCAGTCAACAAATGGCCAGGGATCAACCAATCTGGTGAATTTAGTACATGTGTCGAGAAAGATGGCAAAAGGCCACACACTTTGACCAAACGTTATGACCGGATATAATTGAAACGCTTTTGCAGGGTGCATAACGATATGCTTCAAATGAATTGCTCAAATTGTGGTGAACTTATCAAATCACCTCATCTGTCAGAGGTCCAGCTTTTTTTGTGCCCTCATTGCAAAGACGTTGTCGTTGTTGAAGAGGTCGCGATTTCAACTCAAAAACCATCCTTTAGCCTCGGCTCATCTTTAAAAGGCCTGTTGTTTTCCGCACGGGAGAAATTTCAACACAACAAGACAGCGAATTTAGACCTGCAGTCAAAATACAATCTTGATAAAAGGCTAGCTCGGTTATTAAAAAGAGATGACTTTCGACTCAACCTGACACATGATTTTTTTGTCCAACTAAGTTTCGAGACCAACAAAAGGTCAGCTCGATTATTAAACATAAGCTCCACTGGTGCAGCGATTGAATTTTTCGAGATGGGCCAACTGCCTGAGAATGGCTCCAGAATAATATTCCAGATTCCTCTGCCTGACCAGTTAGACCCTCTGGAGTTGCATGCAAAAGTTGTTTGGAGTGGAAAAGTGAAAAAGGATGCGGTCTCTCCAACGATTACCATGGGCTTACAATTCAAGCAGATAAACGAGAATGCGCGAGCCTGTCTTTGGGATTTTATAGTAAATTCTGCAACGGAAACGCCTGATCACGGGTAAGTGCTTTTCTCAGCAAGACGGTGGGTTTTTCTCTTATTGTACAAAGTTCGTTTAGGGCCAATATGGGCTTGGCCTCGGGCCAACTCAGCCGAGCGTGTCACGTGTTCCAGGTGATAACAACACGCCATGGCAGGATTATAGCGACCTTTATCAGCCGTCGGAAAATTTAGCAGCCCACAACTTTGCCGCTTCGAATAGTAAATTCCGAACAACTCTCAGGTCTGCCTCCACAATACTTTTCCTGCGGGAAAATTCCTTTTGGCTGAGGGTTTGTTTGTTCTGGCCATTTTCGATTCTTCTAGGCTAGCTACAGAAAGACGCACTCGCAGCAGAATTCTCAATCGCTGTTCATGTTTGGCCTTGGCAATCTGAATTCGATCATCCCTTGCCAGCCGGAAGGTTTTTATATTGTCTCGCAACAATTGGGTTCAGTAATATGAATAAAAATCTTGAGTCGCATCGGCTCCCCGATGCGCTGGCACATAAAACATTTAGGATTGGGCAGGTGGAAAGAGCAGGTTGTGCTGCTGAGCGATAGCCAGTGAAGATACGCTCAATGATTGCCTTAAGCTCACTTTGCCAATATTTGGCAGAGTGGGTCTTACTAGTCAAAGCGCTTTGCTAAATGGAAAAGCTGGTTGCCACTCTTAGATTGAACGTGTAGGCTGTATATTCGCCTCGAGATT
>JAFDBS010000142.1 GCA_019313185.1 Deltaproteobacteria bacterium | reverse complement strand
TCCAATTTGTTGATATCTCTTTGGGTGAACTACATTCCATTCGCACTTTCATTGAGAGTAAGTTGCTTGATCCATCATGGTAATACTGTTAATTCGCAGATTATTTATTTTCTCGTAACTCACGCTCTTGACACACGCCAGGGTAACATCGCCCTCATGTTTACAGCAGCCTTCATATTCCTGCAAAATTCATAGAAACCCCGTTTCAGACACACTTATCCCAAGATTTCTCAGAAGTTATGCCAGCAGCAATTCCTAGATTGTCTTAGGATTTACAAGACAACATATTCATCAGCACAAAGCGCAACAGAGCCTTAAACAATGGGCCAAATAGCAAAAATCTGGCCATCATCTGAAACCCATACCAAACCAGGTTCACATCCAAATAAAGTGGTCCCGTCAACATAAGAAACGCCCGAATCTGACGACTAGGGTGTTTCATATATTGAACGTTAATTCTAGGGTAGACCACTACATCATTGTAGTCCAAAAACTATCCACTCGTAAAACTACTAGCTAGCGGTAAAGGGGGGCACTGTTTTGCAAGGGTCGTAAGAAATCGGTATTGTAACTATTTCAAACAATACAAGATGATTGATAAAGCACATCAGCTCAAATAATTAGTTTCTCCTTCTCGGAGACAGATTGCAATCTTATTAATATTGAAATCGAGAGTATCGTTACTCAAGCAGCTTGAAGGAAATCGCAGCAATGAAGCCAGCCAGGGTGCTCAAGCCGACAAGGTTCGCACGGCCCATGTGCACAGCCTCGGGAATCATTGCAGCGGCGATCATTGTGAGCATGGCGCCGGCTGCCAGACCTTCGGCAAAGATGAGCCAGGTATGATTTAATGTCTCGGCCAGAACAAAACCGGCTCCGGCACCGGCAGCGGTGATGACCATAAGAGAAAACCAGAGTAAGAAGACCCTCTGCTTGCTCCAGCCAACCATTCGCATGTTAGCCGAACTCGCCAAGGCTTCCGGGAAGTTGGAGAGGAAAAGCCCAGCAATCAGCGTGTAGGGGATGACGTCGGTAAAGCCGAGTGTCTCAAGAGACTGTGCTTTGCCCTGCAGGACAACCAGCAAGCCGGCACCAATCACGAAGCTTTCCGGAATCCCGTCGAGTAATATTCCCATCCAGATGGCCAGCGGAGCACCCTTGTGCTCCTCACGGGCTTCCCGTAGTTCCAATGCATCCGGAATCTCCGCGCCAGTTTTGAGGGCATGGCCTGCCTGCCGAATCCATTCGATTCTCTGGTTGTCGCGGCCGACCAAGAGCTCTTTCACTGCTTCGAGGCGCTTGGCGCTGAGATCGTGCACAGCATGATCGAATTCGGTTGAGAGGGCCCTGAGTCGATCAAAATCCCGCTTGGTGAGCAAAAGTCCGTCAATCTCTGACTTGGCAGTAATGTCTACCGCGTATGGCTTATCCAGCAACAGGGTCACGATGCCGGTGACCTCTCCCTTGCCAAGTTCGGCTGTGGCACCGGTGTCCAGGGTGATGTTGACCGTGCCACTTTTGAGAAAGATAAGTTCTTCACAGGGAGAACCGATTTTGGCGATTATCTCCCCTTTGGCATATTTAACAGGCTTGACCATGGAGACTAGGGAATTGATGTGCTCTGTAGGCAGGTTTTCAATGAGGGGGAAGGCTGTGAGCTGTTCCAGTAATTGCATCTCTTGCTTGCGTCTGCGAGCTGTTAGGTAGGCGATCGAGCAAGACGTTTTGCGCAGGAAGCCGCCGAACGAATTGACCAGGTAGTCGAGCATGATGAAGAGGATGCCGCCAGTCGCCGCACCGATGACGAGTGCTATGAAGTTTGCGTGGGCGTTTCCGTGTTGAAGTTCTCCAGCACGATGTCCAAGCGCAAAAACGGTTGGTGCGACCAGTTCAATGGATAATGCTGAGATCAGCGCTCCCGCCCCGAAGGCGGCCATCACGGAAATAACCGCCGGTCGTGAACCCATCTGCAGGCCCATCGCAGATCCCAATGGCAGTGACATGGCGCTTAGGCCTCCCAGACCGACAGCCCACATGAGGTATGTTTGGTTCAGTGCGTCCATTATGGGCCTGTTTCCTCTGGGTTTTATGCAATCGCTTCATTCATAAGGGATTGTCGTGGCGAACTGCTTATTATTTATGGTAACTCATGCAGGCATGTAATCAAGAGGAGCGGTGCCTGAACCTCTTGTTATTCTGATTATCTTTTATCCGTTGACAGTCAATATATTGACTCTGGATATTTTGATGATTTGGATCGCTTAGTACACGTTCGAGTATTTGAATTTTACACATTCTTATTGGAGGAGACATGTCAACACTATTCTGAAGAATCATATTAGCTTGTACTGGATTGCTGTTACAGCGCAGCTTAACTGCCGTCGCTTATAATTAACCGTTCATAGACCCTTATGTGAAATGGTGGCCAACACATCGTTAGAGAACGCAGAGACATTGCCGGTTCATGTGTCGGTTAAGGTCGACATTATCCAGATTTTTCTGGGTGTGAGGTGCCTTAAAGTTTGTAGAATCAAGATGAACTATATTTCTTTAACATACTGACCTATAGACAATTACGAGAACTTCAATCTAGGCTCACTGCAAAAATCATTTGCTCCCTCGGTTCCGAAGTTCTGGTCTTTTTGGTTGTCGATTTTCATGATGCTGGCGGAGAAATACGGGGAGAAAGAGCCTCATCACTCCTACGACCAATGTGAGTTTTGCTGTGGTGATGATGATCTCTGTAATATTGAGATACCAAGCGTTTAATTTCAGAAAAGGCACAGCAATGGGAGTTGCCTGTCTTGCGGTTGAAGCTTTGATTTTAGCAAATGGAAACTATTGTCAAACACGACTGAAAGAATGAATTAAGTCTTTCACGTTGATTCTTGGATCGCAGAGTAAGTTTAGAAGAGATTCCAATCGAAAACCTCTTCTAAATGTGTTTCACTCGCCTAGGTAAGTCGGTTTTCTCTTTTCCTTGAATGCTCGGATTCCCTCCAAATAATCATGGCTATCATAGACCTTGCGCCGAAGACCACTGATTCTTTCAAACAAAACTGGTGGCATTGATACGCAGGTCTCTGAAAGATAGTGAAATTGTTCCTTGATCACTCCGACAGCTAAAGGAGAGTTCTGGCAAATCTGTTTAGCTATTTCAAAGACCTTGTCATCCAATTCATCTTTTGGGAAAAGGTGATTGATGATTCCCCAGTCTTCCGCTGTCTCTGCATCCACTGGATTGGCTGTAAAGAACATTTCTTTAGCCCGGTTAAGTCCGACACGGTTGATAAAATGCATGATACCGGTCACATTGTAAGGAATACCGATCTTGGCTGGAGTGATGGCAAAGCTTGAAGTGTTGTCTGCAAATACCATATCACATGTCATAATCAGGTCGCAGGCAGCGCCCCAGACACTCCCTCTGACTACGGCAATCACTGGGCCAGAGAAGCCCTGGACCTCATGTAATAAAACCTCAATGGCGTCAAAAAAACTAAGAGGGTCACGCCGACCTTCGGGCAGTTCATGGATATCGTGGCCGGCTGACCAGACATTGTTTTTGTTCTCTTTTGCTTTCAGCAGCACCACAATTATCTTGTTCTCAGAACATATTTGAAGTGCCTGGATTAGCTCATCGACAAGACCTTTGCTGAGGGCATTCAATTTGCTTGGGTTAGACAGGGTTAGGGTTGCAATTTTATCGTTGAGTTGGATGTTAACGAAGTCCATGGGTGCCTCCTTAAGGAACACTTGCAAAATACTGAAAGTCAGATCCTATATTATACTTCAACTAATAGCAGAGGTTTGCTGTCGATGAAATTGCCTATTAAAAAGTTTAAAGGCAAATAATCTTGAAACCAGCTTCTTCCGTCTTTGGCCCAAGCGTATTTCTGAGACTCCTTCCACGGACGGAGGCAAAAAAAGGGAAGGGTGGCCCCTTCTTGAGACGTCAGTCTTATGACTATTAGCCGACATATATAGGTGGTATTTGAATACGTGTTACAAACGCCACTCGCTCCCAAGTGGCGTTTCTCGTCGATGTGTGCAATGCACAGTATATTTTTGTGGAGTCTTGATTAGATTTCGACGGGTTGCCAGGTATGATTTTGTTGCAAAGTTGGATATCTTAAAAACCATCAAAGGATTGTTGTGGTAGATGTTCCGGAGATCAGCAAAAGGTCTGCTGTGGCAGGCGGATCTAAAAACGTCTTCAAAGCCTCCTACAAGAGAAAAAACTTTCAAAAGAAAAAAATTTTACCCCACGGTTCACGACCTCCTGAACTGTGGGTTCTTTTTTGCCCCCTTAATAGAACGTCATTCAAAAAAATATAGAGGATTATTAAAGTTGGCTCCGAATAAGTTCGTACGTTGCGAAAGGGTCTTTTCCGGCTAGATTTGCAATTTCTCTGATGCTCATGGTCTCCATAGCTTCAATGTCGTTGTTAGTCAAAATGGAGAGGACAGATTTGATGTTTACAGAGTATTCCTGACACAGATCAATCAATGGTCGTTTGCCGAGGCCTGCCGGAGGTTCTTTTGGGAATGTTTTGATGCGTTCAGGGAGGGGTGAAATTACCAAATATATGTCGTTTGGTGAGAGATTATTCAAATAAGCGATCTC
The DNA here is from genome assembly GCA_019313185.1 of Deltaproteobacteria bacterium. Lineage (GTDB taxonomy): Bacteria > Desulfobacterota > Desulfuromonadia > Desulfuromonadales > BM103 > JAFDBS01. The sequence continues at coordinate 3,060 of JAFDBS010000142.1, read as the reverse complement.
TTTTAGCGTTTGGCCACTGTTTTCGAATGAAATGCCGGAATTGTTCAGGCGATTCATGCTTTGAGCAAGATCGAGTCCCATTTTATTGGAAAATGTCTGCAGTGAAGACAACTCTGCATGACCATAGGGAGGCTCACCATAAAATGCGTTAGCTTCAGCACTGATCTTCTCACCTAGTTGCAAAATAGACGAAAACGGCGGAGCTTCAATGAGTGTACCAACAGAGAATGCCAGTGTAATAATCAAGGCTAAATTAAACTCTACAGTGAATACTCTGAGATCCTTTGTCTTGTTTTTCATGTAGGTTGTGATGGCTTTCCAGTTGAGATAGGTGTGAATCAAAATAGTCACAAAAAAAAGAAAGCCTAGATTGATATGCAAATCACCCCAGGTTGTTTTGGTTAGACCCCAAAGGTGGTAATTTGCCCAATAAGCCACTCGTCCCGCAGGTACAATGTAAAGTATGATGCTTGTCAGCATCAAAAGGATGAAACTCAGTAGCGCTGTTAGTGAAATGGTTTTGCGAATCATTATGCAGCCGCTTTCGTTGGCCAACTCAAGACATCTTTGTGAGGGCAAACGCTGATACACTCGGAACATTTTATGCAATCACTTTCCTCTGATTGACCTGTGAGACGATAACGAGCAATTTCTAGCTGCATCGGGCAGTTGTTTTCACAAAGATGGCATAACTTACAGGATGCAGACACTTGCAAAGGATGTTTACCTTTCCCAGCAGCTCCTGCAATAGTTCCTATTGGGCAAAGTGAACACCAGCTTCTTGCACTGTACCGGATGCCAAGACCGATCGCGGCAATTGTTGTTACAGCGCACATTTGCCAAAAGACAATTCCCCAGTGGTCCACACTTGAAGGGTTTTGTGCGAGGCGGAAAACCATAAATCCCATTAATGCCGATAATATTGTCAGCCGGAGTTTTGTGTTTTTGAGGATGTGTGGAATTTCTCTGTCTCCAGAAACAAGGCTGAACCAAGAATCCAAAAAGCTCCCTCTCGGACATGCGTTGCCGCAAACCCATCGTCCCTTTACGAACCCGCCAATTATTCCTGCGCTCATTGCTGCAGGAACGATAAAGCCCAAAAGGGGATATTTCCACCCCAAGGCGACTACGGCAACCATGACCAGGCCAAACAGCCATTTATAGGTTGAGCTTTTCTCTAATGGCGAACTACATGATGTGATTGTGTTGTTCATTTGCCTTTTCTCCCATAAATTTATAAAAATATATATATTATTATTTGAATGTAGTCAAGCAAAATTGTCGCTCCTCTCCAGAACGACACAACGGTCATTCAGTTTTTTGGGTCGCGGATTAAAACATATATGACGGTCTTTTTGATGACAGTTTCTGATGAAATGTTTTTGATGCTCTAATTATAGAAGGATGATTTGATGAACATAACAATCACAAAACCGACATGGATTATTATTCCTGATTATCAAATGACTTAAAGATTAATCGTGGAAAAATATATCTCATCCGAAAATTTAAATAGACAGGCAAGGTTTTAGTTATATATTTTATACATATAGTAATACTATATATGGTACAAATGTAAATAACTAAATTATATGTTATATAAATCATTTTAATGCAAATAATATCTTGACAAAAACATATAAAGTATTTATTTATTAGTTATATCCTACAGCGCAAATCTACTGGATAAAGCCAAACCTGCCGTGAGGCAGGGACGGAAAGCCACGGGTCTCAATCATTTTCGACTGAAACAGACAGCCGGGCTGCCTTAGCTGAAATGCTGAAGGCAGACCTGGTTTTTTTATTGTTATGAAAGTATTGGTGTTTTGATTTTTTAAAAACAAAATTACAACGAACCAAAAAGAGGAGGAGATCATGAGGGGGATTTTGTCAGCTTTATTGGCTTTAGCTCTTGTTGGGTGCGCAGGAAAGTATGATCCATCGGTAGTTCAAAGCGATGGAATCAAAACGGCAAACTTGAAGGAAATTGCAGAAATCGATGAAAGTATTATTGATTTTGCGCAAGATGTATATTTAGACAATCATGATTACAAGGTGAATCAATATGTCATCGCTGACTCAGAAACATTGATAGCCCAGACTTTAGGTTATGATATTCGTTCTATAGATTATATTGATACAGAGTTTTTTAAGACTTATTGTGAATCACGAGATGGCGACGTGTATCGTTGGGTGATAGAAAAAGCTTACGAACGGTTGTGGGGAAGGGGGGTTGGCAAAAAATTTTATACATGCGAAGTTGATTCCGAAGTGGAGGCTGCTCTTGTGTATGAGGTTGGAAAAAGCGGGCCCTTCTACAAAATAGACAAGATTTATTTAACCAATCAAGGGTTTGAGAAATACCGCGAATATTACAAAGCTTTTATGGACACAGAAGAAATGGTTTTCATTGACAAAGGAACACTTTACAGCCCTAACAATGGATTGATGTATGCAAGTTATATGCACCCGTTCTTTCTTTCACTCGAAAATACTTCAGAACAAGACCTCATTTATAAATTAGATAATATTTCTATTCAGATCGGGGACAGTAAAATAACCCCCAAGCTTGTTGAATTAAACAGTTCGCCAGTAAAAAGCAGGAATGAGCTTATTATTAAACCCGGTGATAAATTAACGGCTGAACTCTCTCTCAAAATGCCTGGACTAAATAAGATCAAGGTTGATGATGTCTTAAATTCAGTGATTGTCATTAATGGGCGGGAACATACTCAATTCATAGAAATTGATTCTTATCAAAGGGAAAAAGTCAAATTGAACAAGATAAATGAGGTTATAGCAACAAAGTAATCGAATAAACTTTGTTATGAATTTAAATCTTAGCCTCCCAAGGTAGTCTTAGGGGGGCATTTTTATTTTTAAACGACTGATTAAATGGATTGCTGCTTGTCACTCGATTCTTGGATTGCAGGAAAAACAAAAAAGCCGCTGTCATTATCGACAACGGCTCTTGGGTACCTTCTGTTGTAGTATTGGTTAGTCTTCCAAGCTCAGATGATCCTCTTCGATTTCTACTAGAGCCGTGAATACCTGCTTAGC
>JAFDBS010000141.1 GCA_019313185.1 Deltaproteobacteria bacterium | reverse complement strand
TCGTTCCGAGTGTCACCCGGCGCCCCGGATTGGCCTCCCGAGCTGATCCGAACACAAAAGGTAGCGCAAAAAGAATCATCGTTCCCACTTTGATTGGCAATGTGGTTTTCTGCCATAAAGACAGGACGTACTGGTCGGCATTTTGCCCCTTGTCTTGCAGAACTTGAATATACCGAAAAAGTTTGTCGAGTGAGAGGACGTCCGGGGTGGTTTTCAAGATGTCAATCTGCCTGGTATTGAGTAGGACGTCCATGGTTATCGTCGGTATCTTTCGATCATAAACCTGGTCGTCCTGGAACAGAACCTGCCTCACATCAGTCCCGACCCAACGACCGTCTTCAGCCATTTTCGCATCATCGGCAATGACGCAACGTGTCGGCTTTCCATCATCGTCGAATTCGTAAACACTGACATGCGCCAGGCCAACCCCGTTCTGGGATGTCCGTATGTTGATCAAACGATTTTGGTCTCTGGTCCAGAACCCGCCTGTCGGGAGTAATGCGCCCTCTCCACTAATGGCAATCTCACGATTGATCTTTGCTTGTTGTTCAAGAGGCGGCACGACAAACTGCGCGAGAAACAACACGCCGAGCATTATGACGCTACCGGTTTTCAGAACCACTCCCGCAATCTGAAACACGGAAACGCCGCAAGCCCTCATCGACAGCAATTCATGACTGTTTGCCAGAGTTCCAAGACCAACGATCGCACCGATTAGACTGCAAACAGCGGCTAGGTCCAGAGCACGTCCAGGCAAGGTATAGAGAACGTACATGAATGCATCACTGACATGGTAACTGCCTTTACCGATATCATCCAGCTGCCCAACCAGTTCAAGGAATGAAAACAAGGATGTCAGAATCAGAAAAACCAGCAGCCATCCTACCCCTAGTCGGACACTAATATAACGAGAAAGTGTTTTCATGAAAGCTTCAGTCCGAACTCATTTAAACTGAACATAAAATATTTTTGGATTCAGTAAGATGGATAATAATACTGCAAGTAGAAAATGAGGCCACCAAACTCCGGGAAAAGAGTCTACGACCCCCTGCTCTACCCACATCTTGGCGACAGCAGTCAAATTGTAGAATACAGCGAAAATTATAATCCCGATGAAGATTTTCGCTGATTTACCCCTTCGTGGAGCTGTGCGACTTAAAGGAATGCCGAGCAGACCCAGCAAAACTGTTGTGAGTCCAGTCGACATTCGCCATTGAAATTCAGCAATATCTTCCGTTTCTGATGAGGCCGCCAGGTTCGCGGTCGGCTCCGCTTTGCGCCGATAACCAACTGAGACAATTTCCTTGGGTTTCAGCAGCAAACGAGTGGCTTGAAATTTATAAAGTTTGGTTTGACCAAAGTTGGCAGCCATTTCATAGTGATATCCATCACGCAGTACAACACTTTTCTCTCCAGACGACGGGTCAATTTCCTGCCAGGCTTCTTTGGCGTAGGTCACCGTACGGGTGGCGTCTTTACGTTGCTCTATAAATACCCCTCGGGCAAGTCGTTGCTGTTCATCAATACTTTCGAGAAAGACTACGTAATTGCTTTCTCCAACTTCATGAAACCTTCCTGACCTGAGGCGAGACAAGTCAAAATTGGCTTCCGCTTCAGCCTTAAGCCAGTAGCTTTTTTCATAAGCCCATGGCCTTGCGTACAATGAGAGCGCAGCCACTATCGTGGCAATCAGAAAAGACATGTAAAAGACTGTCTTTAACAGTGACTTTTCCCCAAGCCCGCACGCCTGCATCGCGATGATCTCCGATCCTGCGTGCAAGCGTCCCAGAACTGTAATAACCGAGAGGAAAAGGGTGACAGGGATTAACACTTCGAGTGCTATTAAGATTTTGAGGAGAACCAGGACCAGAACCGTATTACCGGTCATCAGTCCATTTGCAGCATCAGGGAGATAACGAGTCGTTGAATACCCAGCGAAAATGAGGACAAGGATGGCACAGATCGTAACGACCGGCGTAAAGATTTCTCGGCTCAGGTAACGATTGATGAGCAAATCAAATCCTGTAAAGTATGTTATCCAGACTCACAAAAGTTTACCCAGCGACTAAATTCATGGGTGCATTGGTTAACTTGCCAGCGTCTCAGAATCATAGATGGCCTGCAAAGTCGACTTTAATTCGGTCGAGGAAACATTGTTGGTGTATTCAAAATAAACGACATCAACGCCATATTTGGCCAATTCCAGCTCGACTTTGGTAAACAGTTCCGACCCCTTCCAGTCACTTCCGACAAACATGACGTCGAATTTGATTTCATGGTAGGCTGCAATTTTGTCTCTGTTCTTTTGAGGGACGACCTGGTCAACACATTTCAAAGCAGAGATGATTTCAACGCGTTCTTCAAAAGGAATGACGGGTTTTTTATTCTTGTATTCCTCCACCAGTTCATCCGTACTGACCCCGACGATCAGATGATCACAACGTTTTTTTGCTCTTTGTAATAATCTGAGGTGTCCGATGTGAAACAAATCAAATACACCCGTTGTGTAGCCAACAACTTCATTTTTCATCTCTATTATGAGCCCTCTTATTCTAAACTTTCTTTTTTTAAATAAAAAATCGATATAACGCACAAACACTTTTATCACAGCAGACAACGACAAAAAAGTACTTTAAAAAGACACCTTGCCATTTGACTGCACTGCCTTGTTATCAAAAAGGGTCCCAATGAACAAACATCAAGGCGATTATTCATGTAGTGAAACGAAGATTGGCTTCAAGGAGAAACAGACGGTTTCTTTTTGAGAATTGACTCAACCAGCCGAAAATCCTCAACCTTGTCAACATCAATCCCCGCCTCGGCATAAGGCAACTTAACGACCCCAACCTTCAATTGCATCCGCCGGGACAGCTGCCGCAACGCCTGGTCCAGGGTCAGTCGTCCCAAAATGTAACGCAATACGGTCAGCCAACCCATGATTATAATGATTCGCAGTGGTGTTTTGCGACCTTTTTCAACATTGCGCCAGAAATTTGCCGCCGTTCGGGCTTGCGGGGTG
>JAFDBS010000140.1 GCA_019313185.1 Deltaproteobacteria bacterium | reverse complement strand
CGGCAGGGCAGGACCGATCACGCGCCGCGCTGCTTCTAGGAGCAGAACGACAAGCATCAAGCCAAACAGAAGATCCCGCGGGAGACTGCGCCCAACCCGGGAGGCCAGGCCTTCATAATCGATCACGATATAGAGCGCTGCGAGAGTGGCCACCAGGGCAATCGCGACATCTTGCCACGGAATGCGATGTGTCGCGCTCAACCAGCGCAACCCAGGGATGCGCACATGATGACGAAACGACGGGTAAGAAAGAAACACGATGACAAACGCGAACGCTAAATGCACAGCCCGGGTATACGTGGAATCGATTGTCAGCCAGCTGGCAATCGAGAGCTGAAAGAGCGACCAACACAAGGCGACGCAAGGCACAATGTGCCTTGACCAGCCTGCTGCGCGACGAAGCCCGAGCTCTTCTTCTTCCCGCAAACGCTCGGCAGTTTTTATGCCAACACGCTCATCCGTGTCGCTGGGTTTCTTCTGCTGATGCTCAGTCATGGGTTTCATTTAACAAGCCGGACCGGTGTGTATCGGCATCTGTCCCCGTCGATACAGAGAGCCAGCCGGCTATTTCATCAACCCGACTTCTTCAAAGTACTTGACTGCGCCAGGATGAAGCGGCGCACTGAGACCTTGCAGCATGCTGTCTTTGGTCAGCACCTCGTAAGCCGGGTGCAACCCCTTAAACTCTTCAAAATTTTCAAAAACTTCCTTGGTGACTGCGTAAACAATGTCGTCGGGGACATCGGCGGAGGTACACAGAGTGGCTTTGACGCCGAAAGTCTGAACGTCAGCAGTGTTCTCCGCCCCGGGATACATGGCGACGGGTATGAAAGCAGGGGCGTAATAAGGAAATTTTTTGATCAGTTTTCCGATCACTGGCTGGTCAACCTCAACAAAGCGGACTGTTCTCGCCCCGGCAACGGCTTCTTTGACGGAACCGTTCGGATGCCCAACGGTATAGAAGAAGGCGTCGATTCGCCCGTCTTGCAATAAACCGGCTGATTCGGCTGCTTTTAGCCCTTCTGCCTGCATATCCTTTTCATGGTCATAGCCAAGTGCGGCAAACAGGTCCATGGCGTTGCCCCGTTGGCCTGAGCCCGGGTTGCCGATATTCACCTTTTGCCCTTTGAGGTCGCGAGCCATCTTGATCGTGGTATCTGCACCCGCGACGATCGTCACGGATTCCGGGTGAATGGAGAACACGGAGCGCAACTTCAGCTGTGGCTTGCCGTCCCAGTCGGCCTTGCCGTGATAAGCCTGGAATTGTCGATCCGATTGCACAATGCCGAACTCAAGATCGCCACTCATGATGGCATTCACGTTGAATACGGAACCGCCGGTTGATTCGACCGTCGCCCTCAGGTCGTATTCTTTACGTTTTTTGTTAACCATTTTGGCGATCGCACCGCCGGTTGGATAATACACTCCGGTAACGCCACCTGTGCCGATTGTTACATAACGCGCTGCAAACCCTTGTGAGAGACACAAGCCGCAAAGCAAAACAATCGCCAAGCTCAAGATACCAAACCTTTTCATCCGTTTCCTCCTTTTCAATCTGAGTTTTCAGGGACTTGGTTCTATTGAGATTAACAGATATCGCTCAGGACACAACACCGCCACGCCCTTGCAATGGGGGCCCCGCCGGGGGCCTCTCGTTCATGAACTGAGTGCGCCGGGTCGTCAACAGCGTCAGCGTGCAAGTCCTAGAAAGCGTTCAGTCGACGCAGAAAGGCTTTGAGCAACCCGTAATTACGGCGGTTAAACCGCAGCGTCAGGCGTGGCAGGTCAAGCAGGTCAGGTTGATCTTGCTCTTCAGGAAGCGCCGATGTCATGGTTAAGTGAGTGCCCGGCTCGATAATTTCGCTGAATTCTTGCTCAAGGATATCAATTTGGCTCTGAACGAGAGGCTTGTTCAGGCGAACAACGAAAGTCGGGCCTATCCAACGGCTTGAGTGGTAGACACGATAAAAATCGTTGATGACCTGGGCGGCCTCAAAGGGGTCGCGGGTGATCGTGAACAAACTGAAATCCTCTCCGGAGATCAGCCCTCTTTTGAGCAGCACATTTTTGATGAAGGCAAACCACGGCTCCCAGTAACTGCCGTCATCATCATCAATCAGGACCAGAGGGATAGGCGGATTCTTTCCGGTCTGAATTAACGTCAAGGTTTCCAGCGCCTCGTCGAGAGTCCCAAACCCGCCCGGAAACAGCGCAACCGCGTCCGCCTCTTTGAGAAAGGCCACCTTACGGTTGAAGAAATACTTGTAGGTAATGGTATTGGTGCTGTTCTCCATCACCGGATTGGTCTCTTGTTCGAACGGCAGGCGAATGTTCACAGCAAACGAATTTTCAGGGCCGGCACCTTCGTTGCCAGCCTGCATGATCCCCGGGCCACCGCCGGTAATCACCATGTAGCCGAGCCGAACCAGTTGACGCGAGAAGGTCACACATTTTTGATAACTTTCCTCCTGCTCAGTCGTCCGGGCTGAGCCGAAAATGGTGACTTTCTTCCGGTCCCGGTAGGAAGAGAACAGCTTGCTGGTGTAGCGCATCTCCTTCATAGTGGCGCGCAGCATTTTGAGGTCGGCCAAATAATCATTTTCCTGGCCTGTTTTCAAGGCACTGATCACCATCTCACGGATAATTTCTGGATGGTTGACATCAGCGACTTGCAAAATTTCATCGATGAGCTCGTCAAGATGACCATTGGTGCGTTTGAAACTGATTTTCATGGGTAATCAATCCTTGTTGCTGTGACAAATGTCTTACCAGTGCGTTCAATGGTTTTTAAAGTCTACCACGTGATCAGGCCTTCGGCGGAAAATTGATCGCCAGCCCAACCGGTTGAGAGTCAGCCACAACCGGCCCAGGCCGGCGGCTTCATAGCGCTGGGCGATAGCCGTGTATTCAGCCCGCAAGGCCCGGTCGTGATTGGCGAGCAGAGTCCGTTGCTCAGCGGTCATGCGATTGTCGAGCGAATCGCAAAAAAACGTTATGCAATTGTACGGTCTGTGCGGTATCGCAAGCAGACAGCCATCGTCGCCGACAAATGGACACCCGCGGGAAAAGTCGGGAGTGGGCGGTGAGGCGTTGGCAAACAACAGGCCGAGGAGGTTGGCGAGCGACAGATGGTGACGGCCGGAATCGCAACAGGCGCCACCACACACTTTACAAATTTTACCGCCTTGAACGGCCTGAAACAATTGATCGATGGCGACCTGAAACCTGGCGATCTTTTGCACACGGTCTTCCAGCCAGCGTTGTTCGATCACTGGCAACCGGTCGAACTCGGTTCGCACGTGTTCCAAAAATGTCTGCCAATTGCCTGGTGGCATAGTCATCGTCTTTGTCTTTCAAAAAAAGTAAGCGGCACCTGGACAGAAAAGCCAAGGTGCCGCAACAAGTGTGGCCGGAGAGAGCCGTAAGCCGGGTTCTGTTCCCCGCTTTGGTTGCCCTGACGGGGCGGCGATCATTCCTCTAGGACCGACGTTGCCGTCAGCCTCAAGCGACCTGACCCAGGAGTCTCGAGCGGGCCGCTCTCAAACACTCCTCTATTCGGTCTTGCTCCGGATGGGGTTTACCAAGCTGCCGATGTCACCACCGGCACTGGTGAGCTCTTACCTCACCCTTTCACCCTTACCTCGAAATGCCTGGGCACTTCAAGGCGGTCTGCTCTCTGTGGCACTGTCCCTGGGGTCGCCCCCGGTCCTTGTTAAGGACCATCCTGCCCTGCGGAGCCCGGACTTTCCTCCCGCTTGTCCTGTTGACAAGCCGGCGATCGCCTGGTTGTCTCCGACCACGGATTGAGAAATCGGCTAGGCCTTGTCGTCGACAAAAAGGAGGCGGCTGCAGTGGGGACACGCTTGGATATCCTCCGCCACCAGCAAACTATTGAAAAGCTGTGGCGGCAGGTGCATGTTGCATCCCAGGCACGCTCCGCTTCGCGCTTCGACCACAGCCAACCCGCCTCGTCGCGACAGCAATAAATCATAACGTTTCCGAAGGCTGGTTGGCAACTCTTTCAGGAGCGTCTCGCGCTGACTCTTCATCTCGGCAAGCTGGGCCTCGAAAACGGCCAACCGCTCATCAATTTCGGCACAACGGGCTTTGGCCTGACTGGACAAGTCCTCGAGTTCAGCGTCTTTTTCCGCTTTGTCATTGTTCAATCCGGCCAGGGCTTCATCCTTCGCAGAGATCTGGGTGTCCAGTTCCTTGGATAACTTCTTGGCCGTATCAATTTCTTTGAGGACTGCGACATATTCCTTTTGTGTCTTGATTTGCGGCAAACGGCTTTCCGAGCGTTCAATGTTCTGTTGCTCCTGGCTAAAAGCCATTTTCAGTTCCTTCTTCTCCGCCTCGAGAGCACTGATGTCGTTGGCCAGGCTGTCAACCATGTCCTGCAGGCGAGCGACCTCACTGTGAAGGGTCTCTTTTTCGTTCTGGCCCTTCTGCCGTTGCTGATCAACCTCCAGTTTTTTCAAATCGATGTCCTGTAAATCTCTCAGCAACTGTAACTTTTCCGGCACGATTTTTCTCCCTTGTTTTTGTCTGTCAGAAGCATGTTTCTGACATGATGAAGTTAATATATCCGAAAAGGGTCAACCTCTCGGAGATACTGATGATAGTCAATATCCCAGCCGCGTTGGCGGCTGGCGTCGGTCAACGATTCGCGTATGCAAGTCGTCATCAGTCTTTCGGTGGCAAAGTGTCCAGCATCGATCAAGCCGATGCCCAGATCTTCTGCATTCCGGGCATCGTGATATTTGACATCACCGGTCACCAATATATCGGCCCCGCGGAATTTGGCAACCGCGGCCAAGGCAGCGCCGCTCCCGCCACAGACGGCCACTTTGCGGATGGTTTGCTTTTCATGCCCGCTCACCCGCAGATGGTTGCAACAAAGGGCGTCTTTGACCAAATCGACAAATGCGTCCATCGACGTCGGTGATTGCAGACGGCCAATGCGCCCAAGCCCGGCTTTCGGAGCCTGGTTCAGCAGCGGGAACACGTCATAGGCGATTTCCTCGTAAGGGTGCGCCCGAATCAATTTGTCCAGGACTTGCGACAGTCTGGCTCTGGGCACGATTGTCTCGAGGCGATACTCGTCGGCCTGTTCGGTCCGGCCGATCTCGCCGCTAAATGGACTTGTCCCCTCACCCGGCCGAAACGTTCCAGTGCCTGCCGTGCGAAACGAACAGTGGTCATAAGCTCCGATGTGACCCGCACCGCCAGAAAACAGGGCTTCAGACACGGCGGCTTCATGCCCGAACGGAACATAGACAACCAGTTTCAGATAGTCCCCTTTAGCCGGTTGCAGTGGTTGGCTGTCCAAGATGCCGAGCGTGTCGGCGAGCCAGGCATTCAGGCCGTCAGCAGCCGAATCGAGATTGGTGTGGGCGCTGATGATCGCGATATTTTTCTCGACGGCTGTCCAGACAATGTCTCCAACCGTGTCTTCGCGCGACAGCCTTGTGAGCGGCTTGAACAGCAGGGGATGATGGGTCAGCAACGCCTGCGCACCAAGCTCAGCCGCCGCATGAACCGCCCCCAGGGTAGGGTCCAAAGCGATCAGGACCTTGTCCAGTCTAGCTTTGGGATCACCAACCTGCAACCCGACGTTGTCCCACTCCTCGGCCAACATTGGAGGGTAAAGAGCGTGGATCAATCCGATCAGATCCTGTATGCGGTGTACTTGATTTGCCATCGACTAGGCGAAAAAAAGAGTGCAACGCTATGTAAGGTTGCACTCGGTGTTTACGTATTTAGCGAGTCTGCCCACGTCCCCATGGAGAGCAGGGCAGTGGTGGGCCCACCAGGATTCGAACCTGGGACCGACCGGTTATGAGCCGGTGGCTCTGCCAGCTGAGCTATGGGCCCTGAAAAACTCGAAAACGAAGTGTATGGTCTGTACTCTTTTCTGTCAATCACTTTCCAGAGCCACCTAAGTTGTTTCAATAAAGCTCTTGAGTCGTTTTGCCCGGCTCGGATGCCGCAATTTGCGGAGCGCTTTGGCCTCAATTTGACGGATGCGCTCGCGCGTTACGGCAAAATCCTGGCCGACCTCTTCTAAGGTGTGGTCAGATTTCTCGCCGATCCCAAACCGCATGCGCAAGACTTTCTCTTCTCTCGGCGTCAAGGTTGAAAGAACGCGAGAGGTCTGGTCAGTAAGGTTGCCTTTGATCACCGCTTCGAGAGGTGACACGACACCTTTATCTTCGATAAAATCACCCAGGGAGGAATCTTCCTCTTCACCAATTGGTGTTTCCAGGCTTATCGGCTCTTTGGCGATTTTTAAAACACGGCGCACCTTCTCCAGGGGCAGTTCCATGCGTTCGGCGATTTCCTCCGGAACCGGTTCGCGGCCGATTTCCTGCACCAGCTGCCGGCTGGTGCGAATCAGCTTGTTGATGGTTTCGATCATATGGACCGGAATCCGGATGGTGCGTGCTTGGTCTGCAATCGCCCGGGTGATCGCCTGCCGAATCCACCACGTCGCATAAGTCGAGAACTTATAACCGCGCTGATATTCAAACTTGTCGACCGCCTTCATGAGCCCGATGTTGCCTTCTTGAATCAAATCAAGAAATTGCAGGCCGCGATTCGTGTATTTTTTGGCGATGGACACCACCAACCGCAAGTTGGCCTCAACCAATTCCGTTTTGGCTTGTTTTGCTTTCCATTCCCCCTTGTTGACTTCCTTGAGTGACTCAAGAAGTTCTTCAGGGGCAAACCCTGATTCTTCCTCGACTTTGACGAATTTTCGCTCGGTGCCTTTCAGCCGTTTTTCAACGACCAACAGCGTGTCCATCGGACAGTTGAGTTCTTCGGATATTTTACGGGCTTCGTCCTCGCTCTTGCGCAACTTGCGCAATTGTTTGCTGATTTCCGGGTAAGGGCGTCCGACAAGCGCCTCGCAGGCGGCAACCTCGGCTTTGGCCTTTTTGACTTGCTCGGCAAGTTCTTTGAGCCGATCTAGAATTTTGGCGATTTGAAAATCTTTGAGCCTGACCTGACTCATCAGTTCGCCGATCTCGGTGTTGAGCGACGCAATTTGTTTGTCAAGAGGCTTACGTTTCGCCTTGCTCAGACCGTTCACCTCTTCCCGCAAGGCCATAAACCGGTCATAGCGCTCCTGAATCTGCCCAATCAGCCCGATTATACGTTCACGATGGCGCTCTTCCGCCTCCGCCCCTTCCTCTTCGTCGTAATCCTTGGTAATTTCGGCCACACTGATCTGGCCCTTGAGCAGCCGCTCGCCGAGCGTGACGACTTCCTTGAATGCGATTGGGGTTTTGACAATTACACGGGCGACCAGAGCTTCGCCTTCCTCGATTCGCTTGGCAATCTCGACTTCGCCTTCTCGGGTCAGCAAAGAGACTTGTCCCATTTCCCGCAAATACATCCGAACCGGATCGCTGGTCCGGCCCATCACATCGGTATCAAACTCGGGCTCATCCTCACTGTCGTCATCACTGCCTTGCACGGTATCTTTGCCTTTGATTGAGCCAACATTTTGGTCGGAATCGACAACTTCGATATCCATCTCGCCAAACATGCTCATGACATCATCGAGCTGCTCGGAAGAAACCATGCCGGATGGCAACACATCGTTGACATCATCATAGGTCAAATAACCCTTCTCTTTGCCAAGGTCAATCAGTTGCTGCACTTCTTCTATACTGGTCTTTTTGGACATTGGTGCTCCTCGAATACGAACTTGACCGAATGCCTTGTGGGCATATTCCGGACAATCTGAATATTATAGTCTTAAATGTCTATCTTTCAAACCCTTTTTTTATACCCTGGTATTCCCTCAACAAGGCGGCATGGGTGACCCAATCAGAATCCTCTTCTGCGGCACGGATCAGGTCTGGCAAATCCCGATAGCGTCGGCGCAACTCTTCGTCGCGAATCGTTTGCAAGCAGTCCTTGATAAGCTGTTCCTGATTTTCTGCCCAGCTGATCGTCTGATCGAGCATCAAGCGCGCCAAAAGGGCTTGAGCGTTCTCGCTCAAAGCGGGGGAGACAAGGTCATCAGGAAGTGACCCGTCTGCGTGTTCGGACGACAGAATCTGCTCAGCAACTTCAGCGTGGAAACGGCCGGGAAAGGCCTTTTCCAGACCCTCGTCGCGAACGATCTGTCGAACAGTTGGCTCCTGCAGCATCATGCCCAGCAAAAATGTTTGGGCCCTTTCAACCGCTGTGCGCTGACGAGAAGGTGGCACGTCAGAGTGACCGGGACGCAAACCTGAAGGGCGGACATTGACGGGACGGCTCCGGCCGGAAGTCTTGTCCAGCAGCAGGGCTTCATCCAAACCCGTCCGTTCAGCCAGAGTTTTCACATAGAGACTTCGTTCAAGCTCATTCGGTAGCTTCCGCAATCGGGATAAGACCTCGTCGGCCGCCTTGACCCGCCCTTCGACAGTGGGCCCAAAAGCTTCCAACTGTTCTTCCATGAAAACTTCCAGAACAGGTCGTGCGTTATCGAGACAGTCTTGCAGCGTTGCCTCCTCTTGACGTTGGAGCAGGGCATCGGGGTCAGCTCCGGCCGGCAGGCGAACAACCTCTACGGACAGACCTGCGGGCAAAAGAGCATCCATGGCACGGTAAGTCGCTTTTTGACCAGCATCATCCTCATCGAAAACAAGCGAAACCTTGTCTGCGAATCGCTTCAGCAACCGGGCATGATCGTTGGTCAGGGCTGTTCCGCAGGTGGCCACACTGTTTGCGAAACCAGCCCGATTCAGGGCCAGCACATCGAAATAACCCTCAACGACGAACACCTGGCCCAGTTGGCGCATCGCATCCTTCGCCTGGTAAAGGCCGTAAAGGGTTTCGCTTTTGTGATAGATCGGCGACTCGGGGGAATTGATGTATTTGGGCAAGCTATCATCCAGCACCCGGCCACCAAATGCGATACAACGCCCTTGTGCGTCGTGTATCGGAAACAGGAGTCGGTTACGAAACAGATCGTAATGACCTCGTCCCTGTTTGCCATGGCGGCAGAGCCCTGTTTGCAGAACCGCCTCACTCTGAAACCCCTGGCTGTCTAAATGCCTGGCCAGCCGTTCCCACTCTTCCGGTGCGAACCCGACCTGAAAAGCTTGCACGGTCTGTCCCGCATAACCTCTGCGCCTCAGGTAGCGTCGCCCTGGACTCCCTTCCGTTCCATTCATTAAGATGTGGTGGTAAAAATCACAGGCGGCATGATTGATCTGAAACAGTTGCTCGCGAAGGGCACGACGTTTCAAATCCTCAGGGCTGGAAGCGTCTTCGACAACCTCCACCCCGGCCTTCTCTGCCAAACGTTTGACTGCATCCGGGAAAGAAATGCCGTCCATGCGCATCAGAAACGTGAAAACATTGCCCCCCACACCACAGCCAAAACAATGAAAAATTTGCCGTGCGGCATTGACGTTGAAGGAGGGCGTTTTCTCTTGGTGAAACGGACAAAGGCCGAGGTGATTGGCGCCTGACCGTTTGAGCGGCAGGTAACCGGAGACCACCTCGACAATATCGGTGCGGTCCCTGACCTCTTGAATCTTATCGTCCGGTATTCGTCCCATCAGTTCTGCAGGTCCACCACGGTGATATTTTCGCCCCCCTCAGCCATGTCCGCAGCTTGAAAACCGAGGACATCAGGCCGCTCGGCCAACAACTCGCGCACCATTCGCCGCAAAATTCCTTGGCCTGCGCCATGCACGATTTCAATGCGTCGGGCATTATGCAGTTGCGCTTCATCCAAAAACCGATCGATCAGGTTCTGGGCTTCGTCTGCACGCTTGCCGACGATGACCAGCCTCGGTCGAAAGGGCTGGCGGGGAACCTGGTCCCTGATTCGCGGCTGCGTTTGGACAGGCTTGACGTGCCTTCGAGGCTGGTATTGCCGCAAGCTGTCAAGCTTCTGCCGTAACCGCTTGCCGCCAAGATTCAACTCGGCCTCTTGGCCGACAACGCGCAGCACTTCGACGTCCACGCCGAGAGAGGGCACGAAAAGGATCTCGCCAACCGCCACATTGCTTGGCACAGTCTCCGGGCCCTGGGGCTTTGCCGCCGGCAAGCGTTGCCGGATGCTCCGAATCGATCGGGTCATTTCCGCGCGGTCTTTCGCCTTGGCACGGTCCGGTTTGGCTTTTTGGAAGAGCTCGCGCAATTGGGCTTCCGCTTGAGCAAGCAACCGGCTGCCCTCTTGCCGGGTTTCATCCAGGATTGCCTGCCGCCGGCCCTCAATTTCCCGCTTGAGCTTTTGTTGCTGGGAAAGCTCTTCCTCGGCTTCTTGGCGCAGCAGGTCTGCCGTATTCAGCTCTTGCTCCAGAGCGATTCGCAGCGCTTGCAGGCGTTCGATGATGGCCATGCCTTCACGTTCGCCATGACCCAGATATTCCTCAGCTTTGTCAAGCAATCCGGCTGGCAAGCCGAGTCGCTCTGCAATCGTAAAAGCCTGACTTGCGCCGGGAATGCCATAATGCAAACGGTAAGTCGGCAGCAAGGTGTCTTCATCAAACTCAACCGCTGCATTGACGACCCCTTCCTCGAGTTGAGCATAGCCTTTGATCACATGAAGATGTGTCGTCGCCAGGACTCGTGAGCCGGCTTGGCGCAACTGGTCAAGCGTGGCCAATGCCAAGGCGGCCCCCTCAACAGGGTCTGTCCCGGTGCCCAATTCATCGAGTACGACCAAAGTGTTTCGACCAGCGACAGTCAGTATCCGCTTCAGACGCGTCAAGTGACCGGAAAACGTTGACAGGCTCTGCTCGATGCTCTGTTCGTCGCCGATGTCAGCAAGCACTGGAGCGAACGGGAAAAGCTGACTGCCTTGAGCGCACGGAATGGGCAACCCAGCCCTCGCCATCAGAACTAACAGGGCCGCTGTTTTCAGGGAAACGGTCTTGCCTCCGGTGTTGGGGCCACTGACGATCAGCACGGATTGGTCGTGATCGAGCCGAAGGTCAACCGGGATGATCTCAGCCGTCTTCTGATCCGGGTCTTGGTGTCGTGATTTCGTCAACGCCAACAATGGATGGCGCGCCGCTTTGATTGACAGCATTGGCTGCTTGGCCAGCTCTGGCACCACAGCATCAAGGGCCGCAGCCATGCGGGCAATGGCTTGCCGCAGATCAAGGTGGGCCAGAATTTCCTGGTTGGCCAAGAGGTCTGAGCGCACTTGCCGAACAGATTGGCTCAAGTTCTCCAGAACCCGGTTCTCTTCATGTTGCACATCGCGCAGAAGACGCTGGATCCGATTGTTCCCATCCAATGCTGCAGACGGTTCCATAAACAGGGTCTGACCAGTGGCCGACACATCATGAACAAAACCTTTGAGGCGTCCGCTATGATCTGTCCGGACGGGTAATACATAACGGCCGTTGCGTTCGGTAATTAGAGTGTCCTGGAAAACTCCTTGAAGGGATTCGTCAGAGAGCATTGATTCCAGCTGTCGCTTGGTACGCACCCGTTCCTGCTTCAGTTTTTGGCGCAGCTCGGCAAGTGCTGGCGACGCTGTGTCGAGAATTTCACCCCCGGGACCAATGCTTCGACGGATTGCAGTGCCCAAATCCGGCAACAGGGCCAGTGCCCTGGCATGGGCGGACAATAACGGGCTGTCATGACAGTCGGCGATCCGACGCCTGCAGGCCATGGCGGCTTCCACGGCCGCCTGAACGTCTCGCAGGTCTTCGGTGTCAAGGCGCATGCCTTCAGTTTTCAGGCGCTGCAAAGTGCCCCGCAGGTCTTTGCCGGAACCGACCGGCATTGGCCCAGAGTCCTCAATCAGTCGCTGCGCTTCACCGGCTTCTTGCAAAGCGGATTCGATGGTACTGAGATCGGTTAGCGGCCGAAGGAGGGTCGCTTTTTCATAACCGTATGCCGTCTGCGTGAACCCTGCAAGGAACGCAATGATTTTGTCGAACTCCAGTTGGACCAGACTATCTGCGGGAGAGGCCTCGGTATACTGTGACAGATGACCCATCATTGCATCACTCTACGACTGGCTTCCAGGGCCGCCTTGCCTAATTCGACAAAAGGCGGCGCCAACTGCGCTGTCCTGAATGCGGGGTCCAACCCCCAAGGCAGGGTCTGGAACGAGAGGGCAAATAAGACCATTGCTAACAGAAGCACACCTTGGACCACGCCAAAAGCACCGCCTAAAATACGGTTGAACACGCCGAGAAAAAGAAGTTTGACAAACTTTGAAGCCAAAAACCCCAGCGAGAGGAAGAGAAACATAGTCGCCAAAAACAGTGCTGTGAAGCTGATCCCAACCGCCACCTGCACAGGAACCTCGACATGATCGAGCAACACCTCGGCAAGAGGTCCATAATAGCGAAAAGCTAAATAGGCCCCGACAAAAAAACCTGCCAGGGAACAAACCTCCTTGAGCAGGCCACGCAATAGTCCTTTGACCAGAAACCCGGCAAGAACAGCAAGAATGGCAATATCGAACCCGTTCATGAGAAGTTTTGGCTCAGCTCAGCCTCCCAGCTTCTGACGGACCAGAGCGCTGACCTGTTTACCGTCAGCGCGACCCGTTGTTTTGGGTGTCAGCGTTTGCATGACGGACCCCATGTCACGCATCGATGTGGCGCCGACCTCTTCGATCGCAGCATCGATCATTTCGATCAATTCTGACACGCTCAGCTGGGCTGGAAGAAATTCCTGCAACACTTCCAGTTCCCGTTCCTCTTTCTCGGCCAGCTCCGGTCGGGCCTGTCGATACGCATCGGCCGCTTCACGGCGCTGCTTGACCAGAGTCGAGAGGACCTTGATGACGGCAGCATCATCAAGGTCCTGCCGAGCCTCTATCGCAGCATTTTTGATCGCTGTCCGGGCCATCCGGATGGTATTGAGGCGCAAGCTGTCCTGTGCTTTCATGGCCGTCTTCATGGCTTCGTTGAGTCGGTTTTCGATTGTCATCTGTGTCTCCGCTCCTCCGTTTATCGGTGTTTCTCGCCGCGTTCCGCCTTTTCTTTCAATCCCGACGTTCCCAAGCGGCGTTCGAGCTCCAAGAACACACGTTCCGGCTCGAGGTTGTAAAAACCGAGCAAAACAAGACAATGGAACCAGAGGTCGGCCATTTCATACACGACCTGGTCCGTCTCCCCCCCCTTGCCGGCAAGGGCGAGCTCTGTGGCTTCTTCACCAATCTTGCTGAGCACTTTGTCTAAGCCTTTTGCATAGAGCGATGCAACGTAAGACTCGTCTGAAGAATGTGTTTTCCGCTCCTGAATGAGGCGGTAAAGGTCTGCCATTATTTCTTGTCTGCTCATCATCGCTTGGTTGTCCCGTGCCTTCGGTTGAAGGTCAATTAGGCATTCGATTAAGCCAAGATCGGTCAGCGCCTGACTGCCACGCCATGTCTGTGAAGATACTCTTTACACTCACCGATTGTGAATTCCCGGAAATGAAAAATGCTGGCGGCAAGAGCTGCGCTGGCCCCCCCCTCGACCAGGCCTTCGCGGATGTGTTCCAGGTTGCCAACCCCTCCCGATGCAATCACCGGCACCTCGACAAGGTCACTGACAGCGCGGGTCAGCGCAATGTCATAGCCATCCTTGGTCCCATCACAATCCATAGAGGTCAGCAGAATTTCTCCGGCACCGTACTCAACCATCCGCTTGGCCCATTCAAGAGCATCAATCCCTGTGGGCGTCCGCCCACCGTGGGTAAACACTTCCCATGCCTGGGGATTTGAACCGGGCACGCGCCGGGCATCGATGGCAACCACGATACACTGAGAACCAAAACGCTCGGCGGCTTCCCGCACGAACTGCGGTCGATGTACCGCGGCGGTATTGATCGACACCTTGTCGGCGCCGGCATTTAGCAGATTGCGTATGTCCGCAATCTCGCGGACGCCACCACCGACAGTGAGTGGCATGAAAACCCGTTCGGCAGTCCGGGCAACCACGTCTAAAATAATGTTGCGCTTGTCACTCGAGGCGGTAATGTCGAGGAAGGTGAGTTCGTCTGCGCCCTGAGCGTCATAAGCTTCAGCCGCCTCAACCGGGTCGCCGGCATCGCGCAACTCGACAAACTGAACGCCTTTGACAACGCGGCCATCTTTCACATCAAGACAAGGGATAATTCGTTTGGTCAGCATAATTTTTAATCGGTCGGGGCGCTAACGCCCAGCAACGGCCATCAGACTCTAAATGCGGTCATGCGGGCCTTGCGCAAACAGCGCTTAACCGTTTTTGGTCAGCGCAATGGCCTCACGCAGGTTCAATGCTCCTGAATAAATCGCCTTACCGGTAATCACGCCTTCAATTCCGGAAGATTCGATCGCCAGTAAGTTGTGAATATCCTCAAGGCGAGACACCCCGCCTGAGGCGATGACCGGGATCGAGATTGCTTCGGCCAATGCCTTTGTGGCCTCGAGATTGGGCCCTTGCATCATGCCGTCACGGGCGATGTCAGTGTAAATGATCGCCGCAACGCCAAAGGCCTCCATCTCCTGGGCCAATTCCGCCGCTTTTTTCTCGGTCACTTCGGCCCAGCCGCGCACCGCAACCAGACCCTCTTTGGCGTCAATGCCGACAACGATCCGCCCCGGAAAAGCACGGCAGGCCTCGGCGACCAGCGAAGGCTGTTCTTTGGCAACCGTCCCGAGGATAACCCGGCCGACACCGAGGTCAAGATAGGCTTCGATTGTTTGCAAGTCGCGGATTCCTCCACCTAACTCCAGGGGGATGCTGATTGTGTCGACAATCGCCTTGATCGCGTCTTGATTCTTCGGTTTCCCGGCAAAGGCACCATCGAGGTCGACCAGGTGCAACAACTCTCCACCCTCGCTTTGCCAGTGAAGCGCCATGGCGGCAGGGTCGTCTGAATACACCGTATCTCTTTCCATCAGCCCTTGTTCGAGCCGAACACATTTTCCATCTTTCAAATCAATTGCTGGAATAACAATCATGGAACCCTTCCATTGCAGTCCGGCGTCTGTTCAGGACGGTGGACTGATGTTTTTCGACTTGATATTCGAAGCCGTCAATGGTGTGGTCATGGCCATCGCCGAGACCCCATGGGCGGCGCACTTACAATGCTGCAAAATTTCTAAACACTGCCAAGCCGACCGACTGGCTTTTCTCCGGGTGAAACTGGGTTGCCATCAGGTTGTCGCGCCAGATGGCGGCACTGAACGTTATATCGCCGTAGCGGCACAGTGCCGCGACATGTTCAGCCTGGTCAGCGGCACAATAGTACGAATGCACAAAATACACAAAGCTCTGGTCTGCAACGTCATTAAATATCGGGGCCGGACGGACGATCTGAATACTGTTCCATCCCATATGCGGAACCTTTAAGCGTTCACCGCCTTCGACCATCCCGGCTGGGAAGCGCTTGACACGGCCCGGAATCAGACCCAACCCTTGATGAACCCCGAACTCCTCGCTCTCATCAAACATCATTTGCATGCCGACACAAATTCCGAGAAGCGGCTTGCCGGCAGCCACATGTTTTAGAATCGGCTCTACAAACCCTCCTGCGCGAAGATTATGGATACAGTCACGAAACGCTCCAACGCCGGGCAATACCACCTTATCGGACGTCGCCACAGCGATTGGATCATTGCTGACACACACATCGAAACCCAGGGTTTCAAACGCTTTCGCCACGCTGCGGAGGTTGCCCATTTCATAATCAATAATCGTAATCATTGATGCATCTTACTCCAGGGTCCCTTTTGAGGAGAGGACGCCTTCGACACGTGGCTCAAGCTGGGTGGCTTCATCCAGCGCTCGAGCGAAGGCCTTGAAGATCGCTTCAGCAATATGATGGAGGTTGTCTCCGTAGGCCACATTGACATGAAGATTGGTCCCGGAATGGTTGCAAAACGCAGTGAAAAACTCTTCGATGAGTTCCAGTTCAAAATTACCCAACTGCGCTTTGGGCAGCACAACGTTGTAGACCAGGAACGGTCGGCCGGACAAATCAAGCGCCACGGCCGCCAAGGCTTCGTGCATTGGCATGGTCCCCCGGCCGTATCGACGAACGCCCTCTTTGCTGCCCAGAGCTTGCTTGAATGCCTCGCCAAGGCAGATGCCGACATCTTAAACCGTGTGGTGGGCATCCACCTCCAGATCGCCTTTGGCGTCAATCGAGAGGTCAAAAAAACCGTGACGGGCGATCTGGGTCAACATATGGTCAAAAAACGGCACACCGGTTTCGATGCTGTGCTGACCTCGGCCGTCTATCTCGAGAATCAACTTGATTGCCGTCTCTTTCGTGGTTCTGTCGATTGACGCGTTACGTGCCATCACAACCTCCCCGGAGGAAAACTTTCCGCGACCGAATTCTAAAAATCCCCGGTTGACGGGACAGTGGATTCATCTTATGAGGACCTGTCTAACCTTAACTTGACTGATTGAGCATGGGCTTCGAGCCCCTCGAGTTCTGCGATACAGATAATCGCATCACCCAAACGCTTTAATCCGTCGGCCGTAAATGAAACCAGACTCGATTTTTTGACGAAATCGTGGGTGCCAAGCGGCGAGAAAAATCGCGCGGTTCCGCCGGTTGGAAGGGTGTGGTTTGGGCCGGCCAGATAGTCCCCTGCAGCTTCTGGGGTATGATGGCCAAGAAAAACGGCACCTGCGTGGCGAATTTTCGGCAGCAGTTCTAACGGCCTATCGACGGCCAATTCAAGATGCTCAGGGGCAATGCGATTGCTGAACTCAGCGGCCTCTCCAAGGCTGGGGGCCAACACAATCGCCCCGAACCGATCGATCGACGCTCGAGCAATAGAGGCTCTCGAGAGGTTCGACAGCTGTCTTTCAACGGCTTGCTGAACTTGCCGCCCGAATGATTCATCGGTGGTAATGAGAACTGAAGAGGCAAGTTCATCGTGCTCGGCCTGAGAGAGCAGATCGGCGGCAATGTGGTCGGGATCTCCCGTGCCGTCGTTGATAATCAGGATTTCACTGGGCCCCGCGATCATGTCGATATCGACCAAACCAAAAACCAGGCGTTTCGCCGTCGCGACGTAAATATTGCCCGGCCCGGTGATCTTGTCAACCTTTGGAACCGACTCGGTGCCATAGGCGAGAGCCGCAACCGCCTGAGCACCACCGACTTTGAAAATTCGATCGACTCCGGCAATTTTCGCTGCGGCCAACACATGAATGTTGACTTCGCCGGCCGGCATGGGGACAACCATGATCAATTCCTCAACACCAGCAACTTTAGCGGGGACCGCATTCATCAATACTGATGACGGATAGGACGCCTTGCCGCCCGGAACGTAAATACCCACCCGGTCGAGGGGACGGACCATCTGACCGAGCTGAACGTCCGGTTCGTCATTTGATAACCATGTCGTCTCTTTTTGTTTTCGGTGAAACCCGGTTATCCGTTCCGCGGCAAGATGGAGCGCATCCAGAACCTTCGGGGTGACTTGAGCCATGGCACGGTCTACCTCAGCCTGGGTGACTTCCATTGTCGCTGGGGTGATTTTCAAGCGGTCATATTGCTCCGTGTAAGCGCAAAGGGCGGCGTCGCCCCGCTCGCGCACATCGTCGAGGATTCTGCGCACCGTCTCCTCAACTTCCGCGGGGACGGCTTCGGCTCGATTTGTGATCTCTGCAAAACGCGTGGCGAAATCGGTATCGGAAAACCTTAGAAAGCGAATCATGCGGACTCCTTCAAAACTAACCGGAAATTCGCGGGGCCTCTTCAACCTCGCGTTCCAAATCGCCGATCAATTTGGTAATTCTCCGGTGTTTTGTTTTCAAACTGGCGCGGTTGACAATCAGACGGCTGGTCACCTCAACAATGGTCTCGACTTCAACCAAACCGTTTTCACGCAGTGTCCCGCCGGTTGAGACCAGGTCAACAATTCGCTCGGACAGTCCGACGAGAGGGGCGAGCTCGATCGAACCGTACAATTTGATGACCTCGACCTGGACGCCTTTGGCAGCAAAGTAACGTTCGGTGATGTTTGGGTATTTGCTGGCCACGCGAATATTCGACCAGCCTGCAGGATCATCGTCTTGACTCAGCGCCTTCGGTTCGGCGACAACCATGCGGCAGTAGCCAAATTTTAGATCGAGAGGTTCGTAAAGGTCCCGCCCCTGCTCCAAGAGTGTGTCCTTCCCAACCACGCCGAGGTCAGCACAACCATATTCGACATAAGTGGGCACGTCTTGCGCGCGAACGGCCATGAATCGAAGTTTGTCTCTTGCGTTTTCGAAAACCAGCTTACGTCCCGGGTTATCCATCTCGGGGCAGGTCACACCGACCTTGGCGAACAACTCCATGGAATCCTGCATGATCCGCCCTTTGGGCAGAGCAAAGGTAAGATAATCACTCATAAGGCGACCCGGTTGCTATCAACTGTCTCCATGATAAACGATTTTGCTACCCTGTGGCCAACGGCCATAAGGCATCCCCGTTCAATTTATTCGGGAACCCGTTCGATATCGGCCCCGAGGCTACGAAACTTTTTTTCCAGGTTTTCATATCCACGATCAAGATGATAAATCCTTGAAAGCTCGGTGGTGTTGTCTGCGGCCAACCCGGCCAGGACCAAACAAGCACTGGCCCGTAAATCGGTGGCCATTACCGGAGCGCCAAAAAGTCTTCTGACTCCTTTGACCGTCGCTGTATGGCCGTCAATCGAAATGTCTGCACCCATGCGCTGCAACTCACAGACATGCATAAACCGGTTTTCGAACACCGTCTCACTGATCACGCTGGTCCCGTTAGCACAACTCATCATTGCCATGAACTGCGCCTGCATGTCGGTCGGAAACCCCGGGTGCGGCTGGGTGCGGATATTAACTGCGCGAATCTCATCGACAGCTTCGATAATTATCCCTTCGCTGTCGACGTCGATCCTGGCTCCGGCTTCTTCGAGTTTGCTGAGCAAAGCTTCGAGATGTTCTGGGCGGGCGCCGAGAACATGCACGCGGCCATGAGTCAAAGCCCCTCCGATCAGATAGGTGCCGGCCTCAATCCGATCGGCCATGACCCGATAATTCATTGGCTGCAGCTCGTCAACCCCTTCAATGACCACCGTATCGGTCCCTGCACCCTCGATCCGTGCTCCCATACTGCACAAGGCCTGAGCCAGGTCAAGTATCTCTGGCTCCCGCGCTGCGTTTTCGATAACGGTTGTTCCTTTGGCCAATGTGGCCGCCATCATCAGATTTTCAGTCCCGCCGACGGTTGGCAAATCAAAGTAGATGCGTGCCCCTTTCAGCCGCTGGGCCCGGGCTTCGACATAGCCATGGTCGAGAGTGATCTGCGCGCCCATGGCCTCCAAGCCTTTCAGGTGGAGGTTAATTGGCCGCGCCCCGATTGCGCAGCCACCGGGCAAACTGACCCGTGCTCGGCCGTGCCGGGCCAGCAAGGGCCCAAGGACGAGCACCGACGCACGCATCGTGCGGACCAATTCGTATGGGGCTTCATAATGTGCCAACCCGTTCGTATGAATATGCAGGCCACCCGGAACCGTTTCGCTCCCGGCGCCAAGTTCAACCAGGAGCTTTTCTGCAGTCCGAATATCCCTTAACCGGGGCAGATTCGTCAACTTGTGGCAACCTCTGGCCAAAAGCGTGGCAAACATCAGCGGCAAGGCCGCATTTTTCGCGCCACTGACTTGCACCTCCCCATTTAGCGGCCGTCCGCCATGAATAATCAGTTTGTCCATAATCTATTACACTTTGCGCCCCCTGACAACACGAGGGAGGCCGGCATAATCGCAGCGCGTATGAATTTCTGTCAACCCGGCCGCGGCAAACAGTGCGGCAACCGGTTCGGCCTGATTGACACCCACTTCAACCAAAAGCCAGCCCCCAGGAGCCATGATTCGGTCGACCTGGCGGGTCAGTTTTCGGTAAGCGGTCAGCCCGTCTTCGCCACCGTCAAGTGCCAGTCTCGGCTCATAATCACGCACCTCGGGCATCAGCCCCGCCCATTCGTCGCTGGTGATATAAGGCGGATTGCTGACCACCAGGTCAAACGGACCCGGTGGCAGGTCTGCCAAGTCGGCACATTGGAATTCGATGCGCTCGCCGAGCTGATGGGCTTCTGCATTGTTTTTGGCGACCAGCAAAGCCTCAGGGCACAGGTCAATCGCCGACAGTTCGAAATCGGGCCGTTCCGAAGCCAAGGCAATCGCCACCGCTCAGCTCCCGGTGCCAACATCCAATATTCTTTGACGGCCATCAGCCACTGCCAGCACTTCCTCTACCAAAACCTCGGTATCCGCACGTGGTATGAGGACAGATTCGTTGACGGTCAAGTCGAGTGACCAAAACTCTGTCCTGCCGAGGATATATTGCACTGGCTCGTGGTGCGCACGGCGACGAACTCGCTCGCGAAAGTGGTCCAACTCTTCGGCATTCAGGGGTCTGTCGAAATTGACGTAAAGCCCGACCCGGTCGAGGCCCAGCGTATCGGCCAACAACAATTCTGCGTCAAGCCGTGGTGACAGGATCTCCCGGTCACCAAAATAATCTGCGGTTTTTTTCAGAATGTTGAGAACCGTCCAGCGACTTGCCAATCTCAGGACTCCTGGCCGGCCATCAGTTCTGCTTGGTAGTGCGTGGTCAGAGCGTCAATGATTTCGATCAAGTCCCCCTCCATGATCGCTTCAAGCTTGTACAGTGTCAGGCCGATTCGATGATCTGTGCAGCGGCCCTGGGGAAAGTTGTAGGTGCGAATCCGTTCAGAGCGGTCACCGCTGCCAACCTGACTTTTCCGGTCAGCGGCCATTTTGGCCTGTTGTTCGGCCTGCATGGTGTCAAGCAGGCGAGACTGCAAAACCTTCATGGCCTTGGCCTTGTTTTTGTGTTGGGACTTCTCATCCTGGCAGGAGACCACAACGCCCGTTGGGATATGTGTAATGCGAACGGCTGATTCGGTCTTGTTCACATGCTGGCCGCCGGCACCCGAGGCCCGATAAAGATCAATCCGCAGGTCGGATGGGTCAATCTCAACTTCAACGTCTTCGGCTTCAGGTAAAACCGCCACAGTGCACGCCGAGGTGTGAATCCGGCCCTGGGCCTCAGTCTCGGGAACGCGCTGAACACGATGCGTGCCGCTTTCGTACTTGAACTTGGAATAGGCACCTTTGCCGGTGACCAAAGCGACGACCTCTTTAAAACCGCCGACTTCAGCCTCTGCAGAACTGAGGACCTCGACTTTCCAGCCCTGGGCTTCGGAAAACCGACAGTACATGCGAAACAGTTCGCCAGCAAACAGCGCTGCCTCGTCGCCACCTGTGCCTGCCCGGATTTCAAGGATGATATTCCGTTCGTCATTGGGATCTTTGGGCAACATGAGCAATTTTAGTTGCTCCTCCAGCTGCAGCAGCGCCTGATCGAGGCTTTCAACCTCCGCACGCGCCATCTCCCTGACATCTGAGTCGGAATCCCCCAACAGCTGTTTGCTGTCAGCGAGTTCAGCGCTGACCTTGCAGTAACGCTGGTAGGTCGTCATTAACTCGCTGAGATCAGCATGTTCTTTGGATAACGTCCTGTATCGGCTCTGATCGCTGAGCACCTTTGGATCGGCCAGAAGTCCTTCGATCTCCCGATAACGATCGGCAACTTCTTCAAGTTTATTGATCATGAATCGCTTCGTTCATCTTGGTTTTGCAAACTGATGTTAATGTGCTGATATTCATTTCTGACTTCCACAGCCTTGCCACACGTCATTGACCCCTCAGGGCATGCGCCGCGCAAGCAGCCTGGCCCGGCATCTTTAAACAGCAATGGAGCGGACTTGCGCGCCAACAGGAGCATTTCTTTGGCCATGAGCCGAATTTCCCACTGGGCCCGCCGGCAACAACGCAACGCAAAGAAATGGTGAAGCTCCCGGGCATTCATGGTCATCACCAATTTGGTCGCCGCGGCATTCGGCAGGACAAATCGAGCATCTTCGGCCGGGATCCCGGCGGCTAAAAGCTCGCTGTAGACACGGTGTGTCTCTGTCAAAAACCCCTCAAATTTGGCTTTCAGCACCGGATCGGCGGCGATGCTTGGCGGGGTCACAGCATGAAACTGCGTTTCATGCGATACGTATCGCTGACTTTGCTGGGAAAACGATGCAATCCGGTGCCGGACCAACTGGTGAGAGCACGCTCGACTGATCCCCTCGATGCCGAAAGTGAATGAGGCATGTTCCAGAACAGAGTAGTGACCCAATTCGAGGATTTTGGCGAGCAGTTTGGCGATTTGCTCCTCAGCCTGGCCGAGCAGATGATCAATCGTCGAATCTGAATAACAAAGGCGCGCAGCAGCTGCAACGACTTGTTCAGGCTGTGGGGTGTAACTCAAGAGTTGGACGCGCATGGCTGTGAAACCGCCTTGTCACCACGTCATCCGGGGAACAGACCTTGTCCCGGCAGGGACGCGGAACAAAGGAAAATTAAAGCACTGGATTTGCTCGCAAAAAAGGGACGACCCCACCGGGTCGTCCCGGACGATCGCTTACTGTTTCTCGTATTTCTTACGAAAGCGTTCTATTCGACCAGCAGTATCGATCAGCTTCTGCTTACCTGTAAAGAACGGGTGGCAGGCGGAACAAATTTCTGTGGTGATTTCTTTTGGCTTGGTAGAGCGGGTCTCAAAGGTGTTGCCACAATGGCATTTAACTGTTGCGGGCTCGTATTTTGGGTGAATTCCCTCTTTCATCACAATCTCCTCGTCGTGCCTGGCTTCGTACAGGCAGAAGGTTTTAGGCTGAGCTCTGTAAAGGCTTGACTTATTATCACTATTGCCGAGCAATTGCAAATGTTTTGCGTACCTATTGGTTCATGCTCTCGAAGAACTCGGCATTGGTTTTGGTTTCGCCCAACTTTTCAAGCAGGAACTCCATGCTGTCGACAACGTTCATGGTGCTTAACACCTTGCGTAAAAGCCAAATTCTCTGCAAGGTTGTCTGTTCGATCAACAATTCTTCACGGCGCGTTCCTGACTTATTAATATCTATTGCCGGGAAAGTCCGTTTGTCAACGAGCTTGCGGTCAAGATGCAGCTCCGAATTCCCCGTCCCTTTGAATTCCTCAAAGATAACTTCGTCCATTTTGCTGCCGGTATCTATCAGAGCTGTGGCAATGATGGTCAAGCTGCCCCCCTCCTCGATATTGCGGGCGGCACCGAAAAACCGTTTCGGTTTATGTAAGGCGTTAGAATCCACTCCGCCGGAGAGGATTTTCCCAGACGGTGGGACCACCGTATTGTACGCCCGTGCCAAACGCGTTATGGAGTCGAGCAGGATCACAACATCGCGCTTGTGCTCAACCAGGCGCTTGGCCTTTTCGATAACCATTTCGGCAACCTGAACGTGGCGGGTCGCAGGTTCGTCAAAGGTCGAGGAGATCACTTCGCCATCGACCGACCGCTGCATATCGGTGACCTCTTCAGGGCGTTCATCGATAAGCAACACAATGAGGTAGACTTCAGGGTGGTTGGCCGTGATCGAGTTGGCGATATTCTGCAGCAACATGGTTTTCCCGGTGCGTGGCGGGGCAACAATCAGAGCGCGCTGCCCTTTGCCAACTGGCGCAACCAGGTCAATGACGCGAGCCGAAAGGTTTTCACTCGTTGTTTCAAGGGTCAATCCGTCCTCTGGATAGAGGGGAGTTAAATTGTCGAATAACGTCTTGTCGCGTGCAACGGACGGATCCTCAAAATTGACTTCTGCAACTTTGAGCAGAGCAAAATAACGCTCTCCTTCCTTGGGGGGGCGAATTTGGCCTGAGACCGTGTCACCAGTCTTGAGGTTGAAACGACGAATCTGTGAGGGCGACACATAAATGTCATCTGGGCCGGGCAGGTAGTTCGCATCCGGAGCTCTCAGAAAACCAAACCCATCGGGGAGAATTTCGAGGACCCCTTCGCCGAAAATGGCCCCATTTTTGGCTGAAGTGGCGTTTAAAATGGCAAAAATCAAGTCTTGCTTGCGCATCCCCGAGGCCCCTTCCAATGCCAGATCTTTGGCAATGGCCGAGAGTTCGGTGATCTTTTTTTCCTTCAGTTCTTTCAGATTCATTCTTTCTCCTTAAACGGACGTTTTCAAAAAAGTGCGCCTAAAGAAAGCCCCCACCTTTTTTGGCCGAAATTCATGCAAAAGTTTGATTTTCAGAAATCTTCGTTTAATCCAGAACTCGCTATTTATTCGAATTGAGTCGTTTATAGGAAGGTCTTAAACAACTGGCAGACCCAATAAGCCTTTTGCCAGAGCATCTCGTATTGTCAATAGGCAGAAAATGTATGTGGTGTTCGGATTCTCTAATGAATGGGATATATAGTTAATTTTTTGTCGAGTCGTTCGAGGGAGGTCGAGCCACAACATTTGTATATGTAGCGGCTTTTTGTCCTGCTGTCAATCAGATTTATACAAATTTTTCGACTTTGACATACAATCCATCAAGGTTAGCGGGAATTCTCTGCTGATCAAAGCAGCATTCAGCCCATCGCAAAACCTCGCGCGCTGGTGCCAAGGCGAGCTCTTTTGGCACGGATTGTCCCAGAAAGCGCAAGACCTCCTGCAGCAGGCCACAATCCAGGGACTCGTGCCCTACGGAGATAGGGCCATGGCGTTTGCTGATTTTCTCACCTTGGGAATCGACTGCCAGGGGCAAATGGTAGTAGGTTGGTGACGCTGTCCCCAAACATGCGTGGAGGTAAATCTGCCGAGGAGTTGATGACAGAAGGTCTGCTCCACGGACAACCTGAGTCACGCCGCTGGCCGAATCATCGACAACCACCGCGAGCTGATAAGCAAAGAGCCCATCAGCACGTCGCAGCACAAAATCACCTACCGACCGGGACAGCACTTGCTGCACTGCCCCATAGACACCATCAGTAAAGCAGATCCGTTCTTCCGGGACGTGCAGGCGTAAAGAACGTGGCTTGCGACCAGGCCGAAGACCTCTGCGGCATGTTCCAGCATAGACCGGACCTTCTTCTCCCGGATGAGGAGCGCTGGCGATCACTTCTTTGCGTGAGCAGCCGCAGGCAAAAAGCCTGCCGCCTTCCTGCAGTTTTTCGAGGGCCGATTGGTATGCATCAATCCGCTGGCTTTGCCAAACAATCTCGCCGTCCCAATGCAAGCCGAAAGCGTCGAGAGTCCGCAGGATATCGTCAGCAGCACCGGGAACAACACGGGGTGTGTCCAGGTCTTCCATGCGCAACAACCAGAGACCTTTGTGCTTGCGAGCAAGGCAATAGCTGCCGACAGCCGCGATCAAAGATCCAAAATGCAACGGACCGGTCGGGCTTGGAGCAAAACGACCCACCACTGGCGCTGACATGTGTGAACCCGCCCTCTCTATCTAAGTGGAACAGATTAATGTACACAGACCCTACAATTCTGCCGACTTAAATCAAACTGTGTCAAGCCTACAGACTCGCCCGAAATTTTCACACATGCGCATCAAGCATTGACAAAACAGTTTAAATCCGCTATTTGATTACAAAACTTGTCAAGAATAGTTAGCTCAGGGGGTGCGTTTTGGTTATTACTCGCGCTACGGAATATGCAATTCGAGCAATCCTTTACATGTCTCGCCAGCCGAAAGGCGAGATCGTCTACAAACGCGACATTTGCGAAGCTCAGGACATTACGCCGGCTTTTTTGACCAAAATTTTACAACCCCTGATCAAAGAGGGGATCGTTGGCTCACAACGCGGTGTTGGTGGCGGCTTTTTCCTCGCCAAGAATCCTGCAGACATCACGCTGCTCGATATAATCAAAACCCAGGAAGGCCCCGTCTATCTGAACCAATGCCTTGTCAAAGAGGGCAATTGCAATCGCGAATTTTTCTGCCCGGTTCACGGTGCCTGGAAAAAAATCCGCGCTGATTTCATGCAGTTGCTCGACAAATACGATTTTGCCAGTCTTGCTGCTGACCAAAACACCAAGCTCCCGGTCCAGTCTGCCACCGACTCTTAAATCCTTGACAAAAAACACCCTGGAGACCAGGAGGGCAAGTCTTCCAGGGCGAAGCAGGGAACTGCGTCCAGTTCCCCGAACATCCTTCACCTCTATTATAACGCAAATCTGCCGATCTCTCCATTCCTAACACCGGTTGATGTTTGGCGCTCGACCCTTTTTAGGCTTTTGAGTGCTCCAAAATTAGTCCCTTCGGCTGTAAAATCTCAATTTTATTTGAATGTTTGGCTTGATTCCGGCTGGAAAAATCTTCATACTGAGCGGTGAATGAATGAAATTTAACCAAGCGTCTGAAGACGGATTGGTTTTTCATCGTGCCCGATGCTCATCAGGAGACCAGATCGTGCGATATGTTTTTTTGTTGTGCTTTTGTGCAATGATTTCCCTTTTAGCCTGCACCGACCTGACGACCCTTCGCTCAGCACATCCAATCGCCCCCATCGCAGACTACGAGCGTTTGCTCGTCGGAAATCTGGATGCGAACTATATTGGCGATGAAAACTGCCTGAAAAAATGTCATAAACACGACAAAATCGCCCAGGACTTCAAACATTCGGTGCATGGCGACCAGATCTCCGAAGAGACAGGCTTGCCTTTGGTTAATTGCGAGTCTTGCCACGGCCCGGGCAGCCAGGCGGTCGAGAACGCACACGAGACCGACAAATGCGATTTCAAAACACTTTTGCCTCTTGATGAGTTCCCAAGTCAAGCCCAGTCCATGATCTGTTTAAAATGCCATTCTGCAGCATCGACGCCTAATTTGCACAACTGGACAGCCAGTGCGCATGCGACCAGCGACGTCAGCTGTTTTGACTGCCACCAGTTGCACAAGGGACCGGAGCAGAAAGTCAGTCGTCTAGAGCAGCAAGAACTCTGCCTGTCCTGTCATCAAGACGTCAAAATGGAGTTTGCCCAATTTTCACACCATCCGGTAAGAGAGCACAAAATGATATGCTCCGATTGCCATAACCCGCATGGCTCAACCCAAGAGAACAGCCTGAATGGGCTAACGGTCAAGGACACCTGTACACGCTGCCACATGGAATATCAGGGTCCTTTTGTTTACGAACACGCCGACGTAACAGAAACGTGTACGAACTGCCACACCCCTCACGGTTCGCCGAATGACCCTTTGCTGCAAGTTTCACAACCGTTTTTATGCCTGCAATGCCATGCCGGCCATCATGGGACTTTATCACCAAGCGGGGCGTTGACCAGCGATGACCCGGTTTCCGGCTCGATTGGCATGAAACAGGCTTTTTATGCGCGATGCACAGATTGCCATTCAGCTATCCACGGAACCGACATTCCGTCGGCCCATGGCCGTGGGACGTTTATTTCCCGCTGAACTTAGCACCACATTGACTGATGTTGTTTTTCATACGATGCTTTAAGGAGATAACCATGGACGTTCAATGCATCAAAATGATGATCATGACGCCCTTGCTGGTTATGCTTGCTGCACCATTTTGTTTCGCTGATTCGACACACATCCAACCCAGAGAGCAGATAGATGGGAACATTGATATCGGTGTTGGCTACCGAGGGATATCCCAACATGGCGAACCGGCGCGCAGCAGAGAATACGACTCGCTCAAGGCCAGCCCAACATTTGATCTAGATATCAAAAACATGGCAGAGCAAAACGATTTTGCCCTGGAAGCACACTATCTCAACGATAAAGACTACTCGGCAGAAGGCGATTTTAATTTTCAGTCCCTACTCAGGGTCCACCTCCGCAACGACCGTTTTTTTCATAACCTTGACCACATACCATACGATCAGGACACCGATTCTTCGGCACGACCGGATGCTTTTTTAGAAGAGAATCCTAGAGTCGATTACGAGGATGCGAATCCCGGAACTGACTATGGAATTCGACTGGATTTTTATGAAACAGCCGTGCGTGGCAAGCTGCCGACCTACCCCGCCCACCTCAACCTGAAATACTGGCGCCAGGAAAAATCCGGCAAAAAACAGCTTCGATACGTGAATGAAAATTGCGCCTCAGCCTGCCACATGCGCAGCCGAAACCGCTCTATCGATTTAACGACAGAAGAGTTCACCGCCAGTGTCGATGCTCATCTGGGCGTCATCGACTTGATTTTCGAACAAGTGTTTCGAACGTTTGACAATCAGAGCGCGACTTCCATTGATAGCTTTGATGCCCACTGGCTCCGCGAACAAGGAGCTTACCAGCACGACGACTCCCCGGATTCGGATTTTACCCAAAGTACGATTAAAGCCCACACCACTCTGAGCGGCGGATTCGTGGCAAATGCCAGTTTTTCGTTTGGCGAGCGGGAGAACAAATCGTCATTGAACGATGTTGCCCCGATTCGAGCCGAGACAGACTTCAAAAAGTTGGCCAGCGACATCACCTATTCGCCGTCAGAACATTGGACATGGAATTTCCGCTATCGCATGCTCGAACTGGATACAAGCAACAGTGGAGACATTACTGCAACGGGTTCGCAGTATACCGACGAAACATACAGTACACTCTTTCCACGCTCACAGCCGTTCCCCGTTCGAGACAGCATTGATTTGGATCGCGATTTTTATGCAACGTCGATCTCTTATCGACCCACCCACAAGCTCTCTCTTAAGCTCGACCTGAAGCATGAACAGATCCAGCGCAGCACAACAGACGGGCCGTCGCTTCACGAAAGCCTGACTGTCGACCCGGTCGAGATTGACCCCTATTGGGAGCTGCCCGACGAGGAAAACATTACCAAAGTCCGTCTTTCCTATTCATCCAGGCATCTCGACAAGAACGCCTTGAAATTCAAAGCCTGGTGGCAATACCAGCATTCCGACGACCCCGCTTACAACACGTCGGTGGAAACCGGCCACACCGCCTTTTTGAGTGCGACCTACCGGCCGGGGGTGCTTTGGGGAACCACGGCCAGCCTGAACCTGCAGAAAAGCCGGAACAATGACTACTCGCGGTCTCAATTTGACGGCAGTGGCAACGTGACCTATTTTGATCTGGACCGCGATCAGGAACAGCAAAATGCCAGCGTCGGCTTTTGGTTGAACCCGCTGCCGGGGCTAAACCTTGATGCGAACTACGCCTACCTGCGTAGCCGGATCAAACAGGACCTGTTGTTTGGCAATCAACCGCCCATTTACACGATTGAAGACGGCAACGTCGAATACCGCCAACATGTCCAAACCCTTTCTGCAGGCGCATCCTGGCAGGTTCTCGAGACTCTCATGTGCCGGGTGCAGGGTTACCACATTCGATCCAATGCAACGTACTCGCCCCAGTTCTCTGTCTCAAATCTTACCTATGACATTTTGACCGGTTTTCCCCCGAACTACGACTTGACCGCTTTAACTGCCGGGGCCTCCTCAGCTCAACTTCGCCAAATCAGCAAGGTCGACATTCGCCAGAACGGTATCCAGGGGCAGGTCACATGGCAAGTCAGCGACGACTGGTCGGCAGGTATCGAAGCGACCTTCGACGACTACGATGATCTTGGAAACAACGATTTTGACGGTTCGGTACAGACTTACATGGCGCGCCTTTTCCACACCTGGTAGGCGCCATGGTCTGCTCTTTAAGTCTTGTCTGACGGCTTTTGCCAGATGACAACCAACGGCGATGACGACCAGGGAATGAAAACGGGTCACACTTCGAACTGGCCCACTGCACATCGGCCAAATGCTGCGTTGCGGCCAAAGGTTGTGACAACATTATCGGCAGGTCATATGCATAGCAGGAGCTCCCAGAACAGCCCCGCTGAGTCAACCTGTTGCACATTTCACCATCGAAATCACCTCGGGCAAAAACTTGTGAGCCCATCCTTTCCCATAACCGTTTGCTCAGCTTAACACCCTTCCCTTCGGCCTGTTTCCGTACGCAAAACCCATTCCCGCTACTTTAATAGTTAAATATATTTTTTTAAATATTTATACTTGACTTTTTTGTGTTGTTATCGTTTAATTCAAAAACTATCAAGCTGGTCAACTTAATGCCAGACAGAGGAGTTCTCAAGATGGGTCAGATTTTTTCAGACAATTCACTTGCCATTGGGCGCACACCCTTGGTACGGCTAAACCGGGTGAGTCCACAAGGCAGCAACTTGCTGGCCAAGATCGAGGGGCGCAATCCCGCTTATTCGGTTAAGTGCCGTATCGGCGCTTCAATGATATGGGACGCAGAACAAAAAGGGCTTCTCGGCCCCGGCAAGGAACTGATCGAGCCAACCAGCGGCAACAC
This sequence comes from Deltaproteobacteria bacterium, assembly GCA_019313185.1. Taxonomy (GTDB): domain Bacteria; phylum Desulfobacterota; class Desulfuromonadia; order Desulfuromonadales; family BM103; genus JAFDBS01. The sequence goes on along the minus strand of JAFDBS010000140.1, from coordinate 34,296 downwards.
CGGTATCGCCCTCGCTTTTGTTGCCGCAGCCAGAGGGATACCCATCACGCTAACCATGCCTGAGACGATGAGTTTAGAACGTCGGAAGGTTCTCAAAGCTTTTGGCGCCAACCTTGTTTTGACACCAGGAAGCAAAGGAATGCCTGGTGCGATCAGCGAAGCCGAGCAGCTTGCCGCCTCCGATCCTGACCGCTATGTCCTGCTTCATCAGTTCAAAAACCCAGCCAACCCGGCTATTCACGAGACGACAACTGGCCCGGAAATCTGGAATGACACTGACGGTGGAATCGATGTTTTGGTATCAGGGGTCGGCACCGGGGGAACAATCACCGGCGTATCACGCTACATAAAGCAAACCATGGGTAAAAAAATCACCTCCATTGCCGTTGAGCCGGTCGACAGCCCGGTCATTACCCAGACTTTGGCAGGTAAAGCAGTGCAGCCTGGGCCACACAAAATCCAGGGCATCGGCGCGGGTTTCATACCGGACACACTTGATCTATCGCTTGTCGATCGGGTTGAACAGGTCAGCAACGAGGAAGCAATCCAGTTCGCACGCCGTCTGGCATGCGAAGAAGGTTTACTGTCCGGGATTTCCTGCGGAGCGGCTGCATCGGTCGCCGCGCGCCTGGCGGCTGAGCCTGAATTTGCAGGAAAAACGATTGTCGTTATCTTGCCTGACTCCGGGGAACGCTACCTGAGCAGCGTCTTGTTTGAGGGGGTTGTTGACTAGCCTGGTGTTGTCGAAACACCTTCCTGTTGCGAAAGTTTTCCCCTTGGTTTTGTTTTTTAATTGACAAGTGCAGCAAGTTTGTTTACTAATCTAGTCAACATAAGGCTCCCGAGAGGTGAGCCGCGTTTTCATCAAGAGTGGCTGAGGGACGGGCCCAAAGACGCCACAGCAACCGGTTCAAATTGCACGCAACGTGCTTGGATGTCAGGTGCTAAATCCCGCCCACGCGTCAAAGATGCCGTGGGGAAGATGAGAGCGGAGCTTCAGAGCATGCCAATGTGTCTGCAAGCCCTTTCTCTCATCGAGAAGGGGCTTTTTTGATAGCCTCACTATCTTTGAATGGAGGCAACCAAAACATGACAACTTCAGGCGTTAGCAGACACACTCGAAGCGTCCTAGCCGGCGTCAAGCGCGATGCTGCAACCGGGGCGATCAGCTTTCCAATCTATCCGAGCTCGACCTATGCTCATCCCGCGGTCGGAGAAAGCACCGGCTTCGATTACACCCGATCTGGGAATCCGACCCGGCAGGTTTTGGAAGAAGCGTTGGCGGACCTTGAAGGGGGCAGCCGCGGGCTGGCTTTCTCTTCGGGAATGGCCGCGTTGACAACGTTATTCCTCCATTTTTCCGCAGGAGATCACTTGGTGGTTTCAGAGGACCTGTATGGAGGAACGTACAGGGTGCTTGACCAGATTTTTGGAAAGTTTGCGCTCAGCGTCAGTTATGTCGACACCACCGATTCCTCTAAGGTTGCTGCGGCGTGCACGCCGCACACCAAAGCCTTGTTGATAGAAACCCCCGGCAACCCGCTTCTCGGCATTGCCGACTTGCCCGCCCTGGCCAGCCTTTGCCAGGAGCGTGGGCTGCTGCTGTGCGTTGACAACACCTTTTTAACACCGGCTTTGCAGCGGCCTCTCGAGCATGGGGCCGATGTTGTTATCCATTCTGCGACCAAGTATCTCGGCGGGCACAACGATCTCTGTGCTGGCGTCCTGGTGGCTCGCAATTCAGACTTGGGTGAACGTCTCTACTTCCTGCAAAACTCAACAGGGGCCATCCTCTCCCCTCAAGACTGCTGGCTTCTGATGCGCAGTTTGAAAACACTCGGGTTACGCATGGAACGTCATTGTGACAATGCCCAAGCCGTAGCAGAATGGCTCCTGGCACACCCCGCCGTTGAACAGGTCTACTATCCTGGTTTGCCGAGCCACCCGGGCCATCAACGCAACATCGCTCAGTCGGATGGCCATGGCGGCATGGTTTCTTTTCGACTCGGCAATGCTGACCATGCTAAGCAGGTTCTGCAGAAGCTTCGCCGTATTTCTTTTGCCGAAAGCCTTGGTGGTGTGGAAAGTCTGATGACTTTACCCGCTGTCCAGACTCATGCTGACATTCCGGTCGAACAACGCAAACGGCTGGGGGTCTGTGAATCGCTTTTGCGTCTGTCAGTGGGGATCGAGAGCGTTGAAGACATTATTTCTGATCTCGACCAGGCCCTTGCAAGGGGCTAACCTTGCAAGCCCCTGTTGACTTGAACTCAACCAAATAAGAACCGATACTATTTGCCCGGAGGGCAGATCATGCGAGAAACTTTGTACCGGCCAGCAACGTTGGTAGTCCATCAGGGAACAGATCGAGACCCCTATACTGGGGCCGCCACTGTGCCGATATACCAGGCATCGACTTATCATCATCCGGGTGGAACTTCCGGCGATTATGATTATGCGCGGAGCGGCAATCCAAGCCGTGCACAGATTGAACAAGCCATTGCCTTGCTGGAAGCTGGCTGCAGCGGATTTGCCTACTCCAGCGGCATGGCGGCCATTGCCGGCAGCCTCTCCTTGCTCAAAGCCGGAGATCATTTGATAGCGCCGCGAGATCTCTACGGAGGAACCTGGCGTTACCTGAATCGGATATTGCCCGATCTGGGCATCTCAGTCACTTTTGTCGACACCAGTGATCTTGATGCGATCCACAAGGCAATTCAGCCCGATACAAAAGGCCTGTTCTTGGAGACCCCGTCAAATCCGCTGTTCAACATTACGGACATCCGTTCTGCAGCGGCGTTGGCCAAAGAGCATAAATTGATTTCTTTCCTAGACAACACCTTCATGACTCCGCTGTTGCAGAAACCGATTGTGCTGGGCATCGACGTCGTGATCCACAGTGCAACCAAGTTTCTTGGTGGGCACAGCGACCTTCTTGCCGGTCTGGTCACAACCAATGATAACGGCCTGGCCCAGCGCCTTAAACGTCATCAAAATGCCTACGGCTCGGTGCTAGCGCCGTTTGATTCCTTTCTCCTCTCTCGAGGGGTGAAAACCCTGAAACTTCGGCTCGAGACGGGCCAGTCCAATGCCAGAACCATTGCAGAGCGTCTTCGTTCCCATCCAGCAATTGAACGAGTCATTTACCCGGGCCTGGATCACTTTCCCGGAGCCGAGCGCCACTTCGCTCAAGCCTCCGGGGCCGGGGCAGTCCTTTCATTTGAAGTTTCTGAGACGGATCACGTCCAGGCTCTGCTCAAGAACGTGAATTTACCGATTATTGCACCGAGCCTCGGCGGTGTTGAGACGATTCTGACGCATTGCTGGACAATGTCGCATGCAGCCATCCCTGAACCGGTGAAAACCGAATTGGGGATAACCCCAAAGCTGATGAGAATTTCGGCAGGCATTGAAGATGTTGAGGATCTCTGGGAGGATCTTGACAAGGCCTTATCTGGCTGAGTCAGAGGCTTTTCCGTTTGACAAAACCTTGTTATTCCGGTACAGTTCGGCACACAAAGACATAGCGCGTCTTTATCAAGAGTGGTGGAGGGACAGGCCCTGCGAAGCCACAGCAACCGACTCGCTGAAGGTTCTTCAGGTGAGTGCCAGGTGCTAAATCCGACCTGCGTCAAACGGCAGGGGAGATGAGGACGGAGCCGCTGGTACGATCTTGTCAATGTATCTTCAGGCCCCTTCTCACGATTTCTTGGGTAGGGGCCTGTTTTTTTGCCTTACGGGGTTTTGCATGAATGAGAGTGTAGGGATCGTCAAGACCAGATCCGTCGATTTCGACGTTGAACTACAGCTGGAAAGTGGCCGTGTTCTCGGCCCCTTGACTTTGGCCTACGAAACCTACGGGACGTTAAACCGCAGTAAATCGAATGCTGTCTTGGTCGCACATGCCTGGACTGGCGATGCTCATGCTGCAGGACGACATGGTCCGGATGATCGCAAGCCGGGCTGGTGGGACGGCATGATTGGACCGGGCAAAGTGCTCGATACGGACCAGTATTTTGTGATTTGCTCTAACGTTATCGGTTCATGTTTCGGCTCCACCGGGCCGTCAAGCATCAACCCGCGTACCGGAAAACCTTATCATCTGCAATTTCCTGTTCTCATGGTCCGCGACATGGTCAGGGCTCAAAAACTACTTATTGACCACCTGGGTATTGAACAATTACTGACCGTGATTGGTGGGAGCATGGGTGCGATGCAGGCCTTGGAATGGGCTGTGCACTATCCGGAGCATGTTCGTTCGATCATTCCGATCGCAGGGACAGGCCGACCGTCGCCAATGGCGATCGCCTTGAACGCCTTGGCGAGGCAGGCAATTTACAATGACCCGATGTGGCGCAAAGGGAATTACAAGCCTGAGCACCCCCCCGCGGATGGTTTGGCTTTGGCGCGGGCGGTTGGTCATATTTCGTTCCTCTCCGACACCTCTATGCAATTGAAATTTGGCCGGCGCTTTTCTGCCCGCGACGGACAGTTCGATTTCTTTGGACAATATGAAATTGAGCGATACCTGACTTACAACGGTAGGAACTTCGTTGAGCGCTTTGACACCAACAGCTTTCTTTATCTGGCGAAGTCCCTCGACCTGTATGATGTAAGCTGGGGTTTCGACAGTTTGGAGAGCGCCCTGAATAATTTGGCCTGTCCGTCCATCTGGTTTGCTTTCTCCTCAGACTGGCTATACGCGCCTTACCAGACAGAAGAAGTTGTTAACGTTTTGCGTTGTCTTAACAAACCCGTGGAATACCACCTGATCGAGTCAGACTATGGCCATGATTCGTTTTTGGTCGAACCAGAGAAGTTTACACCTAAAGTGACGTCTTTTCTAGAAAAGCTCTCGGCAGAAAGTTGAGCATGATCACGTCTGCAAAAATCAGGAAGGCTGATTGTTATCTTTTTCGTCACAGTCGAATAGATCCAGTTGGTCATAACGATACAGCTCGACCTTAAAAGGCATCGGATAGTAACGAGGGCATTCGACCAACAGGTTGCAGACCGGCTGTTTACAGTTTCGCAAACATTTCAAACAGAGGGCGTTTGTCGCTTTGGTCTCTGACGACTTTTTCATAACAGGCCTCAAACAACTTCATTATTATTCTTCGTAAACGCTGATGTGAGCAAAGGCCTCATCGTTCCGAAACTGGTGCAAGGACTTGGGTGACGGCATCGAGCACGGCATCCAGCCCTGCCCCAAGGGATTCGACATTGACTTCAATGCATTCCTTTGGTTGTTTATGACGATAAAGCGGGTCATAATAGCGCGTCATCAGTTCCCTGACGAGGTCGTCCCATGCCCCCCTATCCAGATAGGACAGGAGCTCCTCAACAGCCTGTGCGCCGAGACGTTCCTTAAGGGCTTGAATGGGCTCGACAAATCGCTCTTTGGCCTCAGTCAGCGCCGAGTAGTCTTCAAGAAGGTTGTTCACCCGGGTCGCTAATGACGCATTCAACCAAATGCAGGTTTCTTGCTGCATGGCTTGGTAGACTCTGACTGGCAGCTGCAGACGGCCGATCCAGCGGCTTTCACCCTCAACCAAAACATGACTGGTCGGTGGAATGCGCTGGAGACGGTCCCACAGTAACGCCTCGAACATCTTTTGTGTCGGCTGAGCGGGCAAGTCAAGGTTGCCGAACGCACTGCCACGGTGACTGGCCAACCCCTCAAGGTCAATCACCTCATGGCCTATTGCGGCCAAATTGTTCAAAATTCTCGTCTTGCCAACACCGGTCAACCCTCGCAAGACGATCATCCGGCCCCATTCTGCTTCAGAGAAGAAACGCAATACATGTTGGCGAAATCGCTTGTGCCCACCGGCCATCTGCCGTGCCGGGATACCAGCTAAATCTAGAAACTGGGCCATGGCCCGGCTGCGCAAACCGCCTCGCCAGCAGAAGACAACGGCAAGGCTGGTTTCACTTGCCCGCATTTCGGCAACCCTCTCGACCAAAACCGGAATTTTTGGCGCAACAATTTCCACACCACGCCGGCGAGCGATTAATTTCCCTTCGCGCTTGTACAGTGTGCCAATCTCAGCGCGCTCGGCGTTATTCAGAATTGGGACATTGACCGCCCCCGGTATGGTGGCCTCGGCATATTCCTCAGGGCTGCGAGCGTCAACCATCAGGGCTCCCTTGCTGCGGAGAGTGAGCGCTTGCTCGAGAGAAATGGTCATATCCATAAAATAAATCCTTGCTGACCTTATACTCCAATTTTGGTTGATTCGGCAAGAAACCAGAGATGCCTTGACAAGAACAAGGCTTTCCGCTAGTGTGACAACCCTTTGTTGCGGGGTGGAGCAGTCAGGTAGCTCGTCGGGCTCATAACCCGAAGGTCGGAGGTTCAAATCCTCCCCCCGCTACCAATTTTACCATTGGAGTCTGCGGAAACGGCAGACTCTTTTTTTATGCTTTGTAAGAAGAGAAACAATCGACCGCTGACCAAAGTTCAGGAGCTATTTTGTGAGGTGTCTTTTTGCTTTGCCTGCTCTCAATGGTTTCACAGGCTCGACCCAGCGAGATCGAGCGGTTAGCATCTGGCAGTGAACTGCCTTGATCAAGGACACCATCAGCCCTTGGACATATAGCCTGCGCTGCTCGAATGGGGCGACGGAGAATCCTGCCCAGTCAAAGAGTTCTCGATAGGCCAGAATGAAAAACCCGCCGATGGACAGCGGGTCAGGAGATGCTCAGCAAAACTACGTGCTAACAATCAGACACAGTTTCGTTGGTCATCATCTCCGGTGACTGATAATTGCGGGGGAAACTGTTCAACGGTTGGCAGAACGAAATGTTCAACGATCCGTCCCAAGTCCGATTGGGTCAGGATACCAACCATTTCGGAGCATTCATTGACAACAACTAAACGACGGACTGAGTGTTTTTGCATGAGTTGGATGGCTGAAGAGGGCGCCATCTTCGATGGGGCTGTTAGCAATGACGCACTCATCACTTGTCCAACGGTTATTTGGTCCAAATCAACCTCCTCGGCAATCAGTCGAACAACGTCTCGTTCGGTAAAAACGCCGACAGGCAGTGCGCCGTCATGGACAACCACACAGCTCACTGCTCTGCGCGCCATTTGCGAAAGAGCATAACGCGCTGACACTTGAGGAGGCACATGCAATACCTGGCTGGTCATCAGAGTCGAGATATCATCGACCCCTTCGAAAATTTGTCCACGAAGCGCCCGGACCAAATCAGTTTGTGTGAACACACCGCCCATGTTCAATTTGTCATCAAGAACAATCAGATGTCGAATATTGTGTTCGGCAAAGATTTCATAGGCCTTGTGAATACTTGTATCTTCAGGAACTGTCAGAACAGGCTTGTTCATCACGTCGCGAACGGTAAGCTTCGGTTGTCCTAGCACCCAGTTCGAAGCAAAGACGATGTCACGTTCAGTCAGGATGCCAATTGCCTCGCCATCCTCCAAGACGACCACACAGCTGATGCGATGTTTGCTCATCAGCTTGAGGGCATCTGTGAATGCCGTGTCAACGTCAACCGTCACAACCGGCCGTGTTGCAAAAAGTCCAACCGTGTATTGCATATGCTGCACCTGAAAGGATTAATGAACAGTCATAAGTTATAAGACGATTTAATAACCGCGATTTAACAATACTATTAAACCTGGACAGTCAATCGGCATAACATTTCTTAGTCTTTGCAAATTTAATTCCAAGTTTTGATCCGGCGCTTTGCCTGCCGCGTTCCACCGTTTTCGATGATCGTCGACATTGCATCTAGACTGTTCAGGCCTCTCCACTTGGCGAACGCATGAGTCTTTGTTATGCTTAGACCTGGTTTGCTCAACATCAAACAGGTCGACATGAATATAACTTTCGTTTTTCCACCTTTTTATCATCAGTCCATGTACAACTTGCCCCCTCTGGGGCTTATAAACCTTGCGTCGATGCTCGAACCCTGTGTGCACACGGTCACCATTCTTGATCAGGTTCTTGCCCTGCGTTCCGGAGCGTTGCCATTCGGCCGCGACATTTATCATGATTCTGCCAGGCAGATCTTGGATACAGAGCCTCAACTGGTCGCTTTCAGCGCTCAATGCGTAACCTATCCGCCGATCCTGCAAATTGCGCAACGCCTGAAAGAGGTCCGGCCCAAACTGAAGGTTGTGGTGGGCGGCCACAACGCCTCGTTTCTTGCGAAAGAAACGCTCGAAAGGTTCCCTCAAGTTGACATGGTCATACGGGGCGAGGGAGAGGTTACATTTTCCGAACTGGTGAAAGCCCTGGACAAGGGAGGTAATTTGCAAGAAGTCGCGGGGCTATCTTGGCGACGTGGCGCTGCCGTCCTCAATAACTCTGATCGCCCGCTGCTGTCTAACCTCGACACCTTGCCGCTGCCTGATTACAGCAAGGTCCAATCCCTCGACTTTTATCGCCAGGCCTGCGAACTGCCGCGGAGCATTGCCATTCTTGAGGTTGGACGCGGATGTCCGCACGACTGTATTTACTGTTCAGAGGCGGCCTTTTGGAAACGGCGGACACGCACGTATTCCGTATCAAGAATTATTCGAGAAATGAGGACCCTTCGAGAGGCTCATGGCGCAGATTGCTTCCTTTTGGCCTATGACCAATTCACAGCGGATCGAAGCTACGTTGAGCACTTTTGCCAAGCCGTCCTCAGTGCCAGCCTGCAGACCACTCCCTGGTACTGTATTTCTCGTCTCGACACTGTCGACGCGAAACTTCTTGACCTTATGCGTGAAGCTGGTTGCGAATCGATGTGTTATGGCATTGATTCAGGGTCCGTTCGCACGCTGAGCTTTATCCGGAAGCGCGTCGATCAAAAGATTTTGTTCTCACGCGTCCGCGAAACAACCGAAGTTGGGTTGGTTCCGACTCTCAGCTTCGTGATCGGGTTTCCTGAGGAGCAAAAGGATGATGTTGATGCGACATTGTTCCTCGCTCTCGCGTGTGGCATTCAGGGCAACAGTAATCCATTGATGCAACTTCCGACCGTTTTGCCGGGGACAGACCTGCACACAAAATATTTTAAAAGTCTTACGCGAAACGTGGATACGTATTTTGCCCTCGGCTTGGAGTTTGACAAGGGCTCAAGACTTCCAGAAGACGAGCAAATGATCGACAGCGATCCGGAGGTGTTCAGCAGCTTCTGGAACATTTCCTGTCCAGCGTTGCCTTTGCCTGACCTCGCCTGCCTTGCCAATGGTTTTCCCCTGATCATAAATTTATTTCCCAAAACCTTTTTGCTGCTTTGCAAAGCGTTCATGGAATCCCCTGCCGATCTGTTTCTAAGCTTCGTACGACAGGTCGATAGGACCGCAGGGCACATGGCTGACATGAATGCCGCTAAGTGTTTTCAACATTTTCCAGGATTCGCCCGCGCCAAACTCTGCGGTCTGCAAAATGAGACCGATTGGTCACACCTGGAAAATGTTCTCTTGTACGAATGTGCCGCCATTGGGGTTGCCGAATTTGCCAAATCCGAAAAACCCGTTAATATAGATTTGTGTCATTTACATGATTGGCAGCCACGGCGACCCAAAAATGTCATTGTTGAATCGTTTGACTATGATATGCCATCTATCGTTGCCGATCTGAAAGCTGGCAACTACGTGCGGAGCTATACGAAAAGCCCCTGCCATTTAGCATTTCGTCAGCAGAACACAGAACTTGAGGTGACTGAGGTCAATGCTTTTGGCCGGGACTTTCTCATGCATTGCTCAGGGACAATCACCTTAAAAGAGATCGCTGTTAAATTGAAGCCAACTTACGGAACAACAATGTCAGACGCCGATTTTCTGGCCACGTGCCAAGATGCAGCACGAGAATTAAGCCAGCTTGAACTCTTGGCTGCGGTTCAACCCGAAACCCCAGAATGAAGGAGGTAGTACAATGCTGAAAACCCGTAAAGTTGAAAAAAAAGTTTCTAGTCTAGCCAGCTGTCATGCACCGAGTTGTCATGCACCGAGCTGTCATGCACCGAGTTGCCATGCGCCCAGTTGCCATGCACCGAGTTGCCATGCGCCCAGTTGCCATGCGCCGAGCTGCCACGGCCCGGCTTGACTGACACCCTTTAAAAGCCAAAGAGGGCATCTGGTGGCGCAGATGCCTTCTTTGGGCTTGTCTTCAGCCCCACATGCACAGACAACTTCTTGATCTGGTGGTCTGCCCAGGTTGTCTACCGGAAGAGCGCCCGCTAGCGGCACATATCCAAGAAACCCGCCAAGGAGATATTTACACGGCCACATTAACCTGCCCTGGTTGCCGGAAAAACTACCCTATTGACCATGGCATGGCCTGCCTTCTTCCACAGAGCGACTTGGCGTTGGTCGGTAAATATACAGAGCTACCGGTCGTATCCGCTTATCTCTGGAGTCACTTTGCCGATCTTTTCGATGACCCCGATCAGAATACAGCCTACCTCAGCTGGTCATCAATGCTCAATGCCTCGTCCGGGGTTGCCTTGGACACCGGTTGCGCAGTCGGCAGACTGACGTTTGAATTAGCGCGCAACGCTGAGCTTGCTGTTGGCATTGATCGCTCTCATGCCTTCATTCAAACTGCTCGCCTTCTTACTCGCGAAGGTCGCTTGTCGTTCGACTTAATCATGGAAGGCGAATTGACCGAACATCGGGAAGTCCGCTTGCCTCATGATTGGCCTCTTAATCGGGTCGAGTTCGTCTTGGCAGACGCCTTGGCTTTGCCTTTCCCGAAGTCTGTTTTCCAGTGCAGCAGCTCTCTGAATTTGCTGGACAAGCTTCCCGCGCCGCTCAAGCACCTTGACGAATTAAACCGGGTCACATCAGACACCAGAGCACAGCTGTTGGTGGCAGACCCTTGGTCGTGGTCGACAGAAATCGCCCCCAAAACTGCTTGGCTTGGAGGCGTTCCGAGCGGTTCGTTTGCCGGGCATGCTCACATAAACGTTCGACATCTACTGGAAAACAAATTGTTGCCTGCCTGGAAAATTTTGGATGAGGGCACCATCCAGTGGACCATCCGCAACCACCGAAACCATTTTGAACGCATCCATAGTGACTACCTGCTTGCCCAGCGATGAAGTCAGCCCATGGCAGTCGAGTTTTGACGGCCACGTAGACCTTTTGTATTCTCTTATGAAAGAGCAGTGCATCCTGCCTTTTGAAAAGAAAGGTGGGGGTCCCATCTCTCCATCTTCGCTCCGCGATGGCAAGGTAAGAATTTTTAACAGCGCAATCTTTTGCAATGATAAATTTAATGGTTCAACGGCAGTTCAACATGTGACTGAGCAACTTTTCCTTATGCAGGCCCTGACTGCAAGCCTGTCGACAATTCGGACACGCGAGGAGTTGGAAACAGCTTGGGGCACCCCAGGTTTCACCAGTCAAATGCTTCTTTTAGAAAATGCTGACGCGTTGGTGGACATTGGCACCTCTTTTCTCAGGGTTTGGGGGGTGCATACTATCGGCTTAACTCACGTCGGCAGAAATCGCCTCGCTGACGGCAATACAACAGTCAACCCCGAAGGCTTAACGAAGGCTTGTCAGACCCTGTTACCCAATCTCGAAACACGGGGTTTTGTTATCGATATCGCTCATTTGGCAGAAGTTTGTTTTTGGGAACTGCTTGATTCTTTCCATGGTCATCTTTGTTGCTCGCATACCGGGCTTAGGCATTTTTGCGACACACCGCGTAATCTGGGCGATGACCAAATCTCTGTATTGTTATCCCGAAACGGGGTAATTGGTTTAAGTTTTGCGCCAGAGATGCTGTCGACCTCGGGCAAATCTGACTGCAGGCAGGTTTTCGAACAAATCGACTATCTTGTACAGCGGTGGGGCAGCCGGGGTTTTGCCCTGGGCAGCGATCTCGGCGGGTATGAAACAAACTGCTCGGGACTGGAAAGCCATGCCCAACTGGAAAACTTGGTGGAGCTTATGGTTCAGGCCGGTTATCCGAAAACCGAAATTGACGCTCTGCTTGGCGGCAATTGGTTTGAATTTTACCTTGAGGCACTCCCAAACGGCCTGAATGGTCACCCTGAAAACGAATCCAGCGCATAAAAGAAGCGTTCGATGTCGGCGGCGTCATTGTAGAAATGGGGTGAAAGCCGGAACCCACCGTCCCTCAGAGCCAAGACAACGCCTTGCTCGTTCAGATGTTTAGAGAGAGCGAAGACGTCATCGCCCGCTGTGAAACTCAAAATGCCACACCGCTCTTTGCCAGGCCAGGGCGTTTTTAAAGTCAGAGACCGCTGCGCCAAACCGTCCGCCAACTCATCCAAAAGGATGCTCACGCGCTGCTCGATTTGCACAAGGCCAACCTCCTCCAAGAGCGATATGGCCGCGCCCAAGCCAACAATGCCGGCCACGTTCAATGTGCCCGGCTCAAACCCAGCGGCATCTTTCCGCAATTGGAAATGCAAACGAAAATCTTCTTCATGAACCACACTTTTCCATCCGACCAGTGGCAGATCCAGATGTTGTCGCAACCTGGGTGAAATATAGAGCAGGCCAATGCCCATTGGACCAAGCAGCCACTTGTGGGCACCTGCAGCCACGAAATCGATTTGGTCCTTTTCGACATCGATGGGCCGGACACCGAGACTTTGAATGGCGTCAACACCAAAAAAGATGTTGTTTTCCCGGCAAAACCGTCCTATTGCATTCAAATCAACTGCATATCCTGTTGCAAAATCAACGCTGCTGACAACCAACATGCGTACGTTATCTGTCACAAGTCTGGCAAAGTCCTCGACAGCCAAGCGACCTGAGCGACGTGGTACTGTTATCATCGTGACACCACGCTGGGATAAGTTCTGCCATGGGTACACGTTGGCAGGAAAGTCCGGTGACGGGACCAGCAAGGCGTCCCCGGCTGTCCAGTGAAACCCAGCGGCCATAAGCCCCAAACCAGTGGAAGTATTGGCTACAAAGGCGATGTCGCTTGGCGCTGCACAGACAAATCGCGCGACTTGTTGACGAACCGTTTCGACCCGGTCCATCCATGAACGGTACCCTTGGCTGCCCAAATAGGCTTGCTCGCTGACCAGCTCTTGAACGGCAGCAATGACTTTGGTCGATGGTGCGGAAATCGCCGCATGGTTGAAAAACGCCGACCTTTGGGTGACTGGAAAGAGTGTACGGTAATAGGGCCAGTCCACGAAAAGAGCCCTCCCTTCAAAAAACGTTTGATGCTGGCCTGCTCGCCGTAAAATTTAAAACCGGGTCGAGACCATTCAAATCAAGTGCGGCACTTTAGCAGCCACATACCCAGTCCTGGCAAACAACGCCGGTTTCGTCTTGCCCCTTTATTCACGGTGGGCTCAACAGTTCAGGGCATAACCCCCGTGGCAAATCCAACCTTTATGTCCAAACATTGTCCAATCGGCCGAATTCCGGCTTGAATGCAGATTTCGCTTCATTCTGCTAAGTCAATTCGCTGTAAGCCTCTTGGTACGCCTTCAGGTCATGGTCGGAAAAGCAAACAAACATGACTTTTTCCAATGAATGTCTATCATTCAAGGCCGCAATGGTCGTTTGCAGAGCGATCCGGCAGGCCCTGTCAATCGGAAATCGGTACACACCGGTGCTGATTGAGGGGAAAGCGATGCTTTTGAGATTATGCATATCCGCCAAGTGAAGACTGCAACGGTAACAGCTAGCCAAAAGCTCATCCTCGCCCTGATTCCCACCGTGCCAAACAGGGCCTACAGTATGAATAACATAGTGAGCGGGGAGCTCGTAACCATTGGTGATTTTTGCTTGGCCCGTAGGACAACCGCCTAGAGTCCTGCATTCTTCGAGCAGCCTTGGCCCAGCCGCCCTATGAATTGCCCCGTCAACCCCGCCTCCACCATGTAAACCCTGATTGGCCGCATTGACAATTGCATCAACGGTCATCTGAGTTATATCGCCCTGAACAATCTCGATTTCTGCTGCCATATTCATTCCCCTGTTGAAATGTTCCGGTTGGCGTTTGTTTCCACAAGCATACCAACACAATCCTATCGGCAAATCGGGTCTTCGCAAGCGGTTTTGCTTGGTGCGAGACGAATTGAAAGCAGTGTTTGCCAACCCAAAAAGGATTCCAGACTGCTGAGGTTTTCTGGGATGGCCACAGCCTGGAGCCTGTCAAATCTGATTGCCGTATACGGAAACCCAAGCTGAGAGACCAAAGCCTCTCGCATGAAGCGTGGCGTGTGTTGATAAAGTAAGCTGAGATGTGGATCGAAGCGATAACCTGACGGGCTAGATGCAGCGCCATGTAAAACCTGATACAAGCTGTTGCACTCAGCTGTTTTTTGTAATTGCAAAAATAACGTTTTGTTGAGGCTTTCCCCGGTCTGAACAGTCTCAACATTCAACGTTAGTGGGCGAGTCAACTGTGCCAGGCTGGTCAAAAGCGTGAGTTCATCCCGGTCATCAGAACGTCTGGTACAGTAAATTGTGACATGAGGTTGAAAAACCGGTGCGTCAAAGCGTTTCGCCAATTTGACGATAATGGCCAAGAGCTCGTCATAAAACCTTTGTTCGGGTATCAGCCAGAATGCTATCCTTGGAAGCGATTTTTTCATCCACAGTTCCTTTGCATGAACAACCCATCCTAAACACGGGCGGCGTTCTGAGAAGGTTGCACACGTCAAGAAAGAGATTAAACTATAAACAGGTCAGCAGCTCTTATGTCCACCAAAATATGAGGAGAATGCTTATGAGATACCGTCATATTATAGGTGAAGACCATGTCAATCATCTGATTGGGCGATGCATGAGAAACAAAGAGGATGCACAACGGATGTACGATATCCTGATCTCTCAAAACCTCCGTTGCATTGACTTGATAACTGGAACGGTTCATCTTTCCCAGGATGAGCACCAAGAATTTGTCAACCGCTTCAGTTCCGAGATAGAGCCCACTCTCTGGGATTCAGCGCGCCGCAAGCATTAGCCAGTTCCTTGCGTCGCCATGACAACATTGCCATCCACTTTATAAACTTGAGCAGCAGCTGACTGAGGAGTTGTCGGTTCAAGTTTAATGTTTATAGATGCCAACAGGCAGTCAGGTTATGCCATGCGGCATAACCTGACTGCCTGACCTTCTGCATCGTTGTTTGCTGAGACATGCCGGATTGGAGCCTGCTGCGAACTGCTATGAGTGGCCTATCGGCCACCAGGTTTTTGAAAGCCTATGATCCATGTCCCGAACTTGTTGCGACTTGCTGGTTAGTGCACGACAATGAATAGCGACCGTCCCGCGCTTGAACAAGCCAGAACTCTATTGCGGCAAAAACGGAAAGTGGTGGCTTTTTCAGGGGCTGGCATATCAACCGAGTCAGGGCTGTCAGATTTTCGGTCGAAAGGAGGCATCTGGGAGCGCTACCGCATCGTAACCTACCAGGAGTTCCTTGCGAGCAGAGACAATCGTATCTCGTACTGGAAGATGCGTCGCGAACTCATTCCGGCATTGTTAAGCGCAAAACCCAATGCAGCCCATTTCGGCCTTGCAGAACTCGAGCGTCGAGGTGTCTTGAACACGGTAATCACACAGAATATTGATGGGCTACACCAAGCTGCGGGAAATCGTGATGTCATCGAACTGCATGGGACCAACATGACGGCCTCATGTCTCAGTTGCTCCAATCGCTGGCCGATTGCAACGGTTCAAACGTGGCTCGACGGGGGGAACCTCGACCCGCATTGTGAAATTTGTGGCGGCTTAGTCAAACCGGACACCGTCTCATTTGGTCAAGACATGCCAGAAATGGCCATGCAACGCGCCTGGCAGGCTGCAACAAACTGTGACCTGATGTTAATGATTGGTTCGTCACTGGCGGTGCAACCGGCCAATTTGTTCCCCCTTGCCGCTTATGAGTCAGGGGCCAGCTTGATTTTTTTGAACAAGACTCCAACCTCCTACGACCACCTCGCCACGTTTTGTTTTCATGACAATGCAAGTCACACCATGGCCGATCTAGTGTCTTAACCCCCGGGGAGGTTTGCCGCGGGTCATGAGGCTTTTGGGATATGAACAACCTATCGGCCTCGTCACCTCCAAGAGTGCTCAGCCACGACCCAACTCAAAAACAATGGCTAATGGTAGCCGCTGGGACAAGGACGATACCAGTCACAACGCGTCAACGGCAAACCACTGGCTCGGCGTCCTGCTTTGATCAAGAGTGCCTGGTACAGGTTCAATGTGCCATTTGTAAATCCGTAAGCCGAACCAGCCATGTAAATCCTCCAGATCCTGTACGTCACCGGAGAGGTTAGCTGGACTGCCTGCTCTTGATTTTGCTCCAGACGTTTTACCCAACGCCTTAGAGTCAATGCGTAATGCTCACGCAAACTTTCCACATCGCGGACTTCGAAACCTGCTTCCGCAGCAATCTGCAGTATGGTTGCAATTGGCAGCAGTTCGCCGTCAGGAAAGACATATTTCTCGACAAATGATTCGTCGTTGTTGACGTGTCTCTTCCAGGTCTCTGTGATCCCATGGTTTAGAAAAACGCCTCCCGGTTTTAAAAGCGAATAAGCCTTCTGAAAATATACCGGCAGCTGCGCTTCGCCAACATGCTCAAACATCCCAACGCTAACCAGCTTGTCAAAGCTTTCGCTGCCGCACACGTCCCGGTAATCCATGACCTCTGCTCGGCAACGATCTGCGACCCCTGCTTCTCTGAATCGCTGATTTGCAAGATCGGCCTGGGGTTCACTTAAGGTCACTCCTGTCACCTCAACGCCGTAGTTGGTTGCAGCATGCAGCATCAACCCGCCCCATCCACAGCCAATATCAAGCAACGTTTCGCCCGGTTTGAGTCGCAACTTTCGGCAAATGTAATCAAGCTTTCTTTGCTGTGCGACCTCCAGTTCTTCGCAAGGATCATGAAAAAATGCGCATGAATAAACCATCTGAGGATCGAGCCAGAGGCGATAAAACTCGTTCGAGACATTGTAATGGTATTGGACCGCGGCGGCATCACGCCGACGTGAATGAATAGTCCCTTTGAGTTGAGCTGAAAATTGCCTGGCCAGCGAATAATTCCTGATGGGCAAAGGAAGCAACTGACGGACAATTTGCAACTTTTCCTTCAAACCCATTTTAGCGCCCTTCAACAGAAAGTCAGCCAGGTTGAAACTGGCTTCAACGTCCCCTTTGATGTCAAAGTCATCGTAAATATATGCCTCACCCATCGAAACTTGGTTGGTGCCCCAGAACAACTTGCGCAGTGCCGCCGGGTGCTTGAACTCCAAAGTGAAAGTCGGCTTTGCCTCACCGTTCCGCCATTCAGAGCCATCCCATAATCTCACGGCAAAAGGCAACAAGCCGGAGTGTCTGAACACTTTCTCTAACACATTTAAACAACCTCGCACGGCACCTTCGTCACGCCCAGCGCGCTTCGTCAATTCGCCAATCATGTCTTTCCTCCTGCGAACAGCCGTCATATTTATTATAAAATATAGGAACTTATTCAAATTTCAACCTCAACCCGTCCAGGGAATTGCGAACACATAGGGGAATTGTGAAGTGATCAGAGTGACCCTAAACTGCTCGTTCGATCGGCAATGAACACAATCAAACCTCAACAAAACCAATGCGGGCTTTAGAGATGTCAGGAGACCAGGAAGTGGAATGGCATGTTCAAGAACCGCTCAATACAAATCGTGCGATTCAGAGTCGCTCTGTCAGGCAGGTTTGCATAGTCGGCTGGGGTTACAAAGGTCTTCTTCACGATTGGCTGAAGCATTGCAGTTATGGCAAAGGAATTCTGGAGCGTTTGTCCGGCGGGCAATTTCTTCTCTCAAGCCTTTGCGCGAGAGTTGGCAGATATGCAGATCGTGGTGATCCGCGTCCTGGCAAACCGAGTTATTTTTCGGTGAATTTGACATGCGAACCTCCTCTAGAGCATAACTGGCTTAAGTATAGCATGAATTTTCGGACCTGCGCATTTCGCCTTGATATTCGATTTCATCCGGTTTCAAAGCAGTTGCGTTTGGGTCCGAGCCTTTGACCTGACAAACCCGCGAGTTAACCAAACCGGTGGTCAGTTATCCTGCATTGAGGGGAAGGAACCCGTTCATGTCGCATAAGTTGTTTTCGACAGATCCAACTGCGCAAACCTGGCATGCGGTAAAAGTGACCTGCCATCACGGCTACCGCGGGGAGGAACGGCCACAGGCTGTCTGGCTGGCCAATTCCCATCATCATATACAGCAGATTTTAAAGACGTGGCGTGAACCAGAGGGTGAATTTTTTCTGGTCGAAATCAATGAAACCCGACGATTGCTGCTAAGGCACAGGATTGACCAGGATGATTGGATGTGCCTCGCCAATCTTTCGGATTAATCCTCCATCAACAGAACGGCTTCGGCAACTTCCCGCAAGGACTTGCGTTTGTCCATTGCCAGTTTCTGCAGACGCCGAAAGGCCGCGGGCTCATCCATTCCCTTTTTCATGAGAACTCCTTTGGCACGGTCAACCACCTTGCGGGTCTCCAAGGTCTCTTTCAGCTTGCTGACTTCCTCTCGCAAGGTGGACAGTTCAACAAACTGGTGGATGGCCAGGTCAACCGCTGCAAACAACTGTTCGGCCCGTACAGGTTTAACAACGTAATTCATTACCCCGGCAAGCCGTGCTCGTTCTATGGTCTCCGCTCCGGTATCCGCGGTGACAAGCACAATCGGCAACGGCTTAACTTTGCCTATTTTTTCAGCAGCCGTGACCCCGTCCATAACAGGCATGCCCACATCCATGACGACAAGCAAGACCTCCTGGTGAGTCGCAATTTCGAGAGCCTGAACCCCGTTTTCAGCCTCCAGTATCTCATCAAACCCGTATCCCGCTACGATCTCAGCGACCTGACGACGTAACAAAGGTTCATCGTCGACAATCAAAGCACGTTTCATAGGTTAAATACTCCCTGATAATGAACATAATTGTTGCTGATATTTCTGCATCAGTGATGCCGAAAAATCGGTTTTGCAGAAAATAAACCGAAATGAGCTGACTTGTGAACGTCGTTCACACAGCGGTCGTTTTGCTTGAGTCTGGCTTCATGACTGGTGTCCATAGAAAACCGGGTAGCAATACTTATCATAAATCATGTGGCAAAGCCTTGATCAAACCCAAACGGAAAGTTGACGGCAAACTATTCATCATCAACGATGCAGAAACCGCTATCGTGAACACCATGATCGCGGTCACGATACATGCTGGCAATCACTGATTCAAAATTGCTGGCCACATTTCTCCGCTTCAGCTTGAGTGTCGGCGTCATCTCTCCACGCTCGCTTGAAAAATCACGAGAAAGCAGGGTAAAGCGCTTGACTTTATTGAACGATGGAAGGTCCTGCTGCATCCGGTCGACGTGCCGCCGGTATAAACTTAGAACAACCGGATGGGTCACCAAGTCACAGTGATTGAGAAAATTAATGCGATGCTGGCGGGCGTATTTTTCCAATGCGTCGAAATTGGGAACCAGCAAAGCGGTCAAAAACGGTTTTTGATCTCCGAAAATGATCGCGTTGGATAAATAGCGGTTTCCTTTAAAACGGTGTTCAAGCTCTTGAGGGGCGATATTCTCACCTCCGGCCGTAATGATTAAGTCTTTTTTACGGTCGGTGATTTTCAAAAAACCGTCCTCATCAATTTCACCGATATCGCCGGTTTTCAACCATCCACCAGAAAACGTTTCGCGGGTCTGCTCTGGGCGGTTCCAATAGCCTGTGGACATTGTCGGGCCTTTCAAAAGAATCTCTCCATCGCCGGCAATCCGAGCCCGGGTGCTCGGGAAAAGCTGCCCGACGGTGCCGATACGAAAGTGGGCCGGCGTGTTCGCGGCTATCCCCGATGTGCTTTCCGTCAATCCGTAGCCTTCATAGATAGGAATATCTGCGGCAAAAAACAATTCTGCAACCTCCCGCGTCAATGGTGCCCCACCTGAAATAAAATAACGCAGGCATCCCCCCAAACGTTGTCTTAATCTGGCAAACGCCACGGGGCGGGCGATGGCAGCCGCACAACGCAAGAAAATGCTCGGTGAGTGGCCGGCCATAACTGCACTCGTAAAGGCCTGGCCGATTTCCAATGCGCCGAAAAAAATCTGCTTCTTTAGCCAAGAACTGGTATTCACCTGTTCAAGCACCCGCTCATACATCTTTTCATAAAGCCTGGGGACACTGATCACGACCGTCGGCTTAACCTCTGCCAGATTAAGCGGGACCGTATCGATACTCTCTGCATAGGCAATAATCGCCTTTTGATGCAACATCAGATAGTAACCATCGACACGCTCGAAGACGTGCGAGAGGGGCAAAAACGAGAGGCACACATCGTCAGGGCCGATATCAAACACTTCAACCGCATCTTTGACGCTGGACAAAATGTTGTCATGCGTCAGGATTACGCCCTTGTGCTGCCCGGTGGTTCCAGAGGTATACACCAATGTCGCCATATCGCTGCCCTGACGCGCGGACAGGGTTTGTTGCAATTGTTCAGCATGGCGATCTTTTGCCGAAGCCAAGAAATCATCAATGCTCATGAAGTGTTTTTGGTCCTCTTGGCCGTAAAACAGTATAACGGTTTTCAAGTCCGGCAGCTGATCCAACCTGTCGAGCACTCCTTGGTCAGAAAAAACGGATTGCACAAAAAGAAACCGACTTCCGGAATCTTTCAGAATTTCAACGAGATTCTCGACTGTTTCAGTTTGATAAATCGGCACTGTGACACCGCCTGCTGCCATCGCCCCGAGATCGGCAGCAACCCAGTTCGGTCCATTTGGAGCCATAATTGCCACCCGGTCACCGGGTGTCAGGCCAAGGGCCAAAAGCGCAGCGCCAAAGTTCTTGATCTTATCGATCATGTCCTGCCAGCTGATGTCTTGATAGCGACCATCGACCTTTTGCCGCAAAGCAGGCTTTGTTGGCGAACTTTCGCCTTTGCTAAACACCATAAGTGGAACTGTTTGCGCCATCTGCCCTCCCAACTTTAAAACCGTCAAAATCGTTCGAAAACGCCTGCCGCTCCCATCCCTCCGCCTACGCACATCGTAACCATGCCGTATCTTGTGCGTCGGCGGCCCATCTCTGCCAATAACGTCGTCGACAGCTTGGCGCCAGTGCAACCGAGAGGGTGGCCAAGAGCAATCGCTCCACCATTGACATTGACCTTGAGTGGATCAAAGTCAAGGTCTCGAATCACCGCAAGCGCTTGAACTGCGAAAGCCTCGTTCAATTCAATTACATCGAGATCCTGCATCTTCAGGCCTGCGCGCTGCAGTGCCACGGGCACTGCTTCAACTGGGCCGATTCCCATGACTTCAGGCGCAACGCCGCGAACTGCGTAACTGGCAAAGCGAGCCACTGGATCGCATTTCCATTGCTTCAGGAAGGCCTCGGAGGCAACCAGCAGGGCAGCAGCTCCATCAGTCATTTGTGAGGCGTTGCCGGCCGTGACTGTGCCATCGATTTTGAAGACAGGTTTTAGCGCCGTCAAATTGTCGATGGAGGTCTGCGCTCGCACGCCTTCATCTTGCACGACAATTCTAGATTCCCGGCAAATATCTCCGTCGATAAATGACACCTGTCTTACCGGGACAGGCACAATTTCTGCGGCGAAGCGCCCGGCGGCCATCGCTTCGCTGGCCCGATGATGGCTTTCGACGGCAAACAGATCCTGGTCAGTCCGGGAGATCGCGTAGCGTTTCGCCAATATCTCGGCGGTAATCCCCATCGCTGCATAGCATTCCGGCCAGTCGGAAACCAAATTCGGATTGGCACTAAACTTATGCCCGCCCATGGGAATCAAGCTCATCGATTCAGTGCCTCCAGCGATAATGCAATCGGCAAGACCGGCAGCAATTCGCTCCGCAGCGGCTGCCACGGCCTGTAATCCAGAGGCACAGAACCGGTTGATCGTCATTGCCGGAACTTGGACTGGAATCCCTGCCCGCAACGCGGCAACCCGCGCGATATTCATGCCCTGCTCAGCTTCCGGAAACGCACAGCCAAAGATGACATCATCAATCTGCGCCGGGTCTATGCCTGTTCCATCAAGCACTGCTTTGATCGCAATGGCGGCAAGTTCGTCTGGCCGCACGGTACTGAATTGTCCACGAGGCGCTTTCCCTCCGGGAGTTCGCTTGGCGTTGAGGATAAAAACCGGCTTCATGATTATCTCCCTGGGCAATCAGTTGCGTAAAGGCTTTCCGGTCTTTAGCATATGCTCGATACGTTGCCTGGTTTTTGGCGTCCCAACCAAGCTCAGAAACCCTTCTCTCTCCAGTTCAAGCAGGTAAGACTCGTCAACAGTTGTGCCTTCAGGCACCTCTCCCCCACAGAGGATTTTCACAACCGCGCTTGCTATCAGATGATCATGATCAGAAATAAATCCACCCTGATTGAGGTTCCACAGCCGGGTGCGCATTGAGGCAGCAAGCCCTTCTCCGCCGGCATTGATCGTCTGGTTCGGCAATTTGGGACGGTAATTTGCAGCGAGCGCCTGAACCAGCTTTTTTGCATCCCCGAGAAGCCGGGCCGTGTTCATAGTGATACTGTCACCATGCCTCATGTATCCGAAATCGAAGAGTTCCTCTGCGGAAGTCGAAACCTTTGCCATCCCAATATTTTCCAATGCTTTGTATAAAAACGACGTCACATCGGACTGGTTGCGCTCAGCCAGTTCAGAAGCTCGGATGGCCATTTCCTTGCACCCACCCCCGGCCGGAAGAATACCGACACCCACTTCGACCAACCCCATGTAGGTTTCTGCATCCGCCACGATGGCGTCAGCATGAAGGCAAAATTCGCATGCACCGCCAAGGGTGAGATTGAAGGGGGCAACAACAACCGGTACTTTTGCATATTTCAATGTCATGGAAGCGTTTTGAAATGTTGTGACTATCTTTTCTATCTCGGCAAAGCTTTGCTTTTCCAGGGCGGAAAGCAGCACGGCAAGATTAGCGCCTGCGGAAAAAACCTTTCCCTGGTTTCCAATCACCAGACCAACTCCCTGGCGTTCGGCAATCTCTACCGCCTTGATCACCATGTCCAAGGTTTCCGGCGATATCGAATTCATTTTAGAGTGAAACTCCAGGCCCAGCACCCCATCATTCAAATCATGAATCGATGCCTCCTGATTCCCCGCAAGCCGAGCCCGTAAGGATTTCAAAATAGTGAGTTTGACTTCACCACGAGTCTGTTTCAGATCTCGGTATCCTGCTCCTGTTCTTAAGTCCCACGCTTGGTGACACCCCTTACTAAACCGGTAGAACCGCTCGACGGAATCCAAGGATTTCGGCACTTCGATTCCATCCTTTCTGGCGCGCTGAACAAAAGCATGCACGCCAATGACGTCAAGCATCTCGAAAGGGCCAATTTCCCAATTGAAACCCCAGCGCATGGCCAGGTCAATTTGTTCAATACCGTCAGCAATTTCTGGGATGCGGTTGGTCGCGTAAATAATTGTGTCGCGTAAATTCCGCCAAGCAAATTCTGCCCCCTGGTCATGTTCATTGACCATTGCTGCCAAGCGCTCCTTGGGATCATCTAACTTGAGGGCCTTTTTCAGACTTGGAAACTCTGGCTGCCGCAGGGTCCGGTACGACATGTTGCTAAAATCCAGGACTTGGCGAACTGTTCCGTTCAGGGTCTTTTCTTTTCGATAGAATCCGTGACCGGATTTGTCGCCGTGCATACCGGAATTCAGCATGTTTTCAAGAAAATCAGGCAACTGGAAGGTCTGGCGCTGTTCATCCTCAGACAACGCTTTCCAGGACAGCCGGGCCACATGAACCAGGGTATCGATGCCGACCAGGTCTGCCGTACGGAACACCCCGGTTTTGGGCCGTGCCGTTGCTTTTCCGGCCACAGCGTCAACTTGTTCCACAGTCATACCAAGTTCAACCATATGGTGGATTGCGTTCAACAGTGCAAACACCCCGATCCTGTTGCCGACAAAGTTCGGAGTGTCTTTGCCAAGCACCACACCTTTGCCGAGTCTTAGTTCGAGAAATTCAGCAACGGACGCGAGCAATGTCCGGTCTGTGGCTCGACACGGCACAAGCTCGATTAAATGCATATAGCGTGGCGGATTGAAAAAATGGGTCAGCAGAAACCGTGAGCGGACCTCGTCTGGCAAGTGCTCTGCGAGATGGTTTACAGGGATACCACTGGTATTGGTCGATAAAATCGTCCGCATGCCAAGATTGGGGACAATTTGCGCATAAAGAGTCGCCTTTATCTTCGGGTCTTCAATGATGGCCTCAATGACCCAGTCACAATCTTTCAGGGTTTTCAGATCGTCCCGGAAATTCCCCACTTGTATTTGCCTGGCCCGGTCCGGCACAAAAAATGGAGCTGGTTTTGCCTTCAACATGTTTTGCAGCGCCTCGCTCGCCAAACGGTTCAGAAATTTCGGGCTTTCCTTGTTCAAGCCCTGCTTGAGTTCCAGATCATTGAGCTGGTCCGGTATCCGGTCGAGCAGCAGGACTGACAAGCCTGCATTGGCGAGGTGAGCAGCAATCGCCGCACCCATCACACCGGCGCCAAGAACTGCGACGCGGTTTATCAGGATCATTGCCCGTCCCCTTCCTCGTTATTTGGCGACCACGTCTTCCAGGTGCTGACAATGTTGTTTTCAAGCCAAGCGATTTTGCCGGAAAGGGCCTGCTGAGCAAGATCCGAAGCTTTTCGGTCATCATTGCAGTACACGGATCTACGCAAAATGCAAATCCGCCGTTTTGCTTGTCTGCAGAACAGGTCGGCGACCTGCCATTCTCCGGCATCCAACGAGGCTGACGCTTTTGAAATGCTGGCGATCATCGCAAACAATTCGGCTCCGCAATCAATGAGCCGGCCGAGAACCATTTGGCGTTTTTGCAGTCCTTGCTGGTGAAGCACAATCATATGAAACAAATCCCTTGCCAATGCCCGGGTAGCGCGGTGAACGTATCTGAGATGTTTTTTCAGGGGCCTGGCCACCAGAGTGGGAATGTCTTTGTTGGTGAATCCCGGGAGCCAAAGGGGCGGGTACCATCGTGCGTAATATTTAGCGGCAGCCTGGTAATCAACCTTGCCTGAAGTTGCCGAAGCTCCGGCAATCCTAAGATGAGGATCAAGCGCTTCCCGGGCAATAAACAGGCGCATTATTTCACTTGTTCCTTCAATGATCATGTTGATCCGCGCATCTCGCATCAATCGTTCCATTGGCATCGGCATCTCCCCGCGGCCCCGCAGAGAATCGGCTGTTTCGTAGCCGCGGCCGCCCCGAACTTGAACGCCGGCATCGACAGTGCGCCAAAGAGCTTCGCTGCAGTAGAGCTTGGCCATAGCCGCTTCAAGGCGGATATCAGTCTTTGCCTGGTCAGCCAATGCCGAGGTCAACCAAGTTAGGCTCTCGACCGCATATAGGTCTGCTGCCATGGAGGCAATTTTCGAAGCAACCGCCTCGTGCTGGCCAACCGGAGCGCCCCACTGTACTCTCTGATTGGCCCACTCCCGAGTGATCGCCAAAACCTGTTTCATTGCTCCGCCGCAGGCTGCTGGAAGAGTTAGGCGACCGGTGTTCAGAGTACGCAAAGCCAATGACAGCCCACGACCTATGCCTTCCACAATGTCATCCTTGGACACCTTGACCTTATCGAAGTTGAGCAAACCGTTCTTAATCCCCTTCAATCCCATGAAGTCACATCGATGTTCGACAGTTAATCCTGCCGCGTTGCCTTCAACTATAAATGCAGTGATTTCCGGCCGATCTTCAGTCGGCGAATTGGTGCGGGCCATGACGATCATCAAATCAGCCATTGGTCCGTTGCTGATCCAGAGTTTTTTTCCCGAAATCAAAAAAGTGTCTCCGCCATCATCCGAAGTTGCTATCGTCGTCATCTTTGATGGGTCTGAGCCAACATCTGGCTCGGTCAAGGCAAAGGCGCTGATCTCGCCTTTGGCCAGTCGGGGAAGGTATTTCTTTTTTTGTGCCTCTGTTCCAAACATTTTGAGCGGTTGAGGGACTCCGATGCTCTGATGAGCAGAAAGCAAAACAGCCGTTGAGGCACAATGGCTTGCCACCATTTGCACAATGCGGTTGTAATTCACCTGGGAAAAGCCGAGCCCGCCATATTCGGCAGGGATTTTGATCCCGAAGAGGCCGAGCTTTTTGAGACCATCTAGAACTTCCTTTGGAATGTCCCGCTCCATGTCTATCCGGTCCGCATCAACTTTGTCTCGCAAGAACGTTTGAAGCTTGGCAAGGATTTCCTCCCCAGCCTGACGGTCAACAGCATTCTGCTCAGGAAACGGGAAAATAAGTTCCGTTTTGACGCGTCCCATAAACATTTCGCTGACAAAGCTGGGAAATTCCCATTTGGTTTCACGCGCCGTTTCAGCTGTCTCCAGAGCCCTTTTCTCATCGCGGTTTTGAGTGCCCATTGTGTTATCCGTTCGTTAGTTCAGTTTGAACGCTCTATTCATCCTTACCAGGTGCTGGCTACCATTGACGACTTTCGTGGTATTTTGGTTTTTCCAACGGTGATTCATTGATGCAACGTCGTGGTGTGTTCAATTGCGCCAGTTCCGCCAACTCGACCAATCATTCTAATTGGTTATATTGTATCAAATTTATGCCCCTTCGATATTGTGGCCAATTAAATTCCACCTCTTCTGCAACGTCGAGTGACATCATACTCTTTCAGAAGCCAAATACGCAGCGTCGGACGGGCAAAGATACTTTGGCGACATCCTTTCTATGTGCGAATCAGAACCTCTTACCGTGGCGATATCCCTTGAAATCCCATCATAAACCTCAAACTTGAAATTTATTTTTAATAAGAAAGAGAGCAAATTATTGCATTATTTTTTTTTAATATTAGAAAATATAATGCGATTACAAAATGTTACGCAAAAAATAAAAAATTAAATTTTTTTCATATTTATGCTTGACATTAAATATTTTTAATGGTATTTATTTAATCAAAGATAATTAATAATTGTTCATAAACGCGCACCAAAGGAGGTCGCCATGAAAACTCAAAGCCGCATAGTCGACATCGTGAAAAGTAGCTATCTGGTTCTGGTTATTGCCATGCTCGGTGTATTCGCATTCATTTCAGCGGTCCTGATTGCGTGGCCGGCCTTGGCTTATATCGCTTCCAAGCTTTTTGGCTAACTTGAAACCAGCCCTGAACGGAATGACCTAACGAGACAAAGGAGACAGACCATGAAAACCGCCGCCAATATCATCAGTGTCGCAAAAGCCAGTTACACCGTTGCCATCATGACTGTTTTAGGTGTGTTTGCATTCGTATCAGCCGTACTCATCGCATGGCCGGCCTTGGCTTATCTCGGCTCCAAACTTTTCAATTAATTTGTCCAATGCATGCTGTTTAAAAAAACCGCCTTGCCAAACGCTAGGCGGTTTTTTTAAAGTTTTCCGACTGACTTCTGTTGTGGCAACTCTTTCTGACCCGGTGTCAACTTGTCGACCCGGCACTCAACTGGCTTTAAATCTTATATCTTCTCAGTAGGCCAGTTCTTTGTCTCCACACCCAAGTGATTTTTCATGGCTGGCGCAGAAACGTTTTCTCTCTTGAAGAACCGTTTTGTTGGCAACCGCGGTCAGGGGTAAGCATTCTCGGCGAGCAAGGTGCTCCGGAATTTTTCAGCAACACGAAGTGGACGATACTAACGTACCCATCCTTTTGCTAAGGTGTGACGACAATTGTGTCTCAGTGACTTGAAAAGCGGAGTTTCACTTGTTGCAGATGGTTATGGATGGCCAGAAGCTTGCGCGATGCCACAAGCTTCTGGCCTTGCCATCTCTCGGATGAAAGGAGACGTCCTATTGCGCCAAGGGGATTTCCTTGGCCAATTCGTAGCGCCCTATTGCCGCAAGCTTTGCTTCGATCTGCATGTATCGAAAGGCCTTTTTGCCCGGCAAGACCTTTTCCACATCAAGCATCATTTTTTTCATCACCATCAAGCGATCGTCCTGAATGTCAAAATATTCATCAATCAATTGTGTCGCTTGTTCATCAGTCATACTTTGGTAGACCGAAGCGTAAGCCAAGATTAGCTTGGCGCCACGCTGGTTGACTTGAAACAAACTTTCCTGGTGCTTATCAAAAACTGGCCAGAAAGCTTGTGCTTCTTCCTCTGTAAACTCCATATTGTCCATGATGATCAGTTTTTTTTGATCCATCATGATTTTTTTACGCAATTCAGCTGTATCATCGGCAAACACTGACGTCGAAATTGCCACCACAATCAGAGCCAACAAAAATTTTTGCAAGTGCATAGGTCTCTCCTTTGGGATTGAATTGAAGGGTTAGGATGCTTGGGGTTTGATCGTAATGACAACCCGCCGGTTCAGTTGCCGCCCAGCCTCTGAATTATTGTCAGCAATGGGCGCGGCCTCGCCAAACCCAATCGTACTGATTCGGTTTGGGGCAACCCCCTGGCCAATCAATGCATTTTCAACGTTGGCAGCGCGTCGTTCTGAAAGTTGCTGGTTGTAAGTTTCAGAACCGGTACTGTCGGTATGGCCGGCTACCTGGATATTGGTTTCCGGATATTGATTGAGGACACGGCTGACTCGACCGATTTCATCATATGCGCCGGGCTTGAGATTCGCAGAATCGACATCAAAGAGAAAGTCGGACTTGAAGGTGACGGCCAACACGTCAGCATTGCGTTGGATGTTTGCTGCTTCAACCGCTGCGAGTTCCTGTCGCATAGCAGCCTCCTGGGCATCCATGTATTTTCCGATTTGATTGCCGGCAAAGCCACCCACTAAGGCCCCCGCAGCAGCGCCAATTAAGGTCGCCTTGGTATTGCCGCCAATGGCCTGGCCCAGTAGAGCACCACCGGCCGCCCCAACACCAACACCAACCCGGGTACCCTGTTCTTGTTTGTTCTGCGGAGGGGCGCAAGCGGCCACGAATAGAAGAATTAAAGAAAGACACAGCAGTTTTTTCATTGACATCTCCAAGGGGTATTGATCGTAAAGATAAGTTGTCAGCTTAATTTTACAGTGAACAAGTATAGCAGTTCAATTAAAGATTTCATGTTTATCAAACCTAAACACCGAGATATCATCTTATACGAATATGCTGAGTCCTGTAAGTCAAAACTGAAAAAGTTAGCGCCATAATAGACAACTATGTCAATACGACCTTTTCAACCGGAGAATGATCCCATTCCTTATTAGCCAAAAAAATTGGCATTTGGAGCAATTTGCAAAACCACGCATATGCAGCTTCAAGTCCCTGTATTGAATTCAGTTATTTGATTTAAGAAACCGTGTGGCCGTTGTATTGTTAACCCCTCTCCATCCGAGTGAATTCAGCTCAGCGACATACGCCGTGATCCGCTGAACTCTTTAACGGCTGGCCCTGGATGGTGATTCGCCATGAAAAGCGCTATCCACTTCGATAAACTTCATAATTCGCGGCGCAGAAATCGTTATTTTTGTTACGCTATAAAATATTAAGCATATGTTGTCACCCATTTCATCACCAGAGCTGGCTCGACAGTCCTATGAAAGATCATTGGCAAAGAGTACTTATCTTGATGGCCCTCCTGGTCGGGCTCAATATTGTTTACGTTTATCTTTTCTCGCCACAGGCGCCTGAACCGTCAGCAGAGGTGTCATACTCTTTTTTCAAACAGCAACTAAAAAACGGCATGGTTGCCGCGGTAACGATGCAGGACTCTGAACTCAGCGGTTATTTTATTGAAAAAATCAGTTTGACGGCCGATCAAGTTGTGACTGGCGGCTTTGAAGGGGAGAGAAGCTTTCTTCGTTTTCACACGGTTTTGCCGCCTGTGGACGATCCGGACCTCCTGTCGACCCTTGAAAAACAAAATGTCAGTCTTGTGGCCAAACCTCCAGAAGGTTCATCGCTTTGGCTCACGATTGTCATTAACCTTTTGCCGTGGGTCATCATCATTGGAGTCTGGTGGTATATTATCAACCGCATGCGACAGCAGGGGGGAATGGGAGGCAACTTCTTAAACCGGTTCAGCAAATCAGGCGCACAGCTCTATATGCATAAGGGGGCGGTAATTACCTTTGAAAATGTAGCGGGACTTCTGGAAGCCAAGCAGGAGTTGCAGGAGATCATCGCGTACCTAAAATCTCCTGAAAAGTTTGCCCGCCTCGGCGGCAAAGTCCCAAGAGGCGTTCTCTTGGCCGGGCCACCCGGAACAGGCAAAACCTTGATGGCACGTGCTGTAGCTGGGGAAGCCAACGTCCCGTTTTTTAGCATTTCAGCCTCGCAATTTATCGAAATGTTTGTCGGGGTTGGAGCCAGTCGTGTCCGGGATCTTTTTAACGGTGCAAAGAAAAATGCGCCTAGCATAATTTTTGTCGACGAACTCGACGCTGTCGGACGTGCCCGGGGCACTGGACTGGGCGGGGGGCACGACGAAAGAGAACAGACGCTTAACCAGCTGCTTTCCGAGTTGGACGGTTTTACTCCGCATGATGAGGTCATTGTCCTTGCCGCCACAAATAGACCCGACGTCCTTGACACGGCATTACTCAGACCTGGCCGTTTTGACCGCATGGTGATCATCGAACGGCCGGACTGGCGGGATCGGCTTAAAATTCTCGAGGTTCACACCAAAGAGATGCCTCTAAGCGATGATGTCGATCTCGAATATATTGCCAAAGGGACTCCAGGGATGGTTGGTGCCGATTTACAGGGGATTGTCAATGAAGCGGCTTTGATTGCGGCCCGCGACGATGCTGAAAAAGTTTCGATGATTCATTTCGAACGTGCCAAAGACCGGCAATTGATGGGTATGGAGAGAAAGCTCTTGATGTCTGAAGAAGAAACATGGAGTACAGCCATACATGAGTCCGGCCATGCCCTGGTTGCCTGCTGTCTGCCGAACACTGACCCGGTTCACAAGATAACCATCATCCCTCGCGGGCAAGCACTTGGCATGACACAGCAACTCCCGGAAGACGACCGATACCATTTTCGGCGCAGTTATCTGCTTAGCAGAATGGCCGTGATGCTCGGCGGCCGTGCCGCAGAGTTGGAGTTTTTCGAAGAGTTCTCGTCAGGAGCCCAAAACGACTTGAAACAAGTCATGGAGCTTGCCGAAAGGATGGTATGCCAGTGGGGGATGAGCGAGCGTCTGGGCCCGCTGAGCTATCCGCGGGGTGAAGAGCATCCGTTCCTCGGACGTCGCCTGGCAACCGAAAAAACCTTCAGTGACAGGACCGCGTGGATCATTGACCAGGAAATCAAAAATATCGCACTCGCCGCCCAAGATTGTGCGACGGAAATTGTCAAGCAAAACCGGGACGTCCTCTCCGCACTCGCTAAAAAACTGCTGACAGATGAGACGCTTGACCGAAAACAACTCGAAAGTTTTTTTGATTCCTACCAACTCAAGACCCCCAACGCAGCATGCCGAGTGACTGCACAAAAAAACAGGCAAGCCTCAACCAACAGTGCGGGCACCACAGACACGGCAGCCGATTAAACGGTTTTTTTCAACTTTTTCTAGAGTCAGTGTGTCGCCACGGAATTTGCGCGATTCAAACCTGCGCTTGGGACCCTTTGCAGCTTTGAGATTTTTTTATCTCCACTTAAAGCCGGTCAGCAACAGCACGTCTTAAGCCTCCAGGCCGCAAATAAAGCCTGGGAATTGAGCGCGTCTTCAGATGAAGGTCTCCGGCAAGAGGCCATCAAGAAAAGTTGTCAGCAGTCAATCCTTGGATAACCAGTCAGTTTATTGCAGCGCATGGGCACGGTTGTCGAGATGGATGCCGTCTCCCAATCGCAAATATTTGAGACAAGAACAGTGTGGCGGCCTGGGTGCATGGCGTTGTTCATGGTCAACCGCGACATCCAAGTCAACCAGCACTGGGAGATGGTCGGAGAGAGTTGTGTTTGGGACCTGACAATCCCGGACTTGGATCCCCTGACTGTAAAGAACAAAATCGAGATGCCGGTTTGGGTTTTTGCTCGGGTAGGTTGGTAACCAACCGGCGTTAGCGTTCTGCAATCCGGTCGCCGCTAAAAACAGGTCTATCTCCCGTTCCCCCCAAAGTGTATTGAAGTCCCCAGCGACCACAAATGGTTTTTGGGTGTTCTTTACCAGGTTATACAGAGCATTTAATTGAGAATGTCTCGCTCGGGCCCCGAGGGCCAAGTGGACCAAATAAAAAACCACATGATCCAACTCCAATTCAATCACCAATCTTTTCATGCCCTTGTCAAAATAATGAAAAGTTTCGTTGCGGATTCGATCGCGCGCTAAAAATGCATTGGCCTGCATTTTGATAATCGGCACATGCCGCCAGAAAGACTTCAGCCCATATTTTACCGAATGGGAATGGTAGTGTCCGAGCGCTGCGGCCAGAAGTTCGACCTGATTTTGGCCGCCGGTGCGATACGAACCCTGATCGACTTCGATCAATCCAACAATGTCAGGCTCAAGCTGACCGATAAATGCCGCGATTCGGGACAGGTGTTTATGCGAGGGACGCATATAGTGGTGAACTTTTGGGCCGGTCGCATAGCGTATGTTATACAACAATAAACGCATAGATCGCTCCTGCTTTCATTTAAGCATTGTTTCCCAACTCGGCAAGTATCATTCTAACTAAAAACAATCAACGAACGCCCGGGATTCTTGGCACAGAAGACCTTTGCCCTGGTGGGTTGGGGAAACTTTTACACAATTTATTTGACGGCTTTGACGGCTTTTCCTGCGCGATTTTGGGGTGAAGGGCAAACGTTATGGGGACGATGCTGGTTTGTCAGAACCTTGCCGAAGTTCACAATTGCGACCAAAGCGAGTGGGTATGAAATAATCCGCCTCATTCAGGCCAAGGGTGTCGGCCTTACTCCTCGGCTTGCGGCCGACACCCGATTGAATCATATTGCTTTTAAGCGCCTGAATTAATTCATTTTTCTGCAACATACGGGATCACTGCAGAGGGTTCCAAAATCCTAAAGGTAAATGACTCGGTAAAATATAGCCTGACATTTTGAGAATCATGAGTTTCATAACCGACCGACAAATCTTGTCCGATAATCAGTTCAAAATCGCCACCTCTCATGGACAGGATAAAGGCCTCCCCTGAAAATTTCCCGCTGAGATAGGGGCTCAGGACCACGTTGCCCCCCAAGATGTTCTCAGCTTGCATTTTAACCGGGTAGCCCTGGACGTGGGCAGACATGCAGCTCCAAAGGCTCGGGCCGACCACAAATGCATAAGGGCCTTCAATCGAGCGCTCGGTAAAGTGCGTTACCCCTTGGGCAACCGCTTCAAGAAGTTTTTCAGGGTTGGAACTTATCGTCAGGCATTGATCTCCCTCACAAACTTTCAACCCCTTGATGTTTGCCTCCTGTAGCCCGTGATAGACGACTTTCTCTTCAAACAGGGCAATTTTTCGGGCCGCATCTTCCAAATTGTCCAGGTCCACGTCTTTGGCACCACGAACAACGTTATCCATTTCGCGAATATTCAGCTCAAAGGGGATCCGGGTTTCGACAAGATGGTGCACCTTGTGTATCCCGCATGACAAGCCACTGTCAGGCTGGGTTTTCAGATAATCAAGACGCCCTTCTGGTACCCCTGGAAAATCCGTCCCCATAGGACCGTTGACATCGACGACTTTGCGTGCAGACAGCATCGCTGTCAAAGTGCGCGTTCCTTGCTGGTCAATTTCGGCCCATGCTTCTGAGGGGATAGGAGCCAACTCTCTTTTCAAAATATCCATAGTCTCACCTTATGTATCAATCGCGTTTTTTAAAATCACCTTCTGGTCATTTTTTTTAGGCTGCCGATTCCCAAGCCTCTTGCCAGCGACTTGGCCGCTCCAGAACCTGTCGTATCGATGCCTGAAGGCGCTTGGGGAAGTCCAACATTGAGCAGTGTGTCCTTGGCCTCGAGAAACAGGCCTCCCAAGGCGCTCAAGTCGCTCGCAGCGAACAACTGGCGGGCCATCGGAAAAATGTCCGCCTCCTCTTCGTCAAGGTGGTGGGCGGTATATTCGCCCAAGCCTTCCACTTTGATTGCAAACCGTTCATGCTCTGGCGGAAAATCCTCTGCATCCTTCAAGATCAATTCAATGATATGGTGCTCATTGACTGCCTCGAGGGAGTCCTTTCGGGCAGAAGCGATTTGTTGAAGAAAATCATAAAAATATTTCTCTTCCATGGTGTGGTGAACAACCAAATGCCGCCTAAACTCCTCAAAAGCGGTTGCATCACCCTCGGCTTGGTCAGCGAGCTTTCTTAACACGCCATGATGCTCGATCAGTGCATCTACAACATCCATAAGGCCTCCATAATTTT
>JAFDBS010000139.1 GCA_019313185.1 Deltaproteobacteria bacterium | reverse complement strand
TCTCTCTCACTCACCTTTTGCAGCCCTTAAAAACAAGCTCAACGGCAAATAACTTGGCTCCTGAATTTGACTGGCTGGCTAGGTTGCCAACATGGCCAAAACTGATATGACCTATCCTCTCCATGAAACTATCTTCTATACCCTGCGTCCTTGACGGGACCTGACGCAATATAATGTTACACCTCAGACAAGAGGTTTGGGACACAATATATTCAAAAAACGATTGGACATTGATATGCCAGACAATGATTTCAGAAATCTATGGGATCAACTTTCTTCTTTGATCAATTCAAATGAAACAGATCAAATTCTTGCCTTGCTAGAGGAGATCAACCCAACCGATACAGCGTTAGCGATCTCACGATTGAATTCGGATGATCAACAGCAGTTGTTGACGCTTCTACAGCCCGAAAAGGCGGCTGAACTGATTGAAGACATTTCAGAGGCACAAGCGGTTGAACTGATTGAAAGTCTTCCACAAAACCAAGCTGCGGCCATTCTTTCTGAGCTTGACAGCGACCACATTGCTGATTTGCTCGGAGAACTCGATGAAGCAAAAGCAGAGGCGATTATCGAGCAAATGCCTCAGGAAGAGGCAGAAGAAGCACGGGAATTTCTTCAATATCCTGCCGATACGGCTGGTGGCTTGATGATTTCTGAATACCTCGATTACCGGAGTTTTCAGACCATTCAAGATGTTCTCGACGACCTGCAGGCGAACCGAGATGAATATAAAACATATAATGTTCAATACATCTACATAACCGATGAAGAAAATCATCTTGAAGGCGTTCTCAGGGTTCGAGACCTGCTGTTTCCGCCTCGCTCCACCGAGCTCAGCCGGTTGATGATTGGCTCTCCCTATATGATTAATGTCAACGCCTCTCTGGAGGATTTAAGGAATTTTTTTGAAGAGCACAATCTGTTTGGCGCACCCGTTGTGGATGAAACAATGCATCTTCTGGGGGTGGTGCTGCCCGAAGCAGTCGAAGAAGCAAAGAGAAAGCGCAGCGTTCGGCAGTTTCTTGGCGTCTCGGGGATCGTCGGCGGAGAAGAGTTTCGCTCAATGCCCCTCTTGTCGCGTTCGGGTCGCAGGCTTTCGTGGCTATCACTCAATATTGTTTTAAACATCATCGCCGCCAGTGTGATTGCCCTGTATCAGGACACACTATCGGCCGTGATTGCCCTTGCTGTCTTTTTACCGATGGTCAGTGATATGAGTGGCTGCTCTGGCAATCAAGCTGTAGCGGTCAGCATGCGAGAGCTTTCGCTTGGCTTAATTCGCCCGACCGAACTCGCCAGGGTTTTGCTTAAAGAAGCCAGCCTGGGCATAATCAATGGTCTGACGTTGGGCCTTCTCTTGGGTTGTGTGGCCTATTTTTGGAAAGGCAACCCCTACCTGGGACTGGTTGTCGGCGGAGCATTGGCTTTGAACACTGTTGTTGCCGTAACCCTAGGTGGTTTAATCCCTCTGATTTCCAAACGCTTGAAACTTGACCCGGCGCTCATTTCAAGTCCGCTGCTGACGACAGTGACGGATATGTGCGGATTTTTTTTCGTACTCAGTTTTGCATCAGCACTGCTTGGCAAGCTTACTTTTTAGCCAGAGGCTCGTAGCAAGGGATACCTTGAGAAATCATTGGCCCCAAAAAATTCCCATCCTGCGGAAAATCTTCGCAAACAGAAGGGATTCTACTTCGCATCCGCCGAAGTCGTTCAGCATCTCCAAGAGGTTGAAGCGGTGTCGCAGAATAAAGGGCAGAGAATTTTGAAAAATGCTTATCTTGTCGTCCTGATAATTCTTTTTGTCATATGCGTATTTGTCAGTTTGGTGCTTTTTGCGTGGCCTTTTCTGGCATTTATTGCATCCAAGTCAACCGGCTAGAATCCAGTCTTGACAACCGGGTGCGTAACTCGAAGTTCCCCTCGCCAGGATGCCTTTTGGCCTGTGACGGCACAAACAGCTTGACCGGCTGACACATGACATGCGCACCATTATCATACCTCACCTGTCATACCCACTGAATGCCAAAACTTATCGTTTATTCAAGAAAATCAACGATTCTGAGATCTTGCCAGCCTGGGTCGGGCCGGAAACGTTCACCGTATTTTTCAGCAAAACGTTCGAGTGTGGTGAGGATGTCTTCAGACCCACGCTTGCGCACATAATGAAGCGGGCCGCCTCGGAATGGCGCAAACCCTGCTCCAAAGACCATGGCCCCATCCAAGAGCTCCGGATCAACAATGACACCTTCACGTAAACAG
Organism: Deltaproteobacteria bacterium; assembly: GCA_019313185.1. Classification (GTDB taxonomy): domain Bacteria; phylum Desulfobacterota; class Desulfuromonadia; order Desulfuromonadales; family BM103; genus JAFDBS01. The sequence continues at coordinate 10,125 of JAFDBS010000139.1, read as the reverse complement.
GCCACACAGGAATTGATCATCGGCAATATCAGCCGATCAATGTGCTCTTTGGACACTGGGCTGTTGTCCTTCTGTTTCTCCGGCTTGTCCGCCTGCCAGCGATAGAAACCTTGCCCGGATTTCAATCCATTCCAATCCTTTTCAACCAGTTCTCTAATTTTGCCTGGGAGCGAACCCTCAGGAAAGGACAGTTGCCCGCTTAGCGTTTCAGCGACATGGAGGCAGATGTCCAGACCAACTCTGTCGGCCAACTCAATGGGCCCGACAGGCATCCCAAAATCCTCGGCGGCCGCATCTAACTGCTCTGGAGGTACCCCTTCGTCAACCATCTGCATCGCTTCGAGCAGATAGGCCGAGAGAATTCGATTAACCAGAAAACCTGCAGAACTGGCAACCTCCACTGGCAATCGATCTATTTGACCAACAAAAGCCTTGGCGTTTGCAATCGTTTGCTGATCAGCCCTTCGATGGCCAACAACTTCAACAAGCTGCATTTTCGACACGGGATTAAAAAAATGCAGCCCGACAAATTGTTCGGGCTTCTTGAGTTGTTTCGCCAATTCCTCCAACGGGATACTTGAGGTATTGGTGGCAAGTAGAGCGTCTGGCCTCATCTTGGCTTCGGCATGAGAATAGACGGTTTGCTTGATACCGATCTCTTCAGGAACCGCTTCAATAACCAGGTCAGCACTTGCAACACCCAGGTTATAACGGTCTGGGATCAAGCGGTCAAGAACCTCACGGGTTACGTTATGGGGCAAGTGTTTTGCGGCACACATTTCTGCCGTTGATTTCACGGCGCGGGCGACCATATTGAAATCCCGATCGAATATGGTGACCTGCAAGCCTTTGTAAGAACACCATGCCGCGATATCCCTTCCCATTGATCCAGCACCGATAACGTGTATGTGCTGAAACGCTTCGGCCCCTGTTTTCGCAGCCCTTTTCATTGCTTCACGCAAGGAGAAGACGCGGATCAAGTTCTGGGCGGTCGAGCTTTGGAGCAATTTCGCAAAAGATTGAACTTCTGCCTGAAGCATGGCATCGATATCTTCACCATGATCCTCCCAAAGAGCGATCAGCGCTTCCGGTGCAGGATAATGCGCCATATTTACCTTTTCTGCAGTTTTTGAACGCATTTGCCGCGCCTCAAGACGGCGCGCTGGCTTGGTGGCTAACAAACGGTTTTTTAAGCTGGCGTGTTTGGTCCTGAGGCCTTTGTTAACAAGGGTATCGACCGCTTTCAAAACGTGCCGCTCCTCGATAACCTTGTCAACGAGACCAAGTGCCTTGGCACGGTTTGCATCGACGCTTCTGCCGGTCAACATCAAGGTCATCGCTTTCAACGGATCAATTAGACTTGTCAAACGAGCCGTTCCACCAAGACCGGGGTGCAGGCCGAGCAGGATTTCCGGAAGGCCCATCCGCGCATTACCGATGGCTAACCGGTGATCACAACAAAGCGCGAGTTCAAGTCCACCGCCTAAGCAGTTGCCATGGATAATAGCGATTGTAGGGATAGAAATGTCAGCCAAGCGACCGACAATTTCGTGGGCCTTTCTGAGCTGATCTGTGATGTCCTGGCCATGAACTACTTTCTGAAATTGATTGATATCGGCGCCAACACAAAAATTTGTTCTTTTCGCCGACCGCAAAACCAGCCCTTTGGGTTGATCATGATCCAATTTGTCAAGGATGTCATTCAATTCATCCAGAACAGCTTGAGTGATTGTGTTGACTTCTCTCCCCTTTTCGTCCAGGGCGAGCCACACAACGCCTTGCGCATCGCCCGCCATCTGCCAGTGTTGCCAAGGCCTGCCCTGACCGGACTGACTGGTCTCCAATGGTCCGAGTTCTTGTTCTCGTTCCAGGATGGACATATACAGCTTTCCATAAGACATGGCGTTCTCCTAAATTGTTTCGATGAGCATTGCCCCGGACTGGCCACCACCGATACATTCACTGGCAATACCGCGTTTAAGATTCAAACGTTGCAGTGCATTGACCAAGTGGAGGACGATACGATTGCCACTGGCACCGACGGGATGTCCAAGGCTGATTGCACCGCCATCAACATTCAACCTGTCTTGATTGAGACGGCCAAGCGGAGATTGGCAATCGAGGAATTGTCTGCAAAACTCAGCACACTCAAAGGCCTTGAGGCAAGCCAATACCTGGCTAGCGAAAGCTTCATTGATTTCCCAAAGGTCAATCTTGTCAAACTCTCGAACCTGCTGATCAAGAAGCGCTGCAATGCTCATGACTGGGGCCAAACCCATAATTTCAGGGTCAATCGCCGACCATGCACTGTCAATGATCACTGCACGTGGATTCAGAGCGTATTTTTTAACCATTGCTTCAGACGCGAGAATCACCCAAGACGCCCCATCAGTCACCTGAGAGCTGTTGCCAGCTGTGACTTGCCCAAAAGGTTTTTCAAAGGCGGGTTTCAGCTTGGCCAGGCTTGCCAAGCTGCAATCAGGGCGAACCCCATCATCCTGATCGAACAGTTCGCCTTCTGTGCTGATCATCGGTTCAATTTCGCCGTTCAAAAAACCTCCTTTTTGAGCTTGTGCCAGACGGTGGTGACTGTTGATGGCAAAGAGATCCGCTTCGTCGCGGGAAATTGAAAAAAGATGAGCAAGAATTTCTGCGGTTTCTCCCATGCTTAAACCGGCCAGGGGATCGGTCAATCCACTCTGCAAGGCAATCTCTGGTTTGAAATCCGTGGGATGCAGATCGCGGAAGTGTTGTGCACGCTTCTTGAAAGAGCCTGCACCCCGTAGATCAGCCAACCATTCTATGGCGCTCTGCTTGAACTGTACAGGAGCGTGGCTTAAGGAATCCGTGCCACCGGCCAGTATCAATTCACGGGACCCTTCGCGAATCATCCGGTAGCCGATATCTACTGACAGCATTCCCGACCCACAGTTGATTTGCACCGTAAAAGCGCGCATTGTCTCGCCCATCCCGAGTCGCAAGGCGGCAATTCGTGCCGGGTTCATTTCATTGGCGAGCACATTCACGCACCCGAGAATGACTTGATCGATTGCATTTTTTGGAAACATCTGTCGCAACAGCAATGGCCTTCCGCACAAAACCGCCAGGTCCACGGGCGAAAATGGCCCTGGCTTGCCACGGACTTTTAAGAATGGCGTTCGAGCGCCATCGATGATATAGACTGGCCGGCCGGAAGGATGGGTTGGGCTGTTGATGCCTTCTGAACTATCCGTCATCACTTTCCCCTTAAGAATTCGTTGCAACCTGTCGTGAGATCATGATCAGGCGTATTGTGACGTGTTGTTCTCCAAAGGTTGTTGTGATTGTATTGTATCGCGATGTCTCGAAGGGTCAAAAAAGCTCGACAATTTTTGTGGTTATGAATGAGGTCCCGGCACGCTAGAAGCCAGCGCAAATCGTCTCCCATCAGGGCAGCAGACAGCAGACGAAACATTTTCCTTCAACTACAGGGAGCAGGCGAAAAATCAGCCATGGGCGTCCCGTCCATCCCAAAAAACAATGGCTGGAATGGACATGTTTTTCTAGATAAACGTAACGACTGCGGGTTAACCTTAGCATTGGGTCCCCTTGTTTGTTCAGGCCAATGTCTTCAACTCAGCCAATTGCTCAAGGCAAATCAGACCAAATTCGGCATGCAATTCGATGCAGAATCCTATATCTCAGGTATATTTTTATAAATACTTTTTGCTCGCCCTGCCTCAATTGAACCACGGTTGCTGAGATGCCAGAGGAAATTCTAGAGTTACGTAAACTCTCCAAAACCTTTCGTGAAGGGGAAACCGAACGTGCTGTGTTCAATGCGGTTGACACAACCGTCTGCAAAGGGGAATTTATTGTTCTTCTTGGGCGCAGCGGTTCAGGAAAATCAACTCTGTTGAACTTGATCAGTGGGATCGACCTGCCGACAAGTGGCGAGGTTTTGATCGCCAAACAAAACTTAACCAGCATGTCAGAACACCAGAGAACGTTATTCAGGCGCGACCACATCGGCTTTATTTTCCAATTTTACAATCTGATCCCAACCTTAACAGTGATGGAGAACCTGTTGCTTCCTTTGGAATTGAAAAAAATCAAGACGGCTGATGCGCAGGAACAGGCCTCTAAACTTTTAGACCAAGTTGGCCTTTTGGACCGCGCCAAAAGTTACCCCGATCGCCTCTCCGGTGGCGAACAACAACGGGTTTCGATCTGCCGGGCGCTGATCCATCAACCCTTGTTGTTGTTGGCAGATGAACCGACTGGAAACCTCGATGCCGAAACAGGCAATCAAATCCTTGCCTTGCTCAATCAGCTGGCTCGGGAACATCGCATGACCACCTTGATGGTTACCCACAGCCAGGAAGTCGCGGCTTTGGCTGACCGGATCATGACTATTTGCAATGGTCGTTTGGTTGATCAATTTCCATCTATGCAGGCCAAACCATGATCCTCTGGCAAGCCGGTTTTCGTTATCTATGGCGCCATCCGCTGCAAGTGCTTTTTGCGGTGATTGGCGTCTCCGTAGGTGTTGCCGTAGTGGTTGCCATTGACATGGCCAACAGCAGTGCTGAACGAGCATTTCGGATTTCAGCAGACGCTTTAAGTGGTCGGGCAACACATATGATCGTCAACAGCTCAGGCGATCTGTCCGAGGAAATCTACCCTCAGCTTCGCATGGGAGGAGGATGGCGAGACAGCGCACCTGTCGTCGAAGGGTATGCCGCCATACCTGAACAACCCGGCCTGTTGCTCAATATCGTGGGCATAGATCCGTTTACTGAAAGACCATTCCGCAGCTATTCGCCGAGCATTGGCAGTCAATTCGATCTAAGCCGCCTGTTGACCGAGGAAGGTGCCGGGTTAATGACAGAGAGAACCGCATCCAGGTTGGGTCTTACCATCGGTGATTCGCTCCAACTGTCTGCCGGTGAGGAGAGACACCATTTTATCCTGGTTGGCTTTGTTGAAACCCGTGAACAAATTTCCATACAAGCTTTGGACAATATCCTGCTAATGGATATCAGTTCGGCTCAGGAAATCCTGAACAAGCATGGGAAGTTGTCTCGTATCGACCTTATCATCCCTGATACCACTTCAGGACAAAGACGAATGAGGCAGCTTCAACACTTTCTTCCCAGTTATGCTGAAATACTCCCGGCCAATGCGCGTGTGCAAACCATGGCGCAGATGACCAAGGCCTTTCAGATTAATCTTAGGGCTTTGAGCCTTTTGGCTTTGGTGGTCGGTATGTTTCTTATCTACAACACGATGACATTCTCAATTCTCCAGCGCCGGACCCTTTTGGGGACTCTCAGAACATTGGGCGTGACCCGTGGTCAAATTTTTGCAATGGTGCTTATTGAAGCGATTTTGATCGGCACGATTGGAACGGCGATTGGTCTTCTAATAGGATTTTTTCTAGCTAATGGCTTGCTGTCAATCGTAACACGAACGATCAACGACCTGTATTTTGTCCTCAATGTAGACAGCCTTTTTATTACACCACTGGCCCTGACTAAAAGCATGTTGCTTGGCGTAGGCGCCTCTGCCGTGGCCGCCTTCATACCTGCTCTTGAAGCAGGAAGAACCAGTCCAAGAGCTGTTTTGATGCGCTCAAATGTCGAAAGTCGGCACCGAAGACTTTTACCATGGGCAGTGACGATAGGACTGTTTTTTATGAGCGCCAGTCTTTTGGGTTTAAACGTTCCAAGCAAAAACATCATCGCTAGTTTTTTGTTGATGTTCACGTTAATCATTGGATATGCCCTTGTCACCCCGGGGGCTTTTGTATGGCTACTTAAGACGTTGCAGCCCGTGTCTCAATACACCTTTGGGATTCTTGGTAAAATTGCTGTCCGCAATCTGATGGGCGGTCTCAGTCGTACCGGCGTTGCGACCTCCGCATTGGTGATTGCCGTGGCCGCAAGCGTTGGTGTGGGGTTGATGATCAACAGTTTCCGAGCAACCGTTGATCAATGGCTGCGCAGTTATTTGCAGGCTGATATTTACGTCACAACAGCGAGTACAGGTTTTGAGCCAGGTCGCATCCCTTTAGAGGATGAACTTGTGAACGCTTTGGCCAAAGTCGAGGGAGTGAAATTTATCACCAAAGCACGCCACATTCGATTGGAGAGTCAAGCTGGACCGAGTGAGCTTTTTATTGCCGAAATCAACCGTCAGGGTTTTGACGGATATTGGTTTGATAGCGGCGACAAGGACGAGATTTACAAAGCATTCAGCGAGAGCGATTCGGTCATTGTTTCAGAGCCTTATGCATATCACCGCAACCTAAAACGTGGGGATAGCATAACTCTGCGCACTGATAGAGGGCAAAGACGTTTCCAGATCGCAGGAATCTTCACCGACTATGGCTCAGATCGTGGTCGTATCACGATGAGTCGCCAACTCTACACCACATATTGGAATGACAAAAAAACCGATGCCTTGGGTATCTATGTAAAAGATGGATACGACGTTGATCAGACCGTGAATGACTTGGTGCAGACAGCCGGTGAGCGTCAACAGCTGATTGTCTACTCGAATAGTGGATTGCGAGAGGCTTCTCTCGCGACTTTTGACCGCACGTTTGCTGTCACATCCGTACTGAGGATGTTGGCAGTGTTGGTTGCTTTTGTTGGGATTCTAAATGCCCTGATGGCCATGCAGATTGAAAGAGCCAGAGAACTGGCCATTCTGCGCGCTGGTGGCCTCACTCCCCAACAACTCTGGCACCTGGTGATTGGCGAAACCAGTCTTGTTGGCTTGATCGCCGGTTTGCTCGCTCTGCCGCTCGGTATCGTCCAGGCGCTCGTGCTGATATTGGTTATCAATCAGCGTTCTTTTGGTTGGAGCATGCAGATTTCGATCGATCCCGTTATTTTACTTCAAGCATTGGGCTTGTCTGTATTTGCTGCCCTTCTCGCCGGAATTTATCCTGCATGGCTGATGTCCAGAACATCTCCGGCGCTCGCCATGAGGTATGAGTAGTGATGCATAAATGGGCCTGGACCAGTCTTTGCGTTTTATGCCTTGTTGCAATCCTTTTCATCACTCTGACACGAGTAAAGGTTAAAAATCAACCGCCAGTGGAAAACAGCTTAACCGTAGCAGAGGCGCTAGGCAGCAGCGAAGCGACAGGTTATGCCCGGGCGACTGAGATACGTGAGTTTGTCTTCCCCTTGGACCATGGTCCTCACCACGAATTCAAAACGGAATGGTGGTATTACACCGGAAACCTGTTTGATGAAAACGGTCGCCATTTCGGTTACCAACTGACTTTTTTTCGAACAGCATTGACTCCGCACCCAACACCACGCCCTTCGAATTGGGCCACTCATCAGGCATACATGGCGCACTTTGCCCTGACCGACACTAAAACCGGCAAGTTTTATTATTTTGAACGCTTTAGCCGTTCTGCATTGGGGCTCGCTGGGGCGTCGGCCGTTCCGTTTAGGGTCTGGCTGGAAGACTGGGGGGCCGAGGGTGATCAACTCCGAACTTTCCCCATGCGGCTATCGGCACAAGAAGGTGAGGTCGCTATCGACTTTAATTTGGAAAGTACCAAGCCTATGGTTCTCCAAGGGCAAAAGGGATTAAGCCAGAAAAGCAGCCAGCCTGGGAACGCTTCGTATTATTACTCCATCACAAGGATGCCGACCTTTGGAAAGGTTAAGATTTCCAACCAGACTTTCACGGTCCGGGGGACGAGTTGGTTAGACCGGGAATGGAGTACCAGCGCTTTGGGCGAGGATCAAGTGGGCTGGGATTGGTTCAGCCTTCAGTTTAATGACGGCCGAGAATTGATGTATTACCAATTACGACGGCAAGACGGGACGGCAGATCCGTTCAGTAGTGGCCTCCTTGTTGAAAAGAACGGATCGATAAGGCAATTGACTGCCAGCGATGTGGAAATCCAAGTTTTAGATTTTTGGCGAAGCCCCGAAAGTGGCGCGACATACCCTTCAAAATGGGCCATCTTGATTGCCAATGAGGATATGAAAATCGAAATCACACCACGGCTTGCCCACCAGGAGCTCAACACCTCAATCCGTTATTGGGAAGGGGCGGTCTCAGCACGTGGTTCATTTTCAGATAGGACTTTATTGGGCAACGGATACGTTGAATTAACCGGTTATTAGAACCGCTCAGATCAATTTCATGAGCTCAAATATTCCGGGAAGATTGCTTGGCTCATACCAGACAATCTGTCCAGCCGATTTTCGAACGTTTTGCCCGGTCAGGAAATTCTATTGCATGCTCGGTGATTAACGATTGCATCAAATCAGGGGTGACCAGACCATTGATACAAATCCGGCATGATGGTTTGTTCAGAATGTTAGCGATGTCACCTTGATGAATTGAAGCTGCCTTGGACAGTCAAACATGAATTGTTTGGTGGAAAAAACTGATTTTCGGCCTGTTTGGGTCAAACTCGGGAGTGCAAGCCTTTGTTCTTTGGTAACATTATGTGTCTTTGCGCCAGCACTGACCAATGATTTCGTTGCATTCGATGATCAAGGCTACATTGTCGAAAACAAAATTATTGAAACGCTTGATTGGCAGACAATTGCTTGGGCGTTCACGAATTTTTACGAACACAACTGGCATCCGCTGACGGTCCTCTCACTGGCTCTCGATAGACAAATTTGGGATCTTGACCCTTTCGGTTTTCACCTTACCAATATTCTATTTCATTCAGCGACTGTTTTCATAGTGTGCTTGCTCTACATGAATCTTTTTGAGCGCTTGCTTAATGTCAAAAAAGAGCATAACCCATGGTCAATCACTGTCGTTGGAGCGAGCATTTTCGGAGCGCTTTTCTTCGGTTGTCATCCCCTCCGTGTAGAGTCCATTGTTTGGGCCAGTGAACGAAAGGATGTCCTTTGCCTTTTTTTTATGACCACCGCAATTTACGTATATGTAAGGTTCTATGTAACTGCTCGCGGAACCCCCCTCAAAACAATTTTTTTTTCATATTCAAGCGTTCTTCTCTTTGCTGTCCTGGCGCTCTTGAGCAAACCAACAGCAGTCAGTTTGCCCGTTTTACTCCTAATTGTTGATTGGTATCCATTTAACAGAATCTCAGACTTAAAAACGCTTCTTCGGTCGGTTCTGGAGAAAGTGCCCCTGTTTCTCATGGTTTTAGCAACCGTCGTTATGACTCTGTTTGCCCAACATGAAGCGCTGATACAGGCACCTGTGGTCAGTTTCTTTTCGAGGCTATTAATTGCCTGCAAAGCGATCACTTTTTATCTGTGGCAAACAATTTGGCCCATCGGCTTATCCCCCTTGTATTTGCATCCTGGAGATGTTCAATTCACTGCTTTCACAGAACACGTTACTTATGCTTTAGTCGTTTCGGGATGGCTCTTGATCGCTCTTTTCTTGTCAAAGTCACACAAGTTGTGGTTGGCAGTCAGTTTATTTTACCTGGTATCTCTCGTACCAATGCTGGGCCTGGTCCAAGTAGGCTGGCATTGGATGGCAAACCGTTATACCTATTTGCCTGCTGTTGGATTGTCTTTTTTTTGGGCTGGTGGAACAGTTTGGCTGATATCGACGGCATGGGAAAAGGGGGCAAGGTGGACAAGTTACCAGATATCTGCTCTGATCATTGTCCACTTCATTTTTCTTTTTGGAGTCACTTCTCATCTCATCCCAGTGTGGAAAAATACCGAAACTCTTGCAACTCGAGTGATTACCCTCATGCCTCTTCAGTCAGGAGTTGCTTATTTTTCCCGCGCTCAATACCGTTTTCACCATGGCAGGTATATGAGCGCTTTGGACGATATTGAGACTGCCCTTCTGGTGGCCCAAAAGAAAAATTTAAATACAAAGTATGCTTCACTTTATTTTTTAAAGGCCAAAATCCTTAACGAGCTGGGCCGCTCCGAGCAAGCCTATTTAGCGATGGGAAATGCTCTTAAATACCACACAGGGTCGCCACCTGCTGCCTATCTTGATTTACACGACTATTTGAAAACGATTTCAGAACAGTCAAAAAAACGAGCAGATGGCAATTTTGAAAAACAACCTTGAACTGGAAACCCGACTGAGACTGAAATGGCCCGTTAATGGAACCTGATGGGCTGAAGGGGATGATCTCCCGTTTTCAAATGGATCTGC
>JAFDBS010000138.1 GCA_019313185.1 Deltaproteobacteria bacterium | reverse complement strand
GCTAAGCAGGTATTCACGGCTCTAGTAGAAATCGAAGAGGATCATCTGAGCTTGGAAGACTAACCAATACTACAACAGAAGGTACCCAAGAGCCGTTGTCGATAATGACAGCGGCTTTTTTTGTTATTCCTGCAATTAAAGAGAGCTTTCATGTTGATTTTTTGGGACAGGTTTTGACTCTTTTCAAGAATACGCTATAGGTTATTTACCTATTTAAAAAGTCAGGAGGTTGGCAAATGAAGTGCACAGTGATTTTTTCGTTTTTAGTCGTTTGTTTCTTGGGTACTACACATGTAGCTGAGGCCGTTCAACCTGCCCCCAATGGCATTGCATTCCCCGAAGATTACAAGGATTGGCGACTCGTTAGTTCCTCACATCGTATCGACAATAATACGCTTCGTGTCATTGTCGGCAATGACAAGGCGATTGAAGCGGTGAGAACAAATAAGATCAATCCTTGGCCTGATGGGGCCATGTTGGGAAAAATGGTCTGGAAAGAAACCATCTTGCCAAGTTGGGAAAAAGCTGTCGTTCCGGGTGAGTTTGTTCATGTTGAATTTATGATAAAAGATTCAAACAAATATCCGGATACTGGAGGTTGGGGATTTGCTCGCTGGAAAGGATTGCAATTGGAACCACATGGACAGAACGAATCGTTTGTCTTTGAATGTTTCGGTTGTCACACACCGGTTAAAGACAGTGACTACGTGTTTACCCATCCATCTACAATGCCTTGAATTTTAGGATGCCAATGAATAATACATCATGGCCTGCCAAGAATCTGGTTGGGCCGTCTTGTTTTTCTTCTTGCATTCTTTTCTGCGGAATTATTCGTGTCCAGAAGAGAAGTACTAGAAAGCCTGCAACCTAAGAATGGTTCCTAAAGAGCGGTAGGGCCATTATTGCATCTCATTGATGGGGATTTTTAAAAAGTACAGGTTCGTCGCTACCTTTTAGAACAACGCGTTTTGTTCCAGATAGGCAGTCATTTCTTTTTCTTTACCCTTTGTGCCCTGTATCCAATCATGTCAATGAGGCTAAGTATGATTTTTTCAATAGTTCTGATGGCCCAGAATAGCTTGAAGGCTCTCTTTTTCTCCTTAAGTAAAATCTTCATATCTGTTTTTTTGATAAACACTCCTGCATATCATTTCATCACCTTTCTCAAAGCTACACTCAAGAAAGAGCTATAACAGGCTGATTTCCGGTAAGTTAAATCTGGCATGCTGCTTGCTCTACAATACTTTTTAAAATTTGTCAAAAAAAGCGAGGAGGATCAAAGATGATTCGATTTCTTAGAGGACTAACTCCATTTCTTTTCTTTTCCCTATTGTCCACAACTGCGCTGGCATCTGAAGGGCTTAATACTGGAGATACGGCCTGGATGTTGGTCTCTTCGGCCCTCGTCCTCTTGATGCTTCCCGGCCTGGCCCTTTTCTACGGCGGCCTGGTCCGCTCGAAAAATGTTCTTTCGACCAGCATGCACACCTTTACCGCCATGGCTATCATTGGCGTTCAGTGGATTGTCTTTGGTTACAGCCTATCTTTCGGCGGCTCCGGAACCTTGATCGGTGGCTTCGACCACCTATTTCTGAATGGAATTACACCGGACAGCCTGAGCGGAACTATTCCCACCTATGTATTCGTTATGTTTCAAGGGATGTTCGCTATAATCACTCCGGCTTTAATCTCCGGTGCCGTTGCCGAACGAATGAAATTCTCCACCTACTGTGTTTTCATTCTGCTTTGGTCAACTTTGGTCTACAACCCACTGTGCCATTGGGTCTGGGGCGACGGGGGATGGTTGCTAGAGCTTGGTGCTCTGGATTTTGCTGGTGGGACTGTTGTTCACCTTTCGTCTGGGATCAGTGCTCTGGTCATCGCCTTGATGCTCGGCAAACGGATTGGTTATCCAATGGAACGAATGACTCCACACAACCTGCCAATGACCTTGCTCGGTGCAGGGCTGCTCTGGGTCGGTTGGTTTGGTTTTAATGCAGGGAGTGCATTAAGCTCTGGAGGCAGCGCTGCCTTAGCCTTTACAACGACGCAGACCGCTGCCGCCGCCGGGGCGCTGTCGTGGATTTTGATCGAATGGATTCACGCCGGCAAACCAAGCGCCTTGGGAGCGGCGTCAGGAATTGTGGCAGGGCTTGTAGTAATAACTCCTGCCGCAGGTTTTGTCACCCCGGGCTGGGCCCTGCTGATGGGGTTTACGGCTGGCGGCATCTGCTACGGCGGCGTGATGATGAAACATCGCCTGGGTTATGATGACTCACTCGACGCATTCGGCATTCATGGTGTGGGCGGCGCCTGGGGCGCAATTGCCACAGGAATCTTTGCCAGTGTTGGGGCCACCGGTCTGATAGTTGGCAACTTTCAGCAACTCTGGGTTCAACTAGTCGGAGTTGTCGCAGCAGGCGTTTATGCGGCAGTTGTCACTCTCATACTGATCTTCGTTCTTGGCAAGTTAATGGGTCTCCGCGTAGAAAAAGATGATGAGCGGATGGGTCTAGATCAATCGGCTCACTCGGAAACTGGTTATAATTTTTAACATGGAACATCATCTCAAACTGAGGGGGCTGGCTAAATATCCTGCCCCCTCAGGCATCTTAACCCCTGATTGTTGGACTTTATATTAAATTGAACCGTTAACGCGTCTATCAATCATAAGCATTCGGTCGCTTGTTTGAATCCTATCTACCCAGTTCACAAATTTATTCTCATACATTTTCTGACTTGCCATGGTGCACATAAATTCCTGCGAACCTTGATTTAAAGGTAAGAAGGATTTTGATTCGATGAATGCGGTGAAGTATTCTTAGAAATCCTACTCCTACTTTTTGAACCTCAAAGACAGAATATCAGGGAGCAGTTCCCTCAAAGACTGCAATCTCAGAAAAAAAAGCCCCACAGTAAGGAGGAGTAACTGTGGGGCAACGGGTTTCTGTGTTTTTTAGGAGGTAGAACGAAAAGAAGTTCGTACTGTTAATTTATATATTACTAATTTAGTCAGATATGTCAAGCAGAGAATCAACTTTTTTGAAAATTATTTACAAAAAGCTAAGGGCATCCCCTTCCAGGTGGCTATTTTTGCTCAGATTGAAATGCTTCCTAAATATGTCGATCAATTATAGGTCGATTTTGCTCTCGTAACCTTTTGACTTTTGAGAAAGCAGGGAAACAATATTCCGATTAATGATGCTCTACCTTGCCCCCTTTTGACAGTCCTGGGAACCGACTTGCTGCATACTTGCCGTGGCAGGAAACACAGGCGGCATTCATCTTGTAAAAGTAGAAATTGACCACGTCAGCATTCTTCATTTCTGCCGCATGGGCCAGCATCCCCGCAGACTTGTGGAAGTCCATGTCCATCTCGATAAACTGCTGAGGCAGAACTCGGTGTAACTCCTCTTTTTGTGCATCCGTCAATTTCTGTTTGAGAATAAAGCTCTCCTTGATCTTCTGACCGAGGGCCGAAACTTTATCCCATTCTCCTGCAGCAATTGCCGGAACCATATCCATAATACCCTGTTGAATCAACCTCATTTCTTGGTTGAGTAGGGCCAAAAGACTGGGAGAAAGTTGGACTCCCTGAGATATTTGTGATTCCATGTGGTGCGCACGATTGGCATACGATTTCGTGTTATGCTCATCATGCTCATGACTTGCAGCCATAACAAATGGGGAGCAACAGAAGAGACAGAGAGAAAGGACTAAGGTAGTTTTTTTCAGTAACCGCATGATTGAACTCCTGAAGGTGGAAGTAACGTTTGATGTGTGGTCAGAATTCTAGCAGGTATCTGCAACGGAGCAACCAGAGGTGTGTCGCCTACTAAGCTCATTTGGTTCGGCCAAATCTTACCCTGACTGTCAGATTGGGTTTGAGCTACTACAGTTTATTATTGATCGATATATTTATGAAGCGTTCTGATCTAAAAATATTGAGACCTCTTGGAACGCTTTCAGTCGTTTTTTTGATTTTGCAGAACTTAAGGGTTTTGGATTGATGAACACCGTCTTCTTCTTGTTGTGCTCAAAGATACTGCTAGTATTGACCTATAGGAGTTGGGTTTGTTGAAAGAGTCAATTTTCAAAATGGAGATTGTAATGCTGATCAACGAAGTAATGCTCGACGAAAAAATACTCATCATTACACCTGAAGGATCATTAAAAGCAGCTGACTTTGAGAGGCTTACAGAAAAAGTTGATCCTTATATGAAAGCAATCGGCACACTTAATGGCTT
>JAFDBS010000137.1 GCA_019313185.1 Deltaproteobacteria bacterium | reverse complement strand
GCCGTCGAACTGGGCCGAGTTGATCATTTGTCCCGGGCCTTCCCAGGCCTCGGTCATCGTTGCGGCTGCGATTTCTTCGTTTTCCGGACGGATGACCAGGTGAATCGGCAGGTTGTACTTTTTCGCAAACTCGAAATCCCTTTGGTCGTGAGCCGGGACAGCCATGACAGCACCGGTGCCGTAACCCATCAAAACAAAATTTGCCAGGAAAATTGGGATGGTCAGCCCCGTTGCCGGATTGACGCAATAACTGCCGGTAAACACGCCCTCTTTTTCGAGGTCGTCGCTGGTTCGCAAGTGGCTGTCTACAGCCTGGATCTTCCTCACGAACGCTTCAACCTCTTCACGTTGTCCGTCGGTGGTGAGTTTTTGCACCAGCGGATGTTCCGGGGCCAAGCTCATGAACGTTGCGCCGAAAAGGGTATCGGGACGTGTGGTAAAAACCGTGATCGTTTCATCGCTTTGAGACACGTCAAAATTGATTTCACACCCAACGCTCTTGCCAATCCAGTTGCGCTGCATTGTCAAGACAGGTTCGGGCCAGCCCGGCAGCTTTTCCGTCCAGTCAAGAAGTTCTTCGGCATATGCGGTAATCCTGAAAAACCATTGATCGAGTTCTTTGGAGACAACCGGATTGTCACATCGCCAACAACACCCTTCTTCAACTTGCTCGTTGGCAAGAACCGTTTCACACGCGTTGCACCAGTTGACTGAAGCACTTTTCTTGTAAGCAAGGCCCTGGTCCAGCATTTTAAGAAAAATCAACTGTTCCCAGCGGTAGTACTCCGGATCGCAGGTGGCCAACTCCCGGTCCCAATCATAGGAGAGCCCCATTTTCTTCAACTGCAACTTCATGTTGGCAATGTTATCCCTGGTCCATTGTGCAGGATGGGTACCATGCTGGATTGCGGCATTTTCGGCGGGCATACCGAACGCATCCCATCCCATCGGATGGAGGACATTGAACCCTTGCAGGCGCTTGAAACGGGACACGACATCGCCGATCGAATAGTTGCGAACATGGCCCATGTGGATGCGGCCGGAGGGGTACGGAAACATTTCGAGGAGATAGTATTTCGGTTTTGCCGTGTCGGATTCAACACGATGAGACTGATGATCTGACCAGTATTTCTGCCAGCGTTTTTCTATATCCGCCGGGCTGTAACGCTCCAGCATAAAACCTCCAAAACAGCTGTGACCTGAAACATCAAAACCGGCAGACGCCGGTTCTCGTCAAGAGCAACGGCCAAAAAGCGAGAGGCATGGCTCTGCTCTTGAAAGTCGAATGTAACTATTTAGCGCGATAAGTGATCCGACCACGACTGAGGTCATAAGGAGACAATTCCACCGTCACCCGGTCACCTGGTAATATACGAATGTAATACTTTCGCATTTTTCCGGATATGTGCGCTAAAACAACATGACCGTTATCCAGCTCCACCCGAAACATGGCGTTCGGCAACGGTTCGACGACTGTTCCTTCTACTTCAATGGCTTCTTCCTTAGACAAATTGGCCTCCTTGAAAATCGTTGATGAAATTCCTATCGTGTATCAATCAAGCCGTACATAACGTCCAAAATGGCGTCGTTTGTATCGTGAGAACTGAGAAGTTTCATGCGTCGTAACTGCCCCTGACTATTCGCTCAGGAGATCTATAAAGTTCTGGATCGTGGTCAGCTTACGTTTCGAATCCGCATAAAGTCTGGATGCACAAATTGCCGTCGCAGCGTGACCAGACAACAGCGTGAAAAGTTCATAGTCAATCTTATTGAACGCTTTTTTGTTTACCAAAAGCTTATAAATAACCACCGCTCCGATCACGTGTTCCTTGATCTTGAGGGGGACACAGGCCAATGGTCTTAGGAAATCACGTTCGTAACCCACCAAACTGTCAATGAAGAAGCTCTCACCGCTTTTGGCCGATTGTCCGACAACGCCCTCGCCGACTGTCATGGTGGGACATTCATCTATGTCAATTCCCTCTGTGGCGACAGGTTGAAGCTGACTGGTCTTGTCATCAAGAAGGAAGACACCGAATTCTTCCGCGCCAATTAAATTGATAATGATTTCGACGATAATCTGCAAGACCTCTTCGAAATCCAACGTTGAATGCAACTGGTACGAAGCGATGTAGAGATTGGCCAGCATGTTGTTCTCTTCTTCGATTTCAACATAGCGATTGGCAAAATCGGCATTTTCTGCTTCAACCAATTTGATACGATCCAGGATTTCAGCTTTCTCTTTCTCGAGCACTTCGATTTTTTGCAACAGTTTCACCGAAGCTGGCGACTGATCATCGTATTCGTGGAATTGCCCTTTCAGGGATTCCTCAAGCTTGACTATTTGAAATCGCAGACGTTCATTTTCCAACAACAGGTCCTGGGTAAATTCCGCCCCTTTCTTAAAAAGCTGCAAAAATTCATCAGCACGAGTCAAGCATGACTCGTCACTTTTAGGCTGAATCATAAATCTCTCCGGTGAGGGTATGACCTAAAGGTCATACACAGTCTAACCGTTGGATACTAGCAACCCTGAAAAAAAATATCCAGCGTTAATCACGTGTTGACCTGCGATCTCACAACACATGACAACTCTACATGTGCCCGGGAGAAAGCCGTATCGGCACATCCGGCTGTATTGGATTTGTTGCCCCAGCACATTGACAATATCGTGATGTGCCGATTCGATAAGACGCAGTGGCTTAGTCATACAGGGGTGTGAGTGGCATCATGGACTGATCGGTGACAGTTGCTGAGAGTTGGCGGCCTGACAGGAGCGTCACTGCACTCGAAACAACTCATGAACGTGGCATGACACTTGGCGAGAGCTGACGACGGGCTATATTCCTGGTGGCCCAATTTTCGCAAGCATGTGAGCCCCGTTGGTGGGGCACAATGGTCATGTTTCTCTGGTCAATCGGCCTCTTTGCGTCGAATTATCTCACTTGCTGTTATGTAAAGACTTGTCGTCGGCAGGAATCAACTTCTGAACATGCGCGAGCTTGTGTTGTCTTCCCGTCTTAAGCTTGGCAAAAATCCGGAGCGAGCAGGCCGTTGATATGTTACGAAATAAATCGTTGGATTGTTTCGATGACCATTGCCGATTTGAAGGGCTTGGTGATATACCAATCAGCACCAACTTGTTCGCCACGGGCCATGTCTTCTCGACTCTTCTTAGCTGTCAACATGATCACGGGGATATGCTTGGTGGCTTCGTTTGATTTGATTCTCCGGCACACCTCAAAGCCATCGATTTCAGGCAACATGATATCGAGAAGGACAAGGTCAGGCTTCATTGTTTCGATCAAATCAAGAGCCGACTGCCCATCTGGCACGCCCGTGACATCGTAACCCTTTGACGTCAGAAGGATACTTTCCAGCTTGAGCAAGCTCTCTTCATCTTCAACAATCAATACTTTTTTCTTATTCATTGACTTCTCCTTTTTATGGTCATCATCCAATGCAAAACAGCTTCATTTTCGTCCCGTGTTCGGGAATGAAAATCGATATTGCATGCATCCACGCTTCGACTGAATTCCGGCACTGGCCGGGCACAACCGTTGAAGGGAATGGATCGGCCTGGACGAGTTCATTCAAAAGCTTGCCCCCCTCGCACATGTGATGGCCATCACATCCTTAACCCAGGCACACATCAGCCCGCGCTGAGACACTGAACAGGCTTTCTGCCGCCCCTGAACAATCCTTCATCAATCAATTCTCAATCAAGAAATTCTCAGGCATCAGCCGATGCATACCGGCAGCCGGTCAAAAGCGGCAAGCGGATGCAGAGCGACCTCCGCTTGTTTTTGACACTTAATTATCTCGTTAATCGCCTTAATGTCCAGCGCATATTCGTCTTGATTGCAACGAAACGTCGAAATTTCGTTCAACTCGACCCACGCTTATCTGTCCAGTTCGATTGTGATCGAGCTGACCTGTGCTTTGTCGTCAGCAAGGACCGCACCGGGTATCTGCTTATCATGCCCTGGGCCTGATGAACGATCCCCGAGGACATGGCCTGGCAAGCGCATGACTCCTGATTGAGGGACCATCAACCGTTGGCCGGCAATCAAAGCATGCAATTGGCCAGTGGCTTGAGACCCAACCCAACGGGCATGTAGGCAGAGGGGCATGGTCCGGCGATCGCTAAACGTATTCTGACTTGAGAATTAACCGGGAAATCGGATTTACAAGGTCTTCAGCCACGACAAATGAAGCAATTCACGGGACCATTGTGACCCAACAATGTCAGAGATCAGGTGTTCACCTAAGTGATGGCAACCGGAGCGGTCAGACCCAATAGCGAATTTGATAGCTTAATTCAGCAATGCCTTGTGCATAGCCAAACCCGCCTGGGATAAAAAAATCTCAAGGGCTTCTGTGTCACCAATCGGCGTATCATCGGGCAAGCTGTCTCCGTAGAGGACAGCAACAACGCGACCTTCACTAACCAGTGGGCCCACAAAAACCTCGGCAGGCGTCTGGCCGCCCAGCTGGTCAAACAAATAGCGGTTCATGGCATTATCTTCTGGCTTGAACTTGCTGGACATATGGGTATGGAGGGCATGACTGAACAGGTTCTTTTGATCAAGCGGGATTCGCGTATTTCTGACCCTGTCATCTGCGGACTCACCTTGCAACTCGATCCCAAACTGCCCCAAGCCGACGATGTCTTGTTCTTTGACAAGCAGGATCACGGCCCGGTTCATCAACTCGCTGGCAAATCTTAAAGTCAACAGAATGACACTGCCCCCAAGGGCCGGGTTATTGAGTTCTTCGAGCATTCCGCGCAGAAGGTGTAGCCCGGGCGACGGCTGGCGCCGTTCTATGATAAAATCGGCATTCGACTCACCGATTTCCCGCATGAGCTCTTCGCCGATATTGAACAGCCCCGCATCGTTTGTTGCGGAAGTCTCCAACTGGCTGGATGACGAAGACAGCAGCTGGTCGACGAGTTCGGCCAGAGCCGCTTGACCACTGCCTTGCTGGACTTCGGTTTTTTTGGGTTTTGTCAGCAGCGCTGACACCCCGTACTTGAAGACGCTCTGTTCAGCTTCTTTGTTCGGGTTGTCAGACATAACCATCACATTGAAGTCAGGATATTTTTCGCGAAGCTCTTCCAGAAGCTCCAGACCGCCCAGAAGGCCGGACCCGTCCCTGCGCGGCATGATCAAATCAACGAGAAGAATGGTTTGTAGGGGATCGGATTCAGCGACAGCCTGCATAAACCCCAGGCTGTTGGTAAACGCGCGGACATGAACTTTCCGTTCATTGAACAGAGCGGCAAGCCGCTCGGCAGTGGCAAGATCATCATCGATCAGTAAGACTTTTTTGTCCGGCACAGAGTCCGGTCGGAAGGCTGGAGAGTCCGTTACGGGTCGGGGAGTGTCTTCAACTGACAGGTCGGATAACAGTTGCTCGACATTGACCGTCGACTCACCTTGTTCGTCGAACACTTCTCCGCGATGTCGTCTTTCATCGAGGATCCGACTCCCTTCCCTGGCCAGCCACTGTGGATTGAGACCATTGTCGAGCATGAACTGCAACGGGTCTAAACTG
>JAFDBS010000136.1 GCA_019313185.1 Deltaproteobacteria bacterium | reverse complement strand
TGTGAACCGGGAAATTGAAAAACTCGATCAGGCCAAAGGTGACCGCCTGCAGCGACTTGATTATCTTCGTTTCCAAAAACATGAAATTGAAACGGCGAACATCTCTCAAGACGAAGAAGAGACGTTGCTCAGCGAGCGTCTTGTCTTGCAGAATGCAGAACGCCTGATAACTGTTACTCAGCAAGGGTACGATTCGCTCTACGGTCAAGACCGAGCTGTTTGTGAGCAGCTCGACCAAGTTGCTCTGCAATTGCAAGAACTAGGCAAAGTGGACAACGAATTCGACAAGTTCGCTGAAACAATCCGCAAAGCTCAATTTGACATTGAGGATGTTGCAATTCAGTTGCGTCAACGTTTAGGTGGAATGAATTTTGAGCCAGGACGCCAAGAGCACGTGGAGGCGCGCTTGGACGAATTGACCAAGCTCAAGCGCAAATTTGGCTGCTCTCTTAATGACATCATCAAATACAAAGGTCAGCTAGAACGCGAGATGTCTGAACTGGAAAACTTTGAGGAAACCTGTGAAGCGCTCCAAATTGAACAGTTGGAGCTTAATAAAAAAATCTCAGAACAGGGGCAATCGCTTACCAAAAGCCGGAGTGAGGCGGCTGATCGTCTCACTACGGCAGTGGCAAACGAGTTGGTCGACCTGGCCATGCCTGGTGCGCGACTCGAAATCAAGCGATCTCCCTTGCCCGAACCTGGGCCAGACGGCACGGAGATGATTGAGTTTTTAATCTCGCCAAATCCGGGAGAGCCACTGCTGCCTCTTGCCCGTGTCGTTTCTGGAGGTGAATTGTCACGCCTCATGCTGGCCTTGAAAAGGGTAACACCTGGTGTCGATGACGTCCCAACCGTGATTTTCGATGAGGTCGATGCTGGGATTGGAGGTGAAGCGGCATCTTCGGTGGGCCGAAAGCTCCATGCAGTCAGTGCCTCATGCCAAGTCCTGTGTGTTACCCACCTGCCTCAGGTTGCTGCATTCGCTGATCGCCATTACCGTGTAATTAAACAGGAGGTGGCAGGGAGAACTCTGGCAGATGTCAGCCTGCTCACTGGCGAAGAAAGAGTTCGTGAAATGGCCAGGATGCTTGGTGGCGCAAAAATAACAGAACAGACTTTGCTTCACGCTCGGGAATTGATTGGTGCCTGAAGTAGACTCTGTCAAATTATCAATACGGACATAGAAATGATACGTAAAGCAATCATTGCCGATGCACGCGCCATCCACAAGTTACTTTTGAATTATGCAAGGGATGGCTTGGTCCTGCCTCGTTCTTTGTCAGAAATTTATGAGCAAATTCGCGATTTTTATGTTTTTATTGACGATGAGCGCGTGCTTGGTGCCGTAGCCCTTAATATTTGTTGGGAAGACTTAGCAGAAGTTCGCTCCTTGGTGGTCGAAGCAAACCATATGGGTAAGGGCATCGGTCGACGTCTTGTTGAAGCCTGCCTATCTGAGGCGCGACAGTTGGGACTCAAACAGATTTTCGCCTTAACCTACGAGCCTGAATTTTTTGAGCGCTTGGATTTTCACAAGATTGATAAAGCGGAACTTCCCCAAAAGATTTGGGGAGACTGCCTGAAGTGTGCAAAGTTTCCGGACTGCGATGAAATTGCCATGAGCCTTACGCTTTTAAATCAAGAGATGCCACCTGGCTCGACTCTTCCTGCGACCTCATGAGAGTGGATAAAGTCTTGACAGGCCATGAGGCGATCAACTATTACTAAAGGGGTATGCCTAAACCTTTAATGAGTTAACGGAGGAGCGAGCTTTTGCCACCGAAGCGTTTTACCATACTTGTTATCCCAGAGGGTTCCCACAAAGTCAGGCGTTTCAGTGTTGAGCGCGTTGTTCTCAAACGCTTTTTTGCTGTCGCGGCGTTTCTTTCAATCGGGTTTTTCTTGCTGGTTTTTGACTATGTGCAGATAAATCTTGATCAAAAAGAACTCCACCGGTTGCGCGTTGAGAATCGTTCACAAGGGGAAGACCTGCACAAGCTGATGGTTAAGTTGGACGATTTGCGTAAAGAGTTGGTTGTTTTAGCCCAGAATGATGCGAAAGTTCGCGTGATGGCTAAATTGACCAAGCCGAAAAATGACAGTTTGGCAGGCATTGGCGGTCCGGCCGAAGCCGATGTCAGCAAACAATTTGATGACATTCAAAGGCGTATCGATACAATCCGGCGGCAGATTGACTTGCGTCGTGAAAGTCAGGAAGAGATCCAGGGATTTTTAAACGATGAGCGCTCACTGCTCTCGGCAAAGCCGACAGGATGGCCTGTGAAAGGTTGGTTGACATCAACTTTCGGTATGCGTCGTGATCCGTTTACCGGAAAACGCAAAATGCATGAAGGTCTGGACATTGCAGCGCGAACTGGAACCGATGTCAGAGTCACTGCGGATGGCATTGTCAGCTCTGTTAGGACCGAACCCGGGTATGGGAAGATGGTCGTCGTTGAGCATGGCTATGGCTATCGGACGTACTATAGCCATAATTCAAAGAATTACGTCAAGGTAGGGCAGCGTGTTAAGCGAGGTGACCGAATTGCTGCGGTTGGCAATACGGGTCGATCAACAGGCTCTCATGTGCATTATGAGATTCGCTTAAATGGTTTGCCAGTCAATCCCAAGAAATATCTTTGATTGCTTTCGAAACGGTTGATTCAACACCCCCTGGGCTTTTTGAGGTCCAGGGGGTGTTTGTGTCTGTCCAATTCCTCTTTGTAACCTCAGTCTGGTATGGTAATATTTCCAATTCTTTAATCTAACAAAAAAGCAAACCAGCACCTATCTTTTCAAGCTGGCTGGAAAATGGAGTACGGCATGATTGGCAGCGTCCTGAAAAAGATCGTTGGCAGTAAAAACGAACGAGAACTCAAGCGGCTTCAGCCTTTGGTCGAGCAGATCAATAGCTTTGAACCGGAAATGCAAGCACTTTCTGACACTGAACTCAAAGAAAAGACTGAAGACTTCAAGCGACGCATTGCTGAGGGCGAAACTTTAGATGGGATTTTACCTGAAGTTTTCGCCGTGGCTAGGGAGGCATCGGTCAGGGCACTGGGGATGCGCCACTTTGATGTCCAGTTGATCGGTGGAATTGTTCTCCATGAAGGTAAAATTGCCGAGATGAAAACCGGGGAGGGGAAAACCTTGATGGCAACACTGCCGGTTTATTTGAATGCGTTAAGTGGGAAAGGCGTTCATGTGGTCACCGTGAATGATTATTTGGCGAAGCGCGATGCCGAATGGATGGGCAAGGTTTACGATTTTCTTGGCCTGACGGTCGGTTGCATAGTGCATGGCCTCAATGATCAGCAGCGAAAGGCAGCTTACCTTGCTGACATCACTTATGGCACCAACAATGAATTCGGTTTTGACTATCTTCGAGACAACATGAAGTTTGCCCTTGACGACTATGTCCAGCGGGATTTGAATTTCGCTATTGTTGACGAAGTCGATTCAATCCTAATTGACGAGGCAAGAACGCCACTGATCATTTCTGGCCCAACTGATGCCACCAGTGAACTCTACTACACGGCGAACCGAATCATCCCAAGGTTGGAAGAGGGTGAAATTCTTGAAGATCGTGACGGGCAGATTGGCCGGGTCGTTCGATCTTACACCGGCGATTATACAATCGATGAGAAGGCCAAGTCAGCAACGTTGACGGAAGAAGGAATCCTTAAAGTTGAGAAGCTGTTGGGGGTCGATAACCTTTATGAACCGGGCAATATGATTATGCTACACCATGTTAATCAGGCTCTCAAGGCCCACACCTTGTTTAAAAAGGACGTCGATTACGTTGTTAAGGACGGCGAAGTGATCATCGTTGATGAATTCACCGGACGCCTCATGCCCGGGCGGAGATGGGGGGATGGCCAACATCAGGCTATTGAAGCAAAAGAAGGGCTCAAAATCGAAAGGGAAAACCAAACTCTTGCAACGATCACCTTCCAGAATTATTTCCGAATGTACCATAAACTTGCGGGGATGACAGGGACCGCTGATACCGAGGCTGCAGAATTTAACGAAATTTACCGCCTTGATGTTACGGTTATTCCCACAAACAAACCGATGATCCGTATCGATCAGCCTGATGTGATCTACAAAACTGAACAAGAGAAGTTTCGTGCCGTAATCAACGATATCGTTGAGCGCCACAAATCCGGTCAACCTGTTCTTGTCGGAACAATTTCTATCGAAAAGTCTGAACAGCTTGCGGATCAACTGAAAAAACGAGGTGTTCCTCACAATGTGTTGAACGCAAAGCAGCATGAACGCGAAGCGGAAATAGTTGCCCAGGCAGGACGGAAGGGCGCTGTGACGATAGCCACGAACATGGCTGGTCGCGGAACCGACATCGTGCTCGGTGGCAACCCAGAAATGATGGCCAGACGAGAAACGTCATCCATTGATCCTGTGGATCAGAACTTTGCCACCGTTTTTGAAAAATTTCAGGCCATTTGCCAGGCCGAGAAGCAGGAGGTTCTCCAAGCGGGAGGTCTTTACATCTTGGGTACTGAACGCCACGAATCCCGCCGGATTGACAACCAGTTACGTGGCCGTTCCGGCCGACAAGGAGATCCAGGGGAAAGTCGCTTTTACTTAAGCCTTGACGACGACCTCATGCGAATTTTCGGCTCACAACGCGTTGCATTTGTCATGGAAAAACTTAAAGTGCCTGAAAATGAAGCGATCGAGCATGGGATGATTTCCAAAGCGATTGAAGGTGCGCAAAAAAAGGTCGAGGCACACAATTTCGAAATCAGAAAGCATTTGATCGAGTATGACGACGTTATGAATCGCCAAAGGGAGGTAATTTATAACCAACGCAAGGAAGTGTTGGCCGGTGAAAATATAGCCGAGACAATTGATGCGATTATCGATGAAACAGTTGAAGACATAACAGCAACATTTTGTCCTGACAAAGTCTCTTCTTCAGAATGGAATTGGGAAAGTCTCAACCATGATTTTTTCAACCAGTTTAATTTCGTCGCCGAGTTAGCGGATGTTGACCAACACGGCCTGAAAGCGGAACGTTTAACGGGAATACTCAAAGATCAGGTCCACCAACAGTTAGGCAGGAAGACGGAAGAGTTTACTCCGCCGGTGATGGAGCACCTGATGAAAGTCTTGCTTCTGCAAACCATTGATATGAAATGGAAAGATCATCTGCTCTCGATTGATCACCTCAAAGAAGGGATCGGCATGAGAGCCTATGGGCAAAAGAACCCTAAGCAAGAATACAAACGTGAGGCTTATGCTCTTTTTATGGAGATGATGGGGCGGATTCGCCAGGAGGTCTTACAAAAGCTCTTCAGGGTTCAACTGGCTAAGGAAGATGAAGTCGCCGAGATGGAGGCGGAACAAAGACGCAAGCGCCTGGCGTTGACGCGTCAGGGCGCTCCGACAAATGCCGCTCACACCCCACAAGTCAGGGAAGAGGAGAAAGTTGGCCGTAATGAGCCTTGTCCCTGTGGAAGCGGCAAAAAATACAAAAAATGTTGTGGAAAATGAAAATTACCAATGGGCAGAAAAGAGTCCATGCCCAGTCAAAGGCAACCTGTCTGGTTGCTTAGAAGGAACTTGTCATGGTTCAAAACGTTATTGTGCCTCCTCGGGGGTTCCGCGCAGCGGCATGCAGTTCCGGTATAAAAAGGTCCGGAAAAGCTGACCTTGCCCTTATTGCTGCCGAAAGGCCGGTTGCTTGTGCGGGCCTTTTCACAACCAACAAGGTTGTTGCTGCACCTGTATTGATCACTGCAGAACGTGTTCACAAGGGGATTTGTCAGGCAATTTTGGTAAACAGCGGAAATGCAAATGCGTGTACAGGTGAGGTGGGCTTAACAGATGCGCGCAGGTGTGGAGAGTTGGCTGCTCAAGCTTTAAAAATCGAGACAGACCTGGTTGCAGTCGCTTCGACGGGGGTTATTGGTGTACCCTTGCCTATGTCAGCTTTTGAGCAGCATGTGCCTAATCTTGCCCTGCAACTGGATGATGGGAAGTTTTTAGACGTTGCCAGAGCCATGATGACCACTGATGCGTTCGAAAAGGTCTGCAGTCGGACATTGAAGATTGACAACAAAGAGTGCCGAATCCTTGGGCTTGCAAAAGGCGCTGGCATGATCCACCCGAACATGGCGACGATGCTCGCCTTTGTCTTGACCGATGCAGCAATTGAAAAAAAATGCCTTGAGAGCATATTAAGAACATCTGTCGACCTTTCTTTTAACAGAGTGACGGTAGATCGTGACACCTCAACAAATGACATGACATTGATCATGGCCAGTGGTTTGGCCGGCAATCGCACATTGACAGACAATCATCCAGACTTTGCCACTTTTTCCCGAGCACTTAACGACCTCCTCCTCGAATTAGCCAAAATGATGGTTCGGGATGGAGAAGGGGCAACAAAATTAGTCAAGATTCAGGTGGTGGGCGCAAAGACTGACCGCCAGGCTTTAACGGTTGCTCAGACAGTCGCAACTTCACAATTGGTCAAGACCGCATTTTTTGGTGAAGATGCCAACTGGGGCCGCATCATTGCTGCGGTTGGTTACTCCGGGGTCGAAATTGAGCCATCGCTGATTGATATTCAATTCGATGAGGTGCCGGTCGTGACCAACGGCGTGGGTATGGGATCGGAAGTGGAAGCCAAAGCCACCGAGGTCATGAAAAAGGCGGAGTTTACAGTCACCATTGATCTGCATATCAAGGATGGGACCGGATATTATTACACTTCAGACCTTGGTTACAATTATGTAAGGATCAATGCCGATTATCGAACCTAATCGGATTCCCGATATCCGGAAATTCTCTATACGCCATGGATTCACCAGCGCAATATATCGACCACACCTTGCTTAAGGTAGATACGACCAGCAACCAAATTGAACTGCTTTGTGAAGAAGCCGTTGAGTATGGTTTTGCGTCGGTCTGCATCCCGCCGAATCGTGTTGCGTTAGCTGCAAGAATCCTCTATGGCTCAGAAACCAGGGTCGGAACCGTCATCGGTTTTCCTTTTGGATATGAACCGCGAGAGGTCAAGGTCTTTCAGGCCTCCGAGGCATTTGCCGCTGGAGCAGATGAAATCGATATGGTCATCGATTTGGGTGCGGCTTGCGAAGGGCGGCTTGAAGTTGTTAAAGACGAGATCGAAAGACTTGTCTCTGTCGCTGAGGGCAAAACGGTGAAGGTTATCATTGAATGTTGTCTTTTTGATCAGTCTCTCAAGAAAATTCTGGCTGAGATCGCAGTCGTTTCTGGTGCCAATTACGTCAAAACCTCCACCGGCTTTTCTAAGCATGGGGCCACCTTGGAAGATGTGAGATTATTGGCCGGAGTGGTCGCCCCAAGAGCAGGCGTCAAAGCTTCGGGCGGTATCCGTGATTGGCCGACTTGTCAGGCCATGATCGCTGCAGGAGCATGCCGGATCGGTTCCAGCCATGGCACAGCAATTGTCCAACAATGGTTTAAACAAGAGTCGCTGGATTGATGGCTGAGAAGGCGCGCAGGGCAATTTTAATCGTCCTTGACGGCGTTGGGCTTGAGGCACTGCCCGATGCTGCAAGCTATGGCGACCTTGGCGCAGCCACGCTGCCTCATGTGGCTCAGGCCTGTCGAGGGCTGTCACTTCCCAATCTGCAGAAGCTTGGGCTGGGAAATCTTGCTGACATCCCCGGTGTCCCGAAAAACCAGCACGCCTTGGGTGGATTTGGTCGGATGTGTGAATTGGGCGCAGGGAAAGACAGTACAACTGGTCACTGGGAACTTTCCGGCGTTATTCTTAAACAACCATTTGCGACCTACCCGAATGGTTTTCCGCAGACGCTGGTCAATCAGTTTGCCGAGGCTATCGGAATTAAGCCGATAGGAAATATCCCCGCAAGCGGACTCTCAATCCTCAAGAAATTTGGCCCTCAACACCTTCAAACAGGTCGGCCTATTTTGTATACCAGTGTTGACTCGGTATTTCAGATTGCAGCCCACGAAGAAATGATTCCCGTAGAGCGCTTGTATGAAATCTGCCGCAAGGCCCGATTGCTGGCTGATTCTTACCGTATCGGGCGAGTGATTGCGCGCCCGTTCATGGGCTCTGAGAAAGTCGGGTTCCGGCGTACCCCTCGGCGAAAAGACTTCTCGATGCCTCCTCCGGCGGACACTATATTGGACAGGTTACATGCACACGGTTTGCCGACCCTTGGAATCGG
>JAFDBS010000135.1 GCA_019313185.1 Deltaproteobacteria bacterium | reverse complement strand
TGATTGCTGGCTACACATCAATTTCTGCTAGAGAGCATAAGCCATAAGTCAATATAAATGCTTTCTAGGCAAATCAAATCATCTGGCAATGACTATTTATTCAGTCAACTATGCAGTTTATAAATAATACACGTACAGGTAAAGATTAATCAAGCCCTTCATGCTTAAATGATGTGGCATTGCGCTTTGCGCAGAAAAAAGCGGTAGATTGACGAGCAAGACCATCGATATATTTCAACTTGACCGAAAATTCAGAGACGGGTGAGTTTTTGAGTGGCCTTATCATCTAGCTCCCAAGGAGATCAACTATTCAACGCTAGACGTGTTTTGACCGTTGTCTAGAATTTTTATGTTTTTTTGCAGGAGTTTTTCTAAAGCGCCAAGATTTTTCAATATTGAAATTATTCTTGCTTGGCAGAGGATAATTAATTTAGCAATCAACAAGGACTGTGTGGTTAACGGTCTTGACCGTAGTCTTTTTTAACAACAGGGATAACGACCTTAATTCTCATTGGTGGCCTATTGTGCCATACAACTTGGAATATTAAGGAGTGTATTCAGAATTGTGTATAATAAATTGTACTAAAAAATGCTTCATTTTTTCAGAGCAAAACCTAAATGTCTGGAATTTAGATATTGGGTTCAAACCGTCAAGACTGGAATATCTAATAAACGTGGGAGGATGAATTATGAAAACTATTGCATTCAATGGAAGTCCCAAAAAGGAAGGCAACACATTCCACGCCCTCAAGATGGTTGCCGATGAATTGAAAACAGAAGGCATTCAAACGGAAATTATTCATATCGGCAACAAAGCAATCAATGGTTGTATCGCCTGTGGCCAATGCAGGATAAATCAAAATGAAAAATGCGTAATACCCAATGACGAGGTCAATAATTGGATACAAACAATGAAGCACGCCGATGGAATTCTGCTCGGCTCTCCTGTTTACTACGCTGCGATTGCGGGCTCCATGAAATCATTTCTTGATCGAGCTTTTTTCGTCAGTGGCGCCAATGGAAATCTTTTTCGTCACAAAGTTGGGGCAGCCGTCGTTGCCGTTCGTCGCTCGGGAGGATTGCCAACATTCAATCAACTGAATAATTACCTGTGTTATTCGGAAATGATGATTCCAGCCTCAAACTACTGGAATGTTATTCATGGCACCAACCCCGGAGAAGTAAAACAAGATCTCGAGGGATGTCAGATTATGAGGATCCTCGGGAAAAATATGGCATGGCTGATGAAGCTGGTTGAAAATGGCAAGGGAAAGGTTCAAGCGCCTGAACAAGAAACCAAAAATTACATGAACTTTATCCGCTGATTCCAATTGTGCGGCAAAAGGGTTAAAAAATTAGATGAAGTGGACGAGTTGTCATCCTCCAAAATTACCGTAGTTCTTGTGAAAAAGATGTGCCTCAGCTGATTAAGATATCAGAGTCCCGGTTAAGTGGAGAATCCAACTTTAGATTTTGGCAAAAAAATTATATGGTCTGCATGCGTGTCATAGGCATGCAACTGGTTTTGACGCCAAATATTGTCTGTTGACTGTTCTCAAAGGGAACCCTCTTATGCTTAAAAACAATAGGGTCATGACTAGTTTAGAGGTCGATTCCGAAGAATTTGGAGGATCAAACGGCTGAGATCCTGACCTCTGTGATTGAACCTAAACTCACATTCTTTAAGATGCAAGTTAAAGGTGCTGGGAGCAAGTCCACGAAAACGAACAAGCCGTGTTTTTGCATACCCCCCAGAACCTCTCGATGCCGTTGATGTGGTTGCGGCCTTTGGCAAACTCATCTTTGCCATGATCAACTCGACGATGCTTGCCGTAGCCGACATCAACCAGGCCGTTGTAACCAAGCCAGTCATCAGAGTAGATGATGCTTTGTAACTCTACTTTGCCGCGTATAACAGCTTGTAGCGTGGGTTTAGAGCAGTTTGGAACGATCTCAGTGTAAACGTGACCGCTCCTTTGAAAGACGCCGAAGATGATTGTTTTGCCATATGCACCACGGCCTCTTTTGCCTTTGATGCGCCGCGCACCAAAGAAGGATTCGTCAACTTCTACCTCTCCCGAGAAGGGAAATTGCGCCTCACAATATTCGACCAGGCGCTGCCGAATTTTGGTGAGATATCGATTGACTGTATTGCGAGACCCCTCAATCGAGCGATCTGTGAAGCGTCCAGGTCGGCTGAAAACAGGCGAACACGTTGCTGAAATTTACGCTCAGAAATGTGCGCCCTTTTTGCGTACTTGTTTTTCATAGTCATGACAATAGCTTAGCACACCTAAAGCATAGCTAAACTAGTCATGATCCATTTTTAAATAACGAATTTAAGGGTTTGAGATGTTTAGAAAAGTTGCTCCCATAGTTATTGTCGCACTATTTCTGGTAAACGCCGTATCTGGACAAGAATTGATCGTAGGGGTTAAACCAGCGCCTCCATTTGTCATTGAAGAACTAGGTGGCAATTGGGACGGTATCACTATATCGTTATGGAAAGCATTGGCGAATGAGCTCAACTTGGAATACCGTTTTGTCAAACGCGACCTCTCGGGGTTGATAGAAGAAGTTTCAGGCGGTAACCTCGATGTTGCTGCCGCTGCATTGACAATTACCTCGGAACGAGAGACAAAAATTGATTTCACACATCCCTTTTATACAACCGGACTTGGCATAGCGGTTCCGGCAAACCGATTTGGCTGGTTAGCCACTGTTCAGCAGTTTTTTTCGCTAGACTTTCTCAAGGTTGTCCTTTCACTTTTGTGCGTGCTATTAATTTTTGGATTGTTGGTATGGTTTTTTGAGAGAAGGCGAAATCGCGACGAGTTTGGTGGCAATCTTTTGCAAGGTATTGGCTCTGGCCTTTGGTGGTCTGCGGTTACAATGACAACGGTCGGCTACGGCGACAAGGCACCCAGAACGCTCTGTGGTCGAGTGGTTGCTTTAGTTTGGATGTTTGCAGGCATCATCATCATTTCGAGTTTTACGGCCGCAATCACCTCGACACTCACAGTTGGTAGGCTTACAACATCAATAGAAGGGCCGAATGATCTCTATGGATTACGCATTTGGAGCGTACCGAATTCAACAAGCGCAGCTTACCTCGATAGAAAGGGTTTTGTTTTTACCCCTGCGACATCCTTGAGAGAATGTCTGGCAGCACTAGCTGAAGGCAATGCAGACGCTGTCGTTTATGATGCACCCATTCTAAAGTACCATGTAAACGACCAATGGCAGGGGAGGGTGCGCGTTTTAAGCTTCAGTTTCGAAAAACAGAATTATGGCTTTGGTCTTCCTCAAGGCAGTCAACTCCGAGAACCCTTAAACCGTGCATTGCTCGCACACCTATCAGAAGCCGGCTGGCAAAATCTCGTGGAATCATATTTAGGCCATGACAACTAGATGCAACTTCAGCCCCTTTTTTTATGCAGTGCCTAAAGTTCGGTATCATATCGAATAGATACCGAGCGCATATGTTTGTTTATGGGGTCTGCTGGTTGATGCCATGAACTTCGCAAGAAACAGGATTTGCGGGCCTGCAGCATCAATACCCATCTTGTTGCAGGGTCTAATTATCTACAATAACAAGAAACTATCACTCTCTTGCAGTTGGTATAAACCTTGATAATATAGCTTTGTGAGTAGAGGTTAATTTCTCAAGATGATCTTAATAGAAAGGAGTGTTGCAAAATGGCATTCGATATATTGAGAGAGATGGAAAATCTAAGACGGGAAATTGATAGTGCATTCAAGGGATTTGGTGTGGGCAATTATTTGGAACCGGCTTTTTTGCCTGGCTTAAGTACTGGCAGATATCCACAAGTCAATCTCGCAGAAGACCAAGATAATTTGTATGTGGAAATTCTTGTCCCCGGAGTTAGTTCCAAGGAATTAAACTTGACAGTTATGCGAGGTGTTATGACGGTTTCTGGTGAGCGCAAAGAAGACGCTCATGCGGAGAAAATTTGGCATCGACGCGAGCGCGGTTTGGGTAAGTTCATGCGTACAATTGACCTCCCCTGTGAAGTTGACACGGACAAAATCGTAGCCAAATTCCAGAATGGTGTCCTATTTGTGACACTGCCCAAGCGCGAAGAGGATAAGCCTAAAAAAGTTTCGGTGGTAGCGAAGTAGTGAATGTCAACATGCGGAGGTGAGACAATGTCGCAAAAGGGGCTATCAATAAAGCATGAACTCGAAACAAAAGACCGAGAAGAAACACGCTCAGGAATTATTCGTCCTGTGGTTGACATTTTTGAGAGCGAAGACGGTTTAACCTTGTTGACGGATCTGCCCGGGGTCAAGAAGGAAGACTTACATATTGATGTGGATAATGGGATATTGACCATCCAGGCCAAAGCCATTTCATATCTTAAAGGTGTAGCTTTGCGGCGAGAATTTATTCCTGGAAACTATTACCGACAATTTCACCTGCCAAACGAAATTGACACTGAGAAAATCAGTGCTGAAATTTTAAATGGTGTTTTGATCATGCAGATGCCGAAAGCTGAAGCAGCAAAACCTCGTAAAATTGAAATTACTTAAATTCGGTTTTCTGCGCGTTTGGAGACGGAAATAGCAGCTTCAAGTCAAGAACTTGTGCGG
>JAFDBS010000134.1 GCA_019313185.1 Deltaproteobacteria bacterium | reverse complement strand
CCATGTAGTTTCCGACAATTGTATGGTGGCCCTGAGATGGCTGATTCCCTCCCAGGGTGCCAACATCGATGCAAAATCCAGCACCTCCTTCTATACGATTTCCGGATACCAAGAAGCCGTCACCATTCTCTATTGCTATCGGTGTCTGAACAATCCGCCTGATGATATTATTGCGGATGATATTACCTTTGTGCAGGAAGCCGCCATTCGATTGGGGGGAAATCCCGATCGCGATTCCCAGATCCGCGTGGTCTATTGTATTGCCTTCGATTACGTTGTAGTCATTTCCTCTTACCAACGCCCTGCCATTGACAGCATTTACACCGGGGCAGTCTCGAGCCTGGAACATGTAATTGTTTGCAAAGGTGTTGTGGCTTCCGCGGAAGCCGATTGCAGGAAAGCAGCCGCCACCGAACCCGATATTGAAGCCTCGAATGGTGACGTGATCGGCAATGATCGAAAAGCCCGTTTTCTTGTCGTCAGGATCGAACTCCGTAGGCTGCACGTTTACATATTCACCCTGCGCGAGGATCTGGAGATTATTCTTGTCGATCACTACCTCTTCGTTATAAATGCCGGGATACACAAGGATGGTGCTCCCCTGACTTGCTAAATTCACTGCCTCCTGGATAGTGGCGAATTGCTCATCGGGCCCTACGGTGAGCACTCTGGTATTTTCGACCGCTATCGGTGCCGTCAAATTCGTCGTGAAATCTTTTCTGTCCTCTGGGTCTCCGAAAATTGTCGCTGCAAGGACAGGCAAGGCGAATATAACCACCATGTTTAAGACCGTCGATAGGGTCAGTATGATCGCTTTCATTATTTCTCTAGTGCTTGATTCCATAGCCTAGTCCCCTTTCCATTATTCACGCTGTACACATAAAGATATTTTCCCTGCATACTACTCGCGACGAAACGGTGTCTGAACCAATAATGAAAGGCCGGTGGTCGTTTTCCTCCTGTAACCCGTGACCTTTCAAAACAAATCAGGAACGACAAATAGACCAGCTTGGCCAGCAATCACCGTTTAATTCAGCTTTTCTTACTCGTTATAACGTT
Source organism: Deltaproteobacteria bacterium (assembly GCA_019313185.1). Taxonomy (GTDB): domain Bacteria; phylum Desulfobacterota; class Desulfuromonadia; order Desulfuromonadales; family BM103; genus JAFDBS01. The sequence goes on along the minus strand of JAFDBS010000134.1, from coordinate 2,650 downwards.
AATGTGAGAAATTATCTGACAGACTTTCTTGCTTCCACAGTATTCACAGGTGACCTTATTTAGATCGAATAAGGAAATCCGTATGAGCAACTCAAAGTTACGATTGCAATCATCGCAGTGAAATTCATAGACTGGCATAATTCACCTCCGCATCCCTGAAGACAAACCCAATTCCTTCATTTTCATCTTCCCGTCAATTGCGCCAGCAGACAGCATTTAATCAACAACTTGATTTCACCTTTGTTAGAGATATTTTATCTTTAGATCAGAAGATTTCCAGTTGCCCGATAAATAGAAAAAGGATTCCATATTTCCAATGATTGCTGGTCAAAACTGGATGGTTTAAATCCTGCAATTAAGGAATGGCTAAATTATTTTTCAGTATCAAAATAAATAGCCCGCCAGAGATATTGACGGGCTGTTTGAGAATATTTGAATATTCTTTAAGGAGACATTTTATTTTATGCTTGCTTCATTCAGTTTGATCGTTTTGATATCAAAAGCACCCTGGATTACAACTACATCAGTTCGGTATTCAAGAAAATTATTAGCTAGGACTCGCCTTGGTTGGTCCATCCACACAATGTAGGTCCCTTTTGGGTAATTATCTTCATCATACTGAAACGAGTCATTTGTTCTTTCAACTTCAACACCATTAAAAAGAAGATATTTTGCAATGTTCTCAGGAATAATATAGGCGACCGGGAAATTTTGAACCGTTAGGTCGTTGTATTGATTGCAATTCGACTCAGTTAAAATATATTCGGGGATTGGTTGTTGTGGAAGGTCAAGAGCACCACGTCTGAACGCTTGTATTTGGTCTCTAATCATATCCTTCTTGTTCTCAACGACATATTTTAAAGCTCCTTTAATGGCCCAGAAATGGGCATCAACACCCCGCTCATCTAAATATTGAGTCTCCAAAGTATGTCCATATGTATGATGAAACATTGAATACTTTGAGGTGGTGAGTTGAGGCTGAGTTGTGGTGCACGGTCCATTTCGAAAAGGAATGATTGCCGTTTCAGAGGTGTTGGCAAACAGTTCGTCCTCCATGGAAAAGGCTTCAAAAAGTGCCCACTTGATATAAAGATCGTACTCGTAGTTAGGGTTATGATATGGGCCTGATGGTTCAATCACCATTGTATTAGGGACATAAGTTGTTGGAGTTACAGAATACAATTTGTTATGTAAATCAAGAAAAACCAAGGGATTCCATTCTTTGATTAAACTGACCAATGCTTTTGTTTCAGGCTGGCTTTGTGACATGAAATCCAAATCAAGATCTACATTTGCCGAATTTTGTAACGTACCACTTACACGGCCATCCGGATTCTGAACCACATTGATTATTACAATCACATTTTCCAGAATGGTTTGCACCTCTTCTGATACATCATATGCGAGATATTCCATAACTCGGACTGCTGCATCTACACCGGTGTACTCGCTTCCATGAGTGCCACCATTTATTACCACCGGCACTTTGAAATCTGAGTCTGAATCAATCAATGCCAGGGCTTTTTCTGGGTCCTTAGTCATATTGACTAGGATTTCTTGAAACATATCTTGGGCATCTGATGTTTCGGGATCAGAAATGGTAGCTATCAAAAGGTTTCTACCACCAGCAGACTCGGCTAACACGTCAACCTTTACTCGATTACTATTAACTTCAATTTCTCGTAATTTGGGTGCTATTTCCGAATACAGAATGGAATCATAATAATACGATGGAGCTTCGTTTTCAGGCACTACATCCCACCATTTACCGTTGGCAATTGCATTTGCGGGAGGGAATAAGAATGTTGTGATGAGAGCTAAGACAAAACTTAAGATTAATCTTTGATTTGCGCTTTTCATGACTATACCTCCTTGGTTATTTCTCGCCAAACTTCTTCTATTTGCATCTCAGAAGTTATTTACATCATTTGAAACTCTCCCGGTCACCAACGGTTTGTAAAAAAATAAAGCCGAGCTGCAATGTTTCTGCAGCCCGGCTATCTGACTTAGGGATAGAGGGTTTAGACCCGTGGCTTTCCGTCCCTGACTTGCGACAGGTTTGGCTTCGTTATCAATATTGGATATTATTAACGAATACCAACTAATAATTGGTTGTCAATTGATTTATTCCAATTGCTCTGAAAAATAATAAATGCCAGCTTGGAACAACTCGGGTCGTCATAAACTTTGTGATAGTCCTATTTATATTCTCACATCTTTTTGGGGAACCAATATTGACTAAAACGCTAAATTCTGATCAACCCTGATTTGTAAGAAACCAATTCAAAAAATGTGTCGCAGCAAAAGAGGTGGGTTAACAGGTATGAATGATGGCAACAAAAAAGACCACCCCCCAACCAGATCCTTAACAACCAGGGTTTTGTCAGTCCATAAAAAGGATGAGATACCGCATACAAAGATGTGTTTTAAAGCACCAGACCCCACAAAGCCCGATTGCTAAGTGAGGTCTGATGTACGAAAGGAGCAAGAATGAAAATTGCCTTTAAATTTTACAAAGCGGGGCGGTGTTGTCAAAGAGTTAAAAGGTACTTCTTAGAGATTTATCAACGGGTAACGCGCGACCTCAGCGTTGTTCTAGCGACAGAACTTTAGTTGAGGTTTCTTACTTATATTGCCAAAATGGAAATCT
>JAFDBS010000133.1 GCA_019313185.1 Deltaproteobacteria bacterium | reverse complement strand
ACGGGAAAGTTTATCTTCAGGCTGGTGCAGGCATCGTCGCCGACTCGGTTCCGGCGTCCGAGTTTCAGGAGACTGTTGACAAAGCCATGGGAGTTAAAAAAGCCATTGAGATGGCTCGTAGGGGCTTGGATTAATTATGTTATTAATGGTCGATAATTATGATTCATTTACTTATAACCTTGTCCAATATCTACAAGTATTGGGGCAAGAGGTACAGGTTTATAGGAACGATAAAATTACCATCGATGAGATTAGGCAGAAAAGTCCTGATCAACTGGTCATTTCGCCCGGGCCATGTACTCCTAATGAAGCCGGTATCTCAGTAAGTGCGATCCAGGAGCTAAGCGGGGAAATACCGATTCTGGGAGTATGTTTGGGCCATCAGTCGATTGGCCAAGCCTTTGGTGGAAAAATTGTCCGTGCAGACTCTTTGATGCATGGCAAAACCAGTCCTGTTTGGCACGATCAGCGAGAGCTGTTTTCCGGATTACCCAACCCGTTCGACGCAACACGTTATCATTCTTTAATAATAGAGCGTGCAACTCTCCCAGATTGTCTCGAAATTACGGCATGGACGGAAAGTCAGGAAATCATGGGAATCCGCCATCGCCAACTTCCTGTATGGGGCGTGCAGTTCCACCCGGAGTCAATTCTCACGACGTCTGGTATGGCGATGTTGAGCAATTTCCTGAAAATGACTTCTTAGATCCTGAATGCTTGGAGTGAACCCTTATGATTAAAGAAGCAATCAGTAAAGTCGTTCAGCACGTAAATCTAGATGAAGCTGAAATGATTGAAGTCATGAATGAAATAATGGGAGGTGAAGCAACCCCGGCCCAAATCGGTGCATTCATTACTGCATTGAGACTCAAAGGCGAAACAATCGATGAAATCTGTGGTGCTGCCCGGGTGATGCGCGATCGAGCGACGCCAATCCTCGCTCGTCATGCACTAGACCTCGATCGCGAGGAAATTAATCTGGATAGGGAAACTATCCTTGACACCTGCGGTACGGGGGGGAGCGGTACGCGCAGCTTTAATATCTCAACCACCGTGGCATTTGTTGTTGCGGCCTGTGGTGTTAAGGTGGCAAAACATGGCAATCGCAGTGTTTCTTCGGCGTGCGGCAGTGCAGATGTGTTAGAAGCCCTTGGTGTCAATCTCAACATTACCCCAGAACAAGTCGCGGACTGCATACGGACTATTGGTATCGGTTTTCTGTATGCACCGGCTTTGCACGGTGCGATGAAGCATGCGATAGGGCCACGTCGTGAAATTGGCATCCGCACGATTTTCAATATTCTGGGACCGCTTACCAATCCGGCTGGAGCCGATCGACAGGTTTTGGGTGTCTATCGAGAAGAGTTGGTGCCTCTGCTGGCCAATGTTTTGCTGAAACTCGGTTGCCGAAGGGGATATGTGGTTCATGGTAGTGATGGCATGGATGAAATTACGCTGACCGGGCCAACTCGGATTGCAGAGATTTGTGGACAGTCCACAAATTTGATGACTGTCGAGCCAGAGGACTTTGGCCTCCATCGTTGTTTGTTATCTGACCTGCAGGGCGGTGACGCAGTCACCAATGCCAAGATTGTCCGTGAGATTCTTTCTGGTCAAATGGGACCGAAGAGGGAGGTCGTGTTGTTGAATGCCGCATACGGTCTGTTGGCATCTGGCATTGCAAAAAATGTGATCGATGGTTTGGAAAAAGGCCGGTCTGTGATTGACAACGGGTTGGCTCTCGAAAAACTCGACCAGCTGGTCAAGTTGACTAACTCTTAATCTTAAAATGAAACGTTTTCTAACTTGATCCTCGAAAAGATTGTTACATGTAAGCGTGAAGAAGTCGCACAGGCCAAGCGACGCAAACCACAGGCTGATTTGATGGCACAAGTTTATGACTTGGACGATCAAACGCGCGGCTTTGAAAGAGCTTTGCGGAGATCGGCAAATTCAGGGCGAACAACTATTATTGCTGAAGTCAAAAAAGGCTCGCCTTCCAAGGGGATAATTCGAGGCGATTTTGATCCGATCCAGATAGCCGAAATTTATCAGCGAAATCATGCTGTTTGTGTCTCTGTTTTAACCGATGAGCGGTTCTTCTATGGGCACCTGGATTATTTGTCCAAAATTCGCGAACGTGTCTCACTCCCGCTTCTGCGCAAAGATTTTATTTGCGATCCATATCAGATTTTTGAAGCCCGAGCCAATGGAGCTGACGCAGTTTTGCTCATTGCTGCTATGCTTGAGTTGTCCCAGTTGGTTGACTTTTCAGGAATAGCCGCCGAGTGTGGTTTGGATGTATTGCTTGAAATTCATAACCAGCATGAACTGGAGACAGCCTTGGATACAGATGTTGCACTGATTGGGATCAATAACCGCGACTTGAACACCTTTAAGACCGATTTGGCGATTACCGAAGCACTGGCACCCTTGATTCCTGAACCACGACTGGTCGTTGCCGAGAGTGGAATTCATCAGCGCGATGACATCCTTCGGTTACAGAAAGCTGGTGCCAAAGCTTTTTTGGTCGGTGAAAGTCTGATGCGCGAGCCAGATATCAGTAGGAAATTGAAAGACTTGCTGGAAAATTGATGATTCTCAGAATTATTACAATTGATAGCGTTGTGGAAAGGCTATTGATGTGAAGACCAAAATCAATCTCCCAGACGACCGAATTCCAAAACAATGGTACAATATAATCCCTGATATGCCTGCCCCGCTCGCGCCGGTCATTCACCCTGGGAGCCTTGAACCAGTAAGCCCTAATGATCTGCTTCCGCTTTTCCCTCCACAGTTAATTGAACAGGAAGTCTCAAGCAAACGTTGGATAGACATCCCTGACGAAGTCAGGGAGATTCTTAGTCTTTGGCGTCCTTCTCCATTATTTCGGGCGAAGCGCTTGGAAAAAGAGCTAAAGACGCCAGCAAAAATTTATTACAAATACGAAGGTGTGTCACCGGCAGGCAGCCATAAACCAAACACTGCTGTACCGCAAGCTTATTATAACAAGATCTATGGCACCAAAAGAATTGCCAGCGAAACTGGAGCCGGTCAATGGGGGTCCTCCATTGCACTGGCCTGTCAATTTTTCGGTTTGGAATGTACGGTTTATATGGTCAAGATTTCTTTTGTCCAGAAACCTTATCGAAAAAGCATGATGCAACTGTGGGGGGCAGAGGTGGTTCCCTCTCCATCAAACAGAACGAAAGCCGGTCAAGCTATTCTCGACAAAGACCCTGAAAGCCATGGGTCACTGGGTATTGCTATCAGTGAGGCAGTCGAGGACGCATACAGTCGTGAAGATACGCGTTACTCTCTTGGGAGCGTCCTTAACCACGTTTGCCTGCACCAAACAATTATTGGCCTAGAAGCCAAAGAACAGATGCAGATCGCTGGCGCCTACCCTGATATTGTAATCGGTTGTCACGGTGGGGGTTCAAACTTTGCAGGGCTGGCTTTTCCATTTGTGTCCGATATGGCTAATGGCAAGGCCATGAGAATTATTGCTGCTGAACCGGTGTCTTGTCCAACACTGTCAAAAGGCGCCTATGAGTTTGATTATGGTGACACCGCAAAAATGGCACCGATCGCAAGAATGTATACCCTCGGCCATGATTTTATGCCACCGGGAATTCATGCGGGTGGACTTCGATACCACGGGGCAGCACCTTTGGTGTCACAATTGGTTCAAGCGGGCATTGTTGAAGCTAAGGCGTTAGGTCAGTTAGAGTGTTTTGAAGCTGCTATCCAATTCTCACGCTCAGAGGGCATTATCCCGGCCCCTGAATCATCCCACGCGATACGCGCTGCTATTGATGAAGCAATATTGGCTAGAGAAGAAGGCCAGGAGAAGACGATCCTTTTCAACCTCTCTGGCCACGGACATGTTGATATGGCAGCGTATGACGCTTTTTTCGCGGGAGAACTTAATAATTATGAATACCCTGAAGATGCCATCAAATCTTCATTAAGTCGACTTCCAAATGTCAAAATCAGTTAGAATGAAATAAAGAGAGTATCCGATGCGGGTCAAAATTTGCGGTCTGACAAATGCCGAAGACGCTCAATATGCTGTTCAATGTGGTGCTGACGCGCTTGGCTTTGTCTTTTACCAAAAAAGCCCCAGATATATTGATCCTGAAAGCGTAAAGAGAATTATCTCAGAGCTGCCACCATTTGTCACAACGGTGGGATTGTTCGTTAACGAATCTTTGGATCGAATAGCGCAAATTGTTAATGATTGCAGGCTCGACAGAGTGCAGTTGCACGGAGAAGAATTGCCAGCGGATTGCGACCAACTTCCATTCCGGGTTATCAAAGCCATTCGTATTGGCCAAAATTTCAGTGTGCAAAACCTGACGGCTTATTCCGTCTCGGCTTTTCTTCTTGATGCCTATGTTCCGGGCCAGCCCGGTGGAACTGGGCAAAGATGTGACTGGGGTGTGGCGTCAAAAGTTGCACGCAAGTATACAACGATCTTGGCTGGAGGACTGGATCCGGAAAATATTGTCCAGGCAATCCAACAGGTTGCTCCCTATGGTGTTGATGTGTCGAGCGGGGTTGAAAATGAACCAGGTAAAAAATCTCAGCAGAAAATTTCGCAGTTTATCCGTCTTGCGAAGGGAGCAATATAAATGAACTACCATCAGCCAGATAATCGAGGGCATTTTGGAGTGTTCGGCGGACGATATGTAGCCGAAACCTTGATGCCAGCATTGCTTGAACTCGACAAGGCATATCGTGATGCAAAAAAAGACCCAGAATTTTTAAAGGAATTTCAAGATTACCTTGGCCACTACGTCGGGCGTCCAAGCCCGCTTTACTTTGCGCAAAGGTTAACTCGTTATTGTGGTGGGGCAAGGATTTATCTCAAGCGCGAAGACCTCAATCATACAGGTGCGCACAAAGTCAACAACACAATTGGACAGGCTTTATTAGCCAGACGGATGGGTAAAAGCAATGTAATTGCTGAAACCGGTGCTGGTCAGCATGGTGTGGCAACCGCAACCGTTGCGGCGCTATTCGAAATGAACTGCAAAGTGTTTATGGGTAAAGAGGATATTCGACGACAATCGCTCAATGTGTTTCGCATGAAACTTCTTGGAGCACAGGTTGAGTCGGTCGCAAGCGGCACATCGACTTTAAAAGATGCAATGAATGAGGCGTTACGTCACTGGGTCACACATGTACGCGATACGTTTTACGTGATAGGAACAGTGGCAGGGCCACACCCATATCCTATGATGGTTCGCGACTTCCAGGCTGTGATAGGTCAAGAAGCTCGAGAACAAATGCTTCAAGACGCGGGACAGTTGCCTGATGCAGCAGTGGCCTGCATTGGCGGTGGGTCAAATGCCATGGGTTTGTTTTACCCGTTTCTTAAAGATGAACATGTCCGGTTAATTGGAGTAGAAGCTGCCGGGCTGGGCGTGGAATCCGGTCGTCATGCGGCAAGTATTTGTGCCGGCAGCATCGGCGTACTGCACGGCAATAAAACGTACCTTTTACAAGACCGAGATGGACAAATCGAACACGCCCACTCCATATCCGCTGGCTTGGATTATCCTGGGGTAGGGCCTGAGCACGCACATTTGAAGGACATTGGACGAGCGGAGTACGTTGCAGTCACTGACGAGGAAGCTCTCAGCGCTTTTCGACGGTTGACAGAACTCGAAGGGATTATCCCTGCCTTGGAAAGTGCACATGCAGTAGCCCAGGTCATGAAGATGGCTCCGCAGATGTCTTCTGATCAGTCGATACTGGTCTGCCTTTCTGGCCGAGGCGACAAAGACATCCATACTGTTGCTGAGGCCATGGGGATTGATCTCTAGTTTAAGAAAACCCATATTGAATAATGGATAAGCTTATGCCAACGCCTCATCCACATATTTCTCAAGTTTTGACATGAGATTTACAGACCTTGATTTGCCTGCAGAGGTACTCGAAGGGATCAATGCTGCAGGTTTCTCAGAATTGACTCCTGTCCAGGTTGAGACAATCCCTCTCGCATTGTCTGGTCATGATGTTGCCGCTCAAGCACAGACGGGAACGGGTAAAACAGCAGCCTTTCTTATCGCTCTATTTAGTCGTTTGTTGACCGACCATCAAGGAGAGAGACGTAACCCAAGAGCTCTAATCCTTGCTCCTACTCGGGAACTCGTATTACAAATCTTTGCCGACGCCACTGGCTTGGGAGCCAATTGTCCCTTTAAGATTCAACCAATTTTTGGCGGAGTGGATTATGAAAAGCAGCGTCAGGCTTTAAAGGACGGTGTTGACGTCATTGTCGCTACTCCTGGCCGGTTGATTGACTATTATAAGCAGCAAGTTTTTAAATTGGACCAGATCGAAGTTGTTGTAATTGATGAAGCAGACCGCATGTTTGATATGGGCTTTATAAAGGATTTGCGTTACATCCTGCGTAAACTCCCTAGCTTTCAAACACGACAGACGATGCTGTTTTCAGCTACTCTGTCACAGAGAGTCATGGAACTTGCTTACGAATTCACTGATCTTGCCAAAAAGGTTCACATCGAACCTGAACAGGTTGCCGCCGAGAGGGTGGAACAGAAACTCTACCACGTAGCTTACCGCGAAAAATTTGCGCTATTGATGGGTCTTTTAAAGCGTGATTCAGAACTTCAAAGAGTGATGATCTTTACCAATACCAAGAGAGAGGCTGAGTCTGTCGCAAATCGTCTCAAAGTCAATGGTTTCAAAGCAGCAGTTATTTCCGGTGATATTCCTCAGCGCAAGCGTATGCGGCTATTGCAGGATTTCAAGGAATCGCGCTTACACTTTCTGGTTGCAACAGATGTGGCCTCTCGAGGGTTGCATATTGATGAAGTGACTCATGTGATTAACTATGACCTGCCTCAGGATCCCGAAGACTATGTTCATCGAATCGGTCGTACAGCCCGGGCCGGAGCAGCTGGAAAAGCAGTCTCTTTTGTTGATGAGGACTTGGTTTTCCACCTCGCTGACATCGAAGAGTATCTTGGCTCGAAAATCCCCAGTTACTTTCCAGAAGATGCAGAATTCTTTTGGAATTACAAACGTTACAGAAAACAAAAGAAGAGACCCACTCCGGACAAAAAGACCTCTGTTTCAAAGCCTTTCCGTAAAAGGGTTAAGTCTGGCAGAAAAAATACCAAAGACGCGAAAGATTCTTAAGGCCAAGGAGGCCAGCCTTGTCACTGGCGAAACTAAATGGACAAATCGCTGGCTGCGTTAAATGTTCGCGGTTGGTGAAACATATCTCATCACTGCAACCGCGCAAGGGGCTCATGCTTCGCGATTATTGGAACCGCCCAGTCGGTGGTTTCGGTGACCCGCAATCCAGGTTTGCCCTTGTTGGCCTCGCTCCTGGTGCACATGGAGCCAACCGAACCGGGCGACCTTTCACTGGCGATGGGGCAGGGGATTTTATGTATCCGCTTTTGTATCAAGCTGGTTTCACCAACCAACCCGAGGCTTATGCGATGGGAGACGGACTGCAATTGTACGACCTTTACATTACCAACGCCGTCAAATGTCTCCCTCCCCAAAACTGCCCAAGCTCAGATGAGTTTACCCAATGCCGAGATTATCTGGCTGCCGAATTCAGCTTGCTCGACAATCTCCAAATCATAATTGCTCTTGGACGAGGCGCATTTATGAGTACACTCCATTTGTACAAAGTTCAAGGGGCGATTCAGCGTCTTGCTGATTACCCTTTTTCTCACGGCGGTGAGTACCGACTGCCAGATGGGCGTGTTCTTCTCGGTTGCTATCATACCAGCCGATACAATTTGCAGACTGGAAGAATGACCAAGCAGATGTTCATTGATTTACTTGAAAAGGCAAAAGCCCTTTTGGCTGAATAAAACGGTTGAAAAGGTTTGGATTAATTTTTAAAATCTAACATCTGAAGTCTGTTTAAGGATATATATGTCACGCATTTCCAGCACATTCGAAAACCTCAGAAAACGCGGCGAAAAGGCATTGATTACCTTTCTGACTGCTGGCGACCCAAGCATTGAAGTGAGTGAGCAAATTGTCCACACATTAGTTAACGCCGGCGTCGACCTCATCGAGCTCGGTGTGCCATTTTCCGACCCATCAGCCGATGGCCCAACCATTCAAAAAGCTTCCGAACGGGCTTTGGGAGCAGGTGCGAGTTTGACTGGCATACTTGCCATGGTTTCAAGAGTGCGTCAGCATACCAACGTCCCGATAGTGTTAATGGGCTATTACAACCCCATCCTGCAGTATGACCCGGGAAAATTTTCACGTGATGCTGCGCAAGCTGGGGTAGATGGCGTTCTTCTGGTTGACTTGCCTCCTGAAGAATCAGAAGAACTGCATCCCCATTTAAAAAAAGCCGGCATCGACCTTATAACGCTTTTGACACCGACAACCGACCCAGAGCGTTCTGCGAAACTTTCCGCGCAAGGGGAAGGTTTCCTTTATTATGTTTCAATGACCGGAGTCACCGGCAGTAAAAAAGTCGATTCCATGGCAATTGAGGAATCAGTCAGGCGATTGAAAGCACAATGCAATGTGCCAGTGGCCGTCGGTTTCGGCATTTCGACAGCTGAGGAAGCTCGGTCGATTGCTCATTTTTCAGACGCGGTTGTCGTTGGCAGTGCTCTGGTAAAATTGATTGCAGAATATCAACACTCTCCTGCGCTTCTCGACGAAGTGGCAGCATTCGCTTCGCGACTTAAATCAGCCGTCAAGCTGGCACCTCAAAATGACGATTTCTCCCACAATAAGAATGAGAATGCCATGTGACTTGGTGATGCGATCATTCAAGCCAGTTCAGCCTTGATTCAAGCATCGATAATTTGGGTTTTTGTCAAACTGGAGATTACTCTACACAGCACTTGCCATAAAGTAGCGGTAGCCTGTGGTTGTCGGTATACTTCAGATAGTTGTCAGCCACAGATTGTTCAAAATAGGGAGGTTGGTCTAGTTTAAAAAATGCATAGCTGTCACTCTGTAGAAAATCAAAGCTGGCAAGATTTGTTAAACTTATTATCAATGTTTGGCATTCAGCTAAAAAGAGAAGGGCACCTTCTTGACGAAGGCTTAAATGGTTGTCGTAGATAAGCCTTGATTCGCTGAGAAACTCTGAAGAGTAGTTTGTTTGAAAAAAGCTGCTATGGCGAGTATCAATGATTCACTGTGACAGAACTTGTGTAGTGCTTTTCGCTTTCAGCGTTGTCACGGTCTACTAGAAATGAGAGGTTTAAAATGGCTTGGTTTAAAAAATCGAAGGCGCCGATTGCTACTGTTGAAACCAAGAAGGTCCAAATGCCAGAGGGGCTATGGACCAAGTGTAAAAACTGCGATGAGATTATCTACACTAAAGAAATCGAAAGAAACCTCAATGTATGCCCGAAATGTGACTATCATTTTCGCATCAGTGCACGTCACAGGATTGACTTGATAATTGATGAAGGAACATTCCAGGAGATTGATGCAGGCATTACATCTGTTGATTTTCTGAAGTTTAAGGACTCTAAAAAATATGACGACAGAATTAAGACAGCATTGAAAAAAAGTGGTGACGGGGATGCTATTATTTGCGGTGCAGGCAAAATAGAAGGCCTGCCGGTGGTGGTCGCCGTTTTTGATTTCGGATTTATGGGTGGCAGTATGGGTTCTGTCGTTGGCGAGAAAGTGACACGTGCAATTGAATTGGGTTTAGAGAGAAAATCTCCGGTTCTGGTTTTTTCTTCCTCGGGAGGGGCTCGGATGCAAGAGAGCATTTTGTCACTCATGCAAATGGCAAAAAGCAGCGCAGCACTTGCCAGGCTTAAAAAAGCCGGTATCCCTTTTATCTCTGTTTTGACAGACCCAACAACCGGAGGAGTGACGGCAAGTTTTGCAATGCTTGGCGATCTCAATATTGCTGAGCCAAAGGCTTTGATAGGGTTTGCCGGGCCACGTGTCATTGAGCAAACCATTCGCCAGAAACTCCCAGAAGGCTTTCAACGTTCTGAATACCTGCTTGAACACGGAATGGTCGATATGATAGTTCCACGTAACGAAATGAAAGCCCAGCTCTCAAAGGTTCTTAGCGTTTTTACCAAACAACCTGCAACTTAATAATTGTGACCTTCAAAGAAAGTCTCGACTATCTTTACGGCTTGCAGCGCTTTGGTATCAAGTTGGGTCTGGACAATATGCAGCGTTTAACAAAGCGCCTGTCTGCACTCAATAAACCGCTACTCTGCGCACATGTCGCTGGAACCAATGGCAAAGGTTCTGTTAGCGCTTTGTTGGCCGAAATTCTGATCCAGAGCGGTTTAAATGTGGGTCTTTATACGTCTCCTCATCTGCATTGTTTTACTGAGCGTATAACGGTCAATTCTAAGCCAATTCCGAAGTGTCATGTTGCTCAACTGGTCAAGTCAATAAGGACCCAATCTGAGGGAGTCCCATTGACTTTTTTTGAAGCCACAACGTGTCTGGCGCTTTTGTATTTTGAACAACAATCTGTCGATTTTGCCATCATCGAGACCGGCATGGGCGGGCGTCTGGATGCTACAAATGTGGTAAACCCAGGAATTTGCCTGATTACACCGGTCAGCCTAGACCATCAGGAACACCTGGGCAACAGTCTTAGTAAAATAGCCCATGAAAAGGCAGGGATCATAAAACAGAACGTCCCAGTAGTTTTGGGCAGACAATCAGTGGATGTTCTTGTTGAATTGGAAAAAGTTGCTAGCGAGCGTCATGCCCCGGTCATAAGGTTTAACCAGGACTATCATGTTAAGAGCGAATGCGGTAAAGTCAGTGTTGAATTTTTGGGTGAGGTTGTTGACAATCTGACACTTGCCTTGGAAGGTGTCCATCAAACAGAAAATTTGGGACAAGCGGTTGCGGCTGCACTTAAACTGCGGGAACAGGGCTTGCCGATAACCCAGACAGCAATCCGGGTCGCCGCAAAATCTGCACATTGGCCGGCACGTTTGGAATGGTGGCAGCATAAGAGACAAATCCTTTTAGATGTTGCCCATAATGAAGCAGGGTTTTTAAGCCTGGCCAACTACCTGAATGATCAGGGAATATCAAAAGTTTCAATGGTCATCGCGCTTAGCGGGAAGCGGTCCCCGATGGAGGTTCTGCCACCCATCAAGTCACTGCTTGGGAAAATGTATGCCGTTCCCCTGTCGGGACAGGAACATGTACCGACTGCGTCTCTCGCACTCTGGGCGAGTCAACAAGGAATTGACCATATTGAATGTACTGAGCCAGTTGAAGCATTGCGTTCCGCTATGATGGATTTGCCCCCAAATGAAGTTCTGGTCATTTGCGGCTCAATTTATTTGGTTTCTGAAATACGTGAGTTTTTGCGCAACAACGGACGTTAGCCCTTATTGCCGCTTTATAATTTTTATGATGAAATGCCAGGATAAAATTATGTTCAAGTCCTGTCTGTTATCTTTCGGTCTTCTTATATTACTGATAAGCCCGTTTGAAGCTTGGGCAGCCGAGCAGGATGATTCTGAGGAGATGGTCCCCGGGCAGGCTGCCGTTACAAACCCCGCACAATCAGTTTCTTCTTTGGATGCAAGTCGGTCGATCAGTTTGGAAGCGGATTCTTTGGTCTACGAGCAAGTTGACAAAACTTATCAAGCAACTGGCAAGGCCCTGCTCAAACAAGGCGAAAAAGAATTGACGGCCGATAAACTTTTATTGCAAACCGCCACTCAGGATACTTTGGCTGAAGGGAACGTTTCATATCGAGATTCTAAGGCCGAAATAATCGGGTCAAGACTTCGGTTAAACCTTTCCAGCGAACAGGGTCAGTTGCAAGATGGTCGAATTTTTTTGCGCCAAGGGAATTTTCGACTATCTGGGGTTGATATCAAAAAGCTTGGTCAATCCACTTATCAGGTACAGTCCGGTAGTTTTACAACGTGCGACGGTGACATTGCGGACTGGAAATTCACAGCCAAAAAAATTCGTGTGCATTTAGGAGATTATGCTACGGCACAGCATGTTTGGTTCTATGTCAAGGATACGCCGTTGCTTTATTCTCCGTATGTTGTTTTTCCCGTCAAAGCAGAGCGCGAATCGGGTTTTCTAATGCCCAACTTTGGAAACTCTAAAGAGAAGGGTGTGATGACATCCTTGGCCTGGTATCAAGTCATTGATCGCAATATGGACATGACAGTCCGAGCTGATTACATGTCTGAGCTTGGAATTGGCAAAGGCTTGGAATATCGCTACTTATTGGGCCGAGAGAACCTCGGTGAAATGCAATATTATCATGTCAATGGAATTTCAGACAATTCAGACACTTATGGTTTCGCTTGGCGTCACGGCGGTACCCTTCCAGGCGATGTTTGGCTTGCTGCTGACGCGCAATATGTTGACGACCGGCAATTTTTTGAGGACTTTGGTGAGGTTGCCGAAGAATACAATCAAGACAAAACCGTGTCCCAATTATGGGCTCAGCGCAATTGGGCTAAACTTAATTTAGTCGGGCGAGCAAGGTATATCCAAGACCTCGAGCAAAGCAACGATACGACTCTCCAACGTCTTCCAGAGTTGAGCATAGACTTGCCTCGTTACCGGATTGGGTCGTCACCATTATATGGCAGTTTGGAAACGCTGATAACTAACTTTAACCGAGATGAGGGAGAAGAGGGCCGCCGCTTGTATTTGCGCCCATCTCTTGCAGCTGCTTTCCGTCCGGGGTCATGGCTTGAATTAGTCCCTGAGGTCGCGCTTTACGAAAGAATATACGATGCAGATTCGCCTGGGGATGAAAAGACCCTTCCCGAATTCAAAGTAACGCTTAGTACCCGTCTGCAGAAAGTCTTCATGTTGAAAGATTGGGGTGCGGTCAAAATTCAACACAGCGTTGAGCCTTATCTGACTTATTTGTACCGTCCAAACGAGTCAGAGGAAGACCTTCCGCTGTTTGATTTGAGGGATCGGCTGTCGCCCAGAAATCTCTTAGAATATGCCTTGGTCAACCGATTGACTCTCCGTAAGGATCACAACGGCGGTCAACCGACCTACCGAGAAATTTTTAACCTGCGCCTTTCTCAGATTTATGACATATACGAAGCAAGAGATGATGATCTTGATGAGAAGGAGCCTTTTTCAGACCTACGTGTTGAATTGAGCGTTCGCCCTAGCACGCGAACCTACTTAACTATGGATAACCTGATCTCTGCCCATGGAGACCTTGAGTTTAGCCAATTCAGGGCAACAGCAGGGGCCAAAGATGAAGTGGGCAACGGGGTTTCATTAAACTACTCATACAGAGATGATGATATTGAAAGCCTGAAGACCGAATATCTTTCTGCCAAAGTTGATACATCATTACTGAAGCCGCTTTACCTAAGTTTTGAAGAACGTTACAGCTTGTATGAAAAGCGCAGTTTAGAAACTTATGTTGCCATGGAATATCGGTCGCAGTGTTGGAGCTTGTTCTTGTCTTATCGAGACCGTCTGGATGATCAGGCGGTCATGATTAGTTTTGCCTTGGCCGGCTTGGGGAAAGTTGGAAGTATCACGAGCAGTTTAAGTACGAGTGAGGCAGAATGATTATTAACGCGTTCTGTTGTTCCGTTCCTAATGAATACTAATGTGGAATGGTTTCTTGATTTTTGCAAAGCTTTACTGAACCCCAATCCTAGGATTAAATTGTCGGCACCGAAATTCAATTCATGCATGACCTTTCTTCAATGTCGGCTCTGATAGAGGGTTGTATCGTTGATTTTTGCTTTGCCGAGGTCATTAGTGAGAAAATATCTTGATTTTTAATGTGATTTGATGAAAACATGAAGAAATTTTTTGGAAGGATCCTGAAAGAGCGACGATCGAAGATGGACTCACCTATCAGCCAAATAAGGAATTGGCATGGCTGAAGTCAAAGCCCAGAAAACGCTAGCAGCACAACGACACTTAAACCTATTGCCACTCGGTCTGGTGCTGGTTTTGCTCGGTTTTGCATTTTTTGGAGACCGGGGCGTTCTGTTCCTCTTGAAAATAGCACAACAAAAAGCAGCCTTGATTGCCGAGTTGGAAGAAGTCAATAGCCTTAACAATTCATTGAACTCAGAGATCAGAGCGCTGCGGAATGATCGTCATTATATCGAACGCCTTGCGCGAACAGAGCTTGGTATGGTACGAGACGATGAATTGGTTTTCCAGTTTCCAACTGAAAATACTGCTCGCCGCTAAAAGAATTCTGTAAATTTCGAAGAAGAGGACTTCGTCTTGGCCTGTCTCACATCACTTAGAGATAGGCTTTTTGTGTTGTCTGAATTATTTAACATTCCGATTGAGTGGTCCAGACCATGTCTCTCTAACGCTTGACACCTCTTTCGGCCAAAGCTAACATACAGCGCTATTTTATAGACTTTTTTGGGATGCTCATGAGCAAAGAGATAAGAAAACTTGAGTTGTATGTGCTTGGCGTGCAAATTGTGCAAAACGTTTCAGCTTGGAGGATAGCACGACCTTGCATTGTCTCGATTTCACAGAAGATATCACCCTGCGCAAATTGAAAGCCCCTGTTTCACAAACCAAAGAGGAGAATTGGCCCATCATGAAAGAACGTTTGCGGCAACTCATTCATGGTGCCTTGGAGGACGCGTTTCGAGCCGGGGCACTGACAAGCAATGAGATACCAGAGATACAGATTGAAGTGCCAGCAAACTCGGAACACGGAGATTTTGCTTCCAATATTGCAATGGTTATGGCTCGTGCAGAAAAAAAAGCGCCGGTTCTAATCGCGGGGCTTCTGGTCGAAGCATTAAAAGGTAGCGAGCTCTTCATGCGGGTTGAGGTGGCTGGGCCGGGGTTTATCAATTTTACCTTGACCCCCTCATGTTGGTTTGAAGTCCTTGAGCAGATTCACGCACAGGGCCCCAATTATGGGACGAGCAACGTTGGTCAGGGCCGTCGTGTCCAGGTCGAGTTTGTCAGTGCCAACCCCACCGGGCCGCTTCATATCGGCCATGGACGAGGGGCTGCAATCGGCGATGCGGTCTCTCAGTTGTTGGCCAAAGTTGGTTACGATGTTTGCCGAGAGTATTACATCAATGACGCTGGGAACCAGGTTGTTTTACTTGGAAGGTCCATTTTACAGCGGGCGAGAGAACTGCAGGGGCAACAGGTTGATTTCCCCGAAGATGGTTATCAGGGCCAGTATATTTATGATATTGCGAAAGCCTTTCTGAACGAGCAGAAAGATTTGACCAGTTTGTCGGAGGACGAAAAGATCAAGCTATGCATCGGGTTTGGCGTTCAGTATGTACTTAATTGGCTGACTCGCGACCTAGAGGCTTTCGGTGTGCACTTCGACAACTGGTACAGCGAACAAAGTTTATACGATAATGCTTTGGTCGAGAAAGAATTGGCAAAACTTCAGGACTTGGGGCTCACTTATGAAAAAGAAGGGGCACTTTGGTTTCGAACAACGGATTACGGCGATGATAAAGATCGAGTTCTGGTCCGGTCAGACGGAAGCCCGACCTATTTTGCCTCGGACGTCGCCTACCATATGGTAAAATTCGAACGAGGCTTTGAGACCTTGATCGATGTGTGGGGAGCAGATCATCATGGCTACGTTCCGCGGATGAAAGCCGTATTGGCAGGATTGGGCCATGCTCCGGAGGATTTAGAAATCCTTATGATCCAAATGGTGAATCTTCTTCGTGCTGGGAAACCTGTTGCCATGGGAAAACGCTCAGGGGAATTTGTTTCTTTGCGAGAGGTAATCGACGAAGTTGGCCGAGACGCTTGCCGATTTTTCTTTCTCATGCGACGCTCTGACAGCCAGCTCGACTTTGACCTGGAACTGGCAAAGCAGAAGAGTGCCGAGAACCCCGTCTACTATGTTCAATATGCACATGCCAGAGTTTGCAGTATCAATAGAAATGCAAAAGAGTTGGGGGTCCACTTGCCTGAAAACGGCAAGTGTGCCACTGAAAACTTGCACCTCGATGAAGAGCTGGCAATTACAAAATTGCTGGCCAGGTACCCTGATACGGTTGTCGGTGCCGCATTAAACTATGAACCTCATCGAATCGTCTATTATTTGCAAGAACTGGCATCGCAGTTCCATAGCTACTATAATCGATTTCGTGTTCTCACCGACGAAGTCAATGAAAGCCTTGGCCGATTGTATTTGGTTAACAGCGTTCGAATTGTTTTAGAAAACGCCTTGAACCTGTTGGGCGTGACTGCACCCGAGCAAATGTGAGTCGTTATCAATGGCCCAGAATTTTTTTGGCCGGAAAAACAGGCGTTTTCAAAAGGATCAAAGTGCTTGGTCCTTAGGGTTAATATTGGTCATTGCCGCCACGAGTTTCGCACTTGGCTATGCAGTTGGGGGCCTGTATCCAACAAGCATAACCGAGAATGATGAGCAATTGCCATTACCAGAGGCTAAAATCGCTTTGCCGGCCGCGACCACTCTGTCGGAGGAAACAAAAACCCCAGAAAAATTGACTTTCTACGAAAACTTGCCGAAAGGTGATCAGGCTCCACTTGGGTCGGGCATCAACCACCCTCCCGCTTCAAAACAGGAAAAAACCGAAGAGCCAGTCCAACACCTGACAAAACAGACGAGCTCACCCAAACCGGCCGATATCACTGCATCTCACGACGCCGTTGCTCAACCACCCGGCCAAGCGGGAAGTTTCGTGGTGCAGGTCGCTTCTTTCCAAAACCTCCAGGACGCCAAAAAACTGGAGACGCGTTTGCTAAAACTTGATTTGCCGGCTTTTGTTGAGCGCGCAGACCTTGGCAATAAGGGGATTTGGCACAGGGTCTTAGCCGGTCCTTATGAAGATGAAAAGGCGGCGATTCAGATTGCGGCAAGCTTAAAGAATGAGCAAAAATTGTCAGCTCTTGTCCGGCGTAAATGAGTCGGTGTCTTACAACAGTTTTTTCTTGACATGCCCTTATCTTGTCGGTACATTCCAAAATCCCTGTTGCGGGGTGGAGCAGTCAGGTAGCTCGTCGGGCTCATAACCCGAAGGTCGGAGGTTCAAATCCTCCCCCCGCTACCAAATCAATAAACGGCCGCCTTTTGGGCGGTCGGTTGGTTTCCGGCGGTGTAGCTCAGTTGGTTAGAGCATGCGGCTCATATCCGCAGTGTCCGGAGTTCGAATCTCTGCACCGCCACCATTTGGCAAAACCCCTTTCCGGTCGTGGATTGGGGTTTTGCCTTTTCGCCGTGACGGAACAATGAATGCTCTGCAGAAGCGTTTCCATCAAAGGTTAAAGAGGCTAGAGACCTTTCGAGCCGGCAATCGGTTTCTTGTCGCAGTTTCAGGTGGTTCTGACTCGGTGGCGCTTTTGCATTTGCTTGATCGAGTCGCCAGGGAGGAGTCTTGGCAACTTGTCGTAGGTCATCTCGATCATGGACTTCGAAGTGAGAGCGGCCAAGATGCAGAATTTGTTCGCCGCTTAGCCAATGAAAAGGCTTGGCCTTTTGTTGTCCGGCAGGCTAACCTGACAAAGCTCGCTCGTCGGTCAAAGGGTGGACTTGAGGAGGCAGCAAGAGAAGCTCGACGTGATTTTCTTGAAAAAACAGCCGCGGAGCAAAACTGCCAAGTCATCGTGCTGGCTCATCACCAAGATGACCAAGCCGAAACGTTTATGCTTCGGCTTATACGTGGTGCCGGAAGCACAGGATTGGCCGGGATGCGCTTTTTTGACCCCCCATATCTAAGACCTCTGCTTCAGTTCCCCAAGTCTGAAATTGTTGCTTATCTCCGAGCGCACTCTCTGCAGTGGTGTGAAGACTTCACCAATAGGGATCTCCGTTTTACCCGAAATCGAATTCGACATGAGTTAATGCCTCTCCTCTGTGATTTAAACCCAAATATGAGTGGCCACTTGGCCAGGCTGTGCGATTTTTTTGCCGAGGATGAGACATACTGGCAGAAGTTTGTAGAAAACGAGTTGCAAGCAATCGGCCAAGAAACGGAATTGGGGTATTGCTTGCCCATACCCAGACTACGCAGTTTACCGCTGGCCGCCAGCAACCGATTGCTACGGGCTGCTGTTAAGCATGTCCGTGGCGACCTGCGAAAAATCACTGCTCAACATATTAAATTCGTTCAGCATTTGGTTGAGAGACAAGAACCCCAGGGCGAGGCCCCGCTGCCAGGACTTTGGGTCGGCAGGCGCTATGGCCTGATTTGCTTTTCCAAGCAGGCCCCAAAAGTTATCAATTACAAGCCGGTTAAAGTCAACGGTCCGGGTACTTATTCGCTACCAGACGGTAGAGAGTTGAAGGTCAGCTTTGCAGATGGTGTTGTCAAGGAAAGTTCCGATTGTGTTGTTTTTTCGGCAAACCGCCTCCATTTTCCGCTGGTCATTCGTACCATGTGTTCAGGTGACCGCTTCCGTCCTGATGGCATGGCCGGAACCCGTAAATTAAAGGATTTTTTTATCGATATGAAGCTGACACGTGAAGAACGTGCTTGCCAACCATTGGTTGTCTGTGGCCACGAAATTTTGTGGGTCGTTGGAGTGCGCCGTTGCTTTGGCTTAAGGTCCAAAGGCACTAAAAATAACAAAGTGGTTCTTTTGCAAGTAGAAGGTTCGATTTCTCCGACAAACAGCTTGTGATGGCCACCCCTTTGTGCTAAAGTTTTCTTTGGTTTTTTCCTACAACTACCCTATATTGCAAGCTTTTCCATAATCCTATTAAAGGGGGCAATGTGAATCAGTTTTATAAAAATCTCGCGCTTTGGCTCGTCATCTCTTTGGTTATGATCATGTTGTTTAACATGATGACGCAAAAAGACCGCGAACAATTACCTGTGTCTTATACCAACTTTTTGACAGCCCTCGAAGAAGATCGCATTGCAGAGGTTGTCATTCAGGGTTCGGATATTGAAGGGAAATATACCGATAACACGTCTTTTAAAACCTATGCCCCGGATGACCCGGACTTAATCAATGCCCTGAGAGAAAAAGGTGTTGTCATAGAGGCAAAACCAGATGAAGACCGCAGTTTTTGGATGACCCTTTTTGTGTCTTGGGGGCCAATTCTCTTGTTGATTGCTGTTTGGATTTTCTTTATGCGCCAAATGCAGTCCGGCGGTGGTAAAGCTATGAGTTTTGGCAAAAGCCGTGCAAAGTTACTGAACGAGTCAGAGGCTAAGGTTACTTTCAACGATGTTGCTGGGATTGATGAGGCGAAGGACGAGCTTGAAGAAATCGTTTCGTTTCTCAAAGATCCCAAAAAGTTCTCAAGGCTTGGCGGCAGAATTCCGAAGGGGGTCTTGCTTGTCGGTTCTCCAGGAACCGGTAAAACGCTTTTGGCTAGAGCGATTGCTGGAGAGGCAGGGGTTCCGTTTTTCTCGATTTCCGGATCGGATTTTGTTGAAATGTTTGTTGGCGTTGGTGCCAGCAGGGTTCGTGACCTGTTTGTTCAAGGGAAAAAAAATGCACCATGCATTATCTTTATCGATGAAATTGATGCTGTCGGCCGCCATCGTGGAGCTGGCCTAGGGGGGGGGCATGACGAGCGTGAGCAGACTTTAAACCAGTTGCTTGTTGAAATGGATGGTTTTGAGGGCAACGAAGGAGTTATTTTGATCGCCGCGACTAACCGCCCTGATGTTCTTGACCCCGCCCTCCTGCGCCCTGGACGCTTTGACCGCCAAGTTGTCGTGCCGCGTCCGGATGTTAGGGGACGTCTGAAAATTTTGCAGGTTCATGCGCGCAAGGTCCCATTGGGCGAAGATGTCGACCTGGAGGTCGTCGCTAAAGGAACCCCGGGTTTTTCTGGGGCAGATTTAGAAAACCTTGTTAATGAGGCTGCGTTGTTAGCTGCTCGAGCCAACAAAAGCGAAGTCAACCGAGATGACCTTGATAATGCTAAAGACAAGGTTTTGATGGGGGCTGAGCGTCGCTCCATGGTTATCACTGAAGAGGAAAAAAAGGTGACAGCCTTTCACGAAGCCGGCCATGCCTTGGTGGCTCTGTTTATTCCAGGTGCTGATCCTGTACATAAAGTTTCGATTATCCCCCGAGGCAGAGCGATGGGTGTGACAATGTACCTGCCCGAAGAAGAGAAGTACAACGAAACCAAAAAAGGTTTGAATACGAAAATCTGCACTCTTCTCGGTGGGCGCGTGGCTGAAGAACTTGTTTTTGAAAGTGTGACAAGCGGTGCCTCCAACGACTTAGAACGGGCTACCGCCATTGCCCGTAAGATGGTCTGTGAGTGGGGAATGAGTGATGCCCTTGGCCCGTTAACATTTGGCGAAAAAGAGGGTGAGGTTTTCCTTGGGCGCGATTTCGGCCACACGAAAAATTACAGTGAAGCCACTGCTGTCGCTATCGATGAAGAGATACGGGCAATTGTAGAGAGCAATTATCAAAAAACCCGGGACATTTTATCCCAAAATCGGGAAGCTTTGGTTCGGGTCGCTGAAGCATTGCTTGAACGTGAAAACCTGGAAGGGAGTGAACTCAGAGCTTTGGTTTTTAAAGAAGAGGCCTCTCCACCTGAACCGGATGACCATCAAGCTGCAGAGGTTGTCGCACCATCCGAAGGGCCCTGTGTTGATCAAACCTGATGTCAGGGTTGGGCAGAGCGATAAGTACCTTGAGTATGTTTCTGGAGGGCCGGTCCTGTCACCTGGATTTGAATCGACCACGGATTATGGGAATCTTAAACGTTACACCTGATTCCTTTTCAGACGGCGGCCAGTATATTGATTGTCAAACGGCTGTTGTACATGCACGAAAAATGGCGCTAGAAGGCGCCGATTTGATTGATATTGGCGGCGAAAGTACCCGTCCCGGAGCGCAGCCGGTTAGTCAACAGGAAGAGATGGACCGGGTTCTCCCAGTTGTCGAGCGGGTGCACAAGGAAGTAAACCTGCCCATCTCGATTGATACAACGAAAAGCAGGGTTGCAGAGGCAGCGATCGAAGCTGGATGTGCGTTCGTCAATGATGTCAGCGGTCTGATGACTGATTCGGCCATGGGTGAAGTTGTTGCACGCTCCGGCGCCGGTTTGTTTGTTATGCATGCCCGTGGTCGGCCCGCTGATATGCAATTGAACACCACATACGATGATGTGGTAGAAGAAGTTTTTGAATCACTCAAGGAAAGTTTGCGGCGTGCTGAGCGCGCAGGTGTTGCAAGAACGAAGTTGGCGATTGACCCAGGGATCGGTTTTGGTAAAGACCTGCTAGGAAATCTAGAGCTTTTGCGACGATTGGACCGTTTTACCGAACTGGGACGCCCAGTTTTAATTGGAACCTCGCGAAAAAGCTTTCTGGGGGCAATAACCGGCAAAAAAACGCCAGAAAAACGCTTGGCAGGTACTCTTGCAACGTTGGCTTTAGGCGTTGCAGGGGGCGCGCGGATTTTCCGAGTGCATGACATTGCGCCAGCCCGGGAGGCGCTGATGACAGCTTGGGCTGTCTGCCAAGGCCAAAATTGGTTAGAACCCAAGTAAGTTTTGTGAGAGAGATCAACGAATGATCGAGATATTTCAAAATCCTCGCTGGCTTCTGGACATCCTCGACATTCTTTTGGTTGCATTCATCATCTATCGGATAATACTGCTGATCAAAGGAACCCGGGCGGTTCAGATGCTTGTGGGCCTTGCAGTGCTGCTTCTTGTCTATGTGGGCTCCCAACTTGGTGGACTCTATACGCTTAATTGGATCCTCGACAACTTTCTTTCCTCGATCATTTTGGTTATTGTCGTAATTTTCCAGAATGACATCCGACGGGCCCTCATACACGTTGGCAGAAACCCGTTTTTTGCTGATTTAACTTTTCGTGAAGAAACCAAAGTCATCGACGAACTGGTCAAAGGTTGTGTTGCACTCTCCCAAAAACGCTTGGGTGCACTGGTCGTAATTGAGAGAGAGACAGGCATTAATGACTTTCTCGAAGTTGGTGTTGAAATCGATGCCAAGCCGTCTGGAGAGTTGATCCATTCCATTTTCCATCCTTCCTCGCCGATTCACGATGGAGCAATGGTGATTCAGGGGGGGCGAATTACCCGGGCTGGGTGCTTTCTTCCCTTGACGCAAAACCCTAACATTAGCCAAAGGTTAGGAACGCGTCACCGTGCGGCCATAGGTTTAACGGAGTTGGTAGATGCTGTGGTGATAGTTGTGTCAGAAGAGACGGGTCGTATAGCCGTAGTCGTCGGCGGGAAAATGACTCGGGAACTTGAGGCAACGACACTTAAGAAGGTTCTCAAGCGACTGCTCGAGCCCCGCCGCGTTCGCGGCAAGAAGAATTGATTATGGCTGACAAATTACTGGAAAACTGGTTTCTTAAGCTCGTCTCTTTGGCCTTTGCGATCGTTCTTTGGTTTTTTGTAATGGGTGAACGGCGCTTGGAGGTGGCACACATCATACCACTAGAATACAAAAACCTGCCTCAGAATTTGATCTTGGCCAATGAGGTCCCCAATTCCGTTGCGGTTAGAATAAGCGGTCCACGCGCGTTACTCATGAACCTCAGCCCAAGTGATATAAGCATCGCGGTAGATCTTGAAAACCTGCCCCCTGGCGTCACGTCTTTCAAACGTTTGGAAGAAAGCCTGAATATCCCCAGTGGGCTAAAGGTGACACGGGTTTCGCCTTCCTATGTCGACGTAAAGCTCGAACGTGTACGAGAGAAACAGGTTCCAGTCAAAGCGGTATTGACTGGTGAGCCGGCGGCCGGCTTTCTTTTAGATCGCTATAATGTTGAACCTGCCAAAGTGACTGTTTTCGGAGCAGAGAGCGAATTGAAAGGGATCTCCGAAGTCACTACTGAAGGTGTCGACCTGACAGGAGTGAGCGAAAGTTTTTCTCAAACGGCAGCGATCAGCTATATTGGAAACTACACTGACCTTAAGGATGTAAAAACAGTTGAAGTTCAAGTGATCCTGAAGCCCGATCCGAATTATTTTCCTCCAGAAACCACAGATCAAGGAGCTCCTGTAAACAAATGAAAAAAAAGTTGTTTGGCACAGATGGTATCCGCGGAATTGCGAATATCCATCCCATGACCACTGAAATGGCAATGCAAGTTGGTCGTGCTGCCGCCTACGTTTTCAAACACGCCAACCGACGGAGTCGAATAGTTATTGGCAAAGACACGAGGCTTTCTGGCTACATGATTGAAAATGCTTTGGCGGCGGGGATTTGTTCAATGGGTGTTGATGTCTTACTTGTTGGACCATTGCCAACTCCTGGAATAGCATTTATAACTGCGTCAATGAGAGCTGATGCCGGAGTAGTGATTTCAGCTTCACATAATCCTTACCAAGACAATGGGATCAAATTTTTCGCCCGTGACGGGTTCAAATTGCCTGACGAAATAGAACTGGAAATAGAGGATTTGATTTTTTCCGAGCGGATTGACTCATTACGCCCAACTGCAGATGAAGTGGGAAAAGCGTTTCGTGTCGACGATGCAGTCGGTCGGTATGTCGTTTTTCTTAAAAACACATTCCCGCGGCACCTTGACCTTTCGGGCATGAAAATAGTCCTTGATTGTGCCCATGGTGCCGCCTATAAAGTTGCCCCGTCAGTGCTCATTGAACTCGGAGCCGATGTAATCGCCCACGGTGTTAACCCCAACGGGGCAAATATCAATGACCATTGCGGCTCAATGTATCCAAACGTCATTGCCGAGGCGGTCAAACAAAACGGAGCCGATATCGGAATTGCCCTTGATGGGGATGCAGATCGATGCATTTTTGTCGATGAGTATGGCCACGAAGTCGATGGTGATCATATCATGGCGATTTGTGCTGCGCACCTGATTAAAAATAACCGTTTGCCCGAACGAACTGTCGTTGCCACAGTAATGAGCAATATGGGTCTCGACCTTGCCTTGCGTGCATTGGGCGGTAAGGTCGTAAAAACAAGCGTAGGAGATCGATACGTTGTTGAAGAGATGCGACGCCATGGCTATATGCTGGGAGGTGAACAGTCCGGACATATGATTTTTTTGGATCACAACACAACAGGCGATGGCGTCATAACAGCGCTCCAGGTACTTGCTATTATGCGCCAAACCGGACAGCCCCTATCTTCCCTTGCCAAGACGATGACATCTCTGCCTCAAGTTCTTGTCAATGTCAGGGTTCGCGAACGGCGAAAGATAAGCGAATTCCCTGATATAAAGAAAACGATTGATTCTGTCACCGAACGCCTTGGTGAATCAGGGCGCGTTTTAATTCGCTATTCAGGGACTGAGCCATTGCTGCGGATTATGCTCGAGGGTCAGGATGAGCATGTCATCACGGCATGGGCCAACGAGATAGCTGATGCTGTTCGGCTACAGCTCGGGGAAAATGTTTGACATGGCTAAGCTCGGTGTGAATGTCGACCACGTCGCTACTATTCGTCAAGCAAGGGGAGGCACTGAACCTGATCCGATCACAGCTGCTGCAGTCGCCGAGCTTGCCGGTGCCGATTGCATCACAGTTCATCTTCGTGAAGACCGCCGTCATATCCAAGATCGTGATGTGATACTGTTAAGAAGGACCGTCCAATCGCGGCTCAATCTTGAAATGGCCGCAACGGACGAAATGGTTGGAATCGCTTTGAAAGTAGTGCCTGATTGCGTAACATTAGTTCCTGAAAAGCGTCAGGAGTTGACCACTGAGGGCGGACTGGATGTGGTTCAGTATCGCAATCCTCTTGAGACCAAAATTGAATTATTAAAGCAGGCTGGGATCATCGTCAGCCTTTTCGTAGATCCCGACCTAGAACAAATCAAAGCCAGCGCCAGAATTAAAGCAGATTACATTGAAATTCACACAGGACTCTACTGTGAAAGTTCCCGGCAGAACCAGGCCACCGAATTACAAAAAATTGCTGAGGCGATTAAAGTCGCGCACAAATTAGGGCTCGGCGT
>JAFDBS010000132.1 GCA_019313185.1 Deltaproteobacteria bacterium | reverse complement strand
TAGGATGGAGTTGCGGTTATGTACGAGAGGAAATAAGAGATGGTTTTTCTCATTTTGAAGAGAGCCTTCATAATTAGCCATGCAAACAGAAGAAACCCATCACAAATTTTCATCCTTAGGTTGGCCTGCCGAGGAATCCTATTAAATTAAATTTAAATATATGAAGTGTAATGTACAGACTTTTAATTTAATAGTAATTATAAAAAATTAGCGTTAATTATAATTAAATTAAGCTAAAGGTCAAGATAATTAAATGGAATTGAACCGATTTAAGTGCTGTAAAAGTTGAATTTAAACTCAATAAGGCTTTAAAGTTTGTAAGTATGAGGTGAATTTTTACAAAGGATGCCCATGAACGAATTCACGCGCTTTATGGATATCATCTTCTGCGCCCAAAAGCATCAGGGTGTCGCCGGGTTCAATTTGCAAGTCTGCGGGTGGACTATAAATGACTCTTTCCTGGCGAACAATTCCCATAATGCTGCATTGTGTGACAGCCCTGAAGTCAAGCTCTCGCAGGCTTTTTCCGATACAAGGTGAGTCTTTCGGCACGGCTTGGATTTCTATTTGACCTCCATCGAGTACAGAAAGGTACCCAGTCAAATTGCGCGTTTGCCAATCTTTCTGTTGATAGCGCTGGTGGTGTTCTTCTCGTAAAGAAGAAAGAATTTTTAAGACTCGACCTTCTGGCACATCAAATGCCCGCAAAAGAAATGCAGCCATTTCCAGTCCTGCGCTGAATTCATCCGTGATAATTTCATCCGCTCCCAAGCGGATCAATTGATCGATATTTAAAACAAAATGTGTCCTAGCCAAGATAAAAAGTTTTGCATTCAGCTCCCGTGCCGTTGGAATGGCCCTGTAAAGAGCAGCTTGATCATTGATAGCAAAAACTATAGCACGCGCCCGGTGGACTCCCGCTCCCTCCAGAACTGTGGGAGTTGTAGCATCACCATGCAGAATAATCTCACCCGTTTTCCGCGCCTGGCGAACCATTTCCCCATTTAACTCAATATGGATGTAAGGGATTCGCATTTCGCGCAAAGTTTTGGCGACGTTTCGACCGGCCAAGCCGTAACCAGCGATAATGACATGTCCTTCAAGGTTTGCAGTGCGTTCTTGTTCTTCTCTTAGAGAATGTTCTGAGCGGTGACCAAGACAATTTGCCAAAATTGCGGCGATCCTATGGGCCTCTCGAAAGATCAGAGGCGTAATCATCATCGAAAGGGCAACAATCGATAAGGCCAATTGATAAGTTTCAAATGCTATCACTCCTACATCCCTGGCTTGTTCAAGGAGGATAAAAGAGAATTCACCGACTTGGAATGTCATCAGGCCGGCAACCAATGATGTGCGGAAAGGGTATCTAGCAATAAGGCCGGCGATACTTCCGGCCATGGTCTTGACAACGCTGATCAGTATCAGGCCAACCATAACTGGGGCAAGGTTAGACAGTAGTAGACGAATGTCAACCAGCATGCCAACCGAAATGAAGAATACCGCCAAAAAAACATCACGAAAAGGAATGACGTCGGCCATTACCTGATGAGAGGAGTCAGATTCAGCAAGCGCCAGGCCAGCCAGAAAAGCGCCGAGAGCTAAGGAAAGACCGGCTTGGGCTGTAGCCCAAGCCGTGCCAAGGACGAGGCCCAGAATTGTCAAACGAAACAGCTCAGGTGCCCGAGTTTTTAAAATGCTACGGAGCAGGCGTTTGAGCAGATATCGGACAAAGAGAAACAGCGAGAAAAGAATTGCAAATGATTTCGCCAGTGTCAAAGCAGAAAAAACCTGTGTTTGAGCACTCAGCATAGGCAGTATCACAATAAACAAAATGACGCACATGTCCTGGAAAAGAAGAATGCCAAGAGAGATACGACCATGCGCAGTATCGACTTCGCCGCGCTCCAAAAGCAATTTGAGTACAATAGCAGTAGAGGAGAGGGCCATAACCATGCCGAGAGTCACGGCAGTTGAGATGTTTTCTCCAAACAGCAGAGCCGCCGAGAAGACGGTCACACCGGTAATGGTGACCTGAGTGCTTCCTGCAGAAAATAATAACCTCTTCAGGCGGGTGATTCTCTTATAAGAGAATTCCAGGCCAATGGTAAAGAGCAACAGGATGACGCCCACCTCAGCAACCATTTCGACTTCGTGTATGCCCTTGATGAGATTAAACCCATAAGGGCCAACCAACAGTCCGGTTGCGAGATAGCCAACAATCGGTGATTGACGGAATCTGCTGAAAATATATGCGTTGGCAATAGCTAGGCCGAGAAGTATAAGAATGTCTTCTAAAGCAACGAGCTCAGGCATCAAAACCTCTTGTGTCAGGACATTTGATAGTGATCTTTAGAGCACATGATAAAGCATTTGTCCTGTCAATCTTGTTTTTTTTTGCTTCTGGCCAGCTGATTTCGTTTTTCTTGCCATTTGATTAATCGTTCTGCGATTTGTTTTTCATGGCCATTGTCTGAAGGAAAATAGAAGTTTTGATCTTGCAATTCCTCAGGCAGATGTGAGTGGGTGACAATATTCTCGGCTTGCTGGTGAGCGTATTGATAGTCTTTGCCGTAATCCAGGTCTTTCATTAGTTTGGTTGGGGCGTTGCGGAGATGCTTGGGGACTGGTAGCGCCCCACTTTGGCAAACCTCGTACAGAGCCTTGTCTATTGCCTTGTAAACTGCATTACTTTTTGGCGCGGAGGCCAAGTAGATGGCTGCTTGTGCAAGAGGGAGCCGTCCTTCCGGCATACCAACAAATTGAACAGCCTGTTGTGCTGAAATGGCAATTTGTAATGCGCACGGGTCAGCATTCCCAATATCTTCAGCCGCAAAAATGACTATGCGACGAGCAATAAACATTGGGTCCTCGCCAGCCTCAATCATACGCGCTAACCAGTAAGTCGCGGCATCCGGGTCTGAGCCACGCATGCTTTTTATGAACGCAGAAATAACGTTGTAATGTTCTTCAGCGCCTTTGTCGTAAAGTAACGGGGTTTTTTGTAATGCATCGCAAATGAGTTCTTTGCTCAACCTATTTTGATCAGTAGCGTTAAAAGCGACTTCGAGGGCGTTCAGTGCAATCCTCGCATCGCCATGAGCTTGGTGGGCCAAAAGGTCAAGAGCATCTTCGTCAACGATCAAATTGCGTTGTTTAAGAATGTGGTCCATGGCAATTGCTCGCTCCAAGAGAGCACGGATTTCTCCGGCCTTGAGAGGCTCCAGTACGAATACGCGTGAGCGTGATAACAACGCAGAATTCACTTCAAAAGATGGATTTTCGGTGGTAGCCCCAATCAGGATGATATCGCCACTTTCAACCCAAGGTAGCAAAGCGTCTTGTTGGGCCTTGTTAAAACGATGGATCTCGTCAATAAACAAGAGTGTCCGTTTGCCGTGGTACACCCTGTCCTGTTTTGCCTTGGCCGTGATTTCTCGAACGTGTTTGACTCCTTGGAGGACGGCGCTAAAGGCAACAAATTCACACCGGGTTGTGTTGGCGACCACCTTAGCTAGGCTGGTCTTTCCGGTTCCAGGCGGCCCCCAAAAGATGACAGAAGTAAGTTGGTCTTTCTCGATGAGTCTCTCTAATATTTTCCCTTGGCCAAGCAAATGCTGCTGCCCGACCACATCGTTCAGCTGACGCGGCCTCATTCGTTCAGCAAGGGGTGAAAACTCAGAATTTTTAAGCGTTCCGGAAAAAAGATCCATGATGGCCACACCTAGAGAAAGCAGTTGCCAAAGCTTACCACAAGCAGGTCTTGGGAACAAGTTGTAGGTGACCTAAGTGGTTGATAGCCATAGACTTTGAGGATATTTATGTGATAAAGTTTGCTGATCCGCAAGGAGGCATTAATGAAGCGAATCGGAATTTTTGCCAAACGGCACCAAGAAGACGCTGTACGTCTGGCTCGGGATGTGGCCGACTGGCTCGCTGAACATCAGGTCGAAGTTCTGTTCGATCAAGCGCTTGCCAAGGCGATCGGCGATGGAGTGAAAGGCTACCCTCCAAAATCGGTGCCCGCACTGGCAGACTTGATTGTCGTTTTGGGCGGCGATGGCACTCTGTTGTCTGTTGCGCGCCTGGTTGGTGATTTGCGAACGCCAATACTCGGGGTGAACATGGGGAATCTCGGGTTCCTGACGGAAATCACCCGTGATGAACTTTATCCTGTCTTAGATCAGGTACTTAATGGCGACTTTGCGGTTTCGGAACGAATGCGCTTGTTGGCAGTTATCCGGCGAAATGGAAAAGAGCTCAATCGGTACAGGGTGCTTAACGATGTGGTTATAAATAAAGGGGCT
>JAFDBS010000131.1 GCA_019313185.1 Deltaproteobacteria bacterium | reverse complement strand
TCCTCCTCAGTGAGCGTCGTTGTGTATTCATCGAGCAAGTCTTCTGCTTCACCGAGGTCGTCAACGCGCGCAAGGTTTATCAGAGCATCACCTTCATGAACCAGGGGTAAATTCAGATGGCCGATGACAACACCGGGGAAAGGCGTGCGAATTTCTTCACGATCTTCGCCCAGTG
This sequence comes from Deltaproteobacteria bacterium, assembly GCA_019313185.1. Classification (GTDB taxonomy): domain Bacteria; phylum Desulfobacterota; class Desulfuromonadia; order Desulfuromonadales; family BM103; genus JAFDBS01. Next base: position 17,947 of record JAFDBS010000131.1, on the reverse strand, counting down.
GGTCGTTTACAACGCCAAGAAGGCCGTTTTTGCGAACGAGAGTGCCAAGGGAAACGCGCTTGTAGAAGACACCACTCTTCGCTGCACGGATCCAACTGGTTTTGAACGAGATCAAAGAATCCTGGGATTTTGATCGGATGTTGGCAGGCAGCATGCCAATTGACCGCATGACGTTGATTACTCCCCGCATCCCCGTACGGATTGCAGGTTCGTTAAAGTAAAGGGCTTCACCGGCCTCATAAAGCAATATCGGGATTGCTTGGTCGGCAACGGCTTCTCGCAGAGAGCCGTCGCGCAGGTGAGAGTCGATGATGATTGGTGCCCCAAAAGCCTTGGCGAGTTTTAGGTTGATCTCATCTTCAACGGATGTACGTATCTGGGGGAGATTCGTGCGGTAATTTGAACCGGTATGGATGTCGATGCCGTGAGTGCAGCGACTGACGATTTCCGACATGAAAAGATGGGCAATCCGCCCGGCTAATGATCCTTTAGGCGAACCTGGAAAAGATCGGTTCAAATCTCTTCGGTCAGGAAGATAGCGTGACCGTTGAATTAGGCCATAGGGGTTGACGACAGGCACGGCCAGAAGTGTTCCTTTTAATCGTTGCATTGACTTGGAGTGTAAAACCCGGCGGATGATCTCCACACCGTTGATTTCATCGCCATGCACCGCAGCACTCAAAAACAGTGTTGGGCCACCCTGCTTGCCATGGACGACATGGACGGGAAGCGTCATGGCTGAATGTGTATAAAGCCGAGCCATAGGGAGGTCAATCGTCGCCCGGTCGCCCGCAGCAACATCAACCCCTCCAAAGGAGAAGGGAGCTTGTCGTTTCATCCATGTCCTCGCGTTCTTGTTCGGCCCGGTTTTGCCTGTTTTTCAATAAAGTCAATGATCAAGGCGGCAACGTTTTTTTGGGTTGCTTTCTCGATTCCTTCAAGCCCCGGTGAAGAGTTCACTTCCATGATCACCGGACCATGATTCGATCGCAGCAAATCAACACCAGCGACATTGAGCCCCATGATTTTTGCTGCACGAACTGCTGTCAGCCGTTCTTCAGGTGTCAGTCGGGCAAGTGTAGCATTTCCCCCTCGATGCAGGTTGGAGCGAAACTCGCCTTCGTTTCCTTGACGTTTCATGGCCGCCACAACCTTTTCACCAATCACAAAACAGCGGATATCCGCTCCGCCGGCCTCTTTAATAAATTCCTGAACAAGGATGTGCTGTTTGAGGCCTCGAAAAGCTTCGATGACACTCTCTGAAGCTTTGTCTGTCTCGGCGAGAACAACACCTATCCCTTGGGTTCCCTCAAGCAGTTTTATGACCAGAGGCGCCCCTCCGGCCAGTTCGATGAGATCTTTGGTGTATTTTGTTGAATGGGCGAAGCCGGTAACAGGGAGTCCAACGCCTTTGCGAGCCAAAAGTTGCAGACTGCGCAATTTGTCCCGTGAACGACTGATCGCGACGGATTCGTTAAGGCTGTATACGCCCATCATCTCGAACTGGCGAACGACGGCGGTCCCGTAAAAAGTAATGGAAGCGCCAATGCGAGGAATAATAGCGTCAAATTCAGTCAATTCTTCGCCTTTGTAATGAATTGTCGGCCTTTGGCTGGCGATTGTCATGTAACACAATAAAGGGTCGATGATGTGCACTATATGACCATTGGCTTTAGCTTCTTCAAACATGCGCCGGGTTGAATACAGCGAAGGATCTCTTGAAATAATGGCAATCTTCATCTGCTCTTACCTTTCAATGCATATGGGTTGGCATGCCGACCTAGCAGATAAGATTTGTCTGGCACAACCAGCATCCCCTCCATGGCAGTCCGGCCGAGAAGCATTCGAAACCTCATTGTGTCACGATTCGTCAAGGTGACTTCGATGCGCCGACGTTGAACCCCGAGCACCACCACTGTTTCGATCACGTATCGCATCTCGCGATGTCCCCCGGAGTCAGTGACTTCCCGATAGTCTTTGACCGGTGAAAGACAGATAATCTCGAGGTCCTGCCGGTTCTGTAAAGGGTGGACACCAAAACGGACCATTGCATTTTGGTGGTCTTCAAACGGCTCGACAAAGTAGGTGTGTAATGCCGACGTGCGCGCACCGGTATCAATCTTTGCTTTGATTGAGGGAATATCCAATGCAGGCAAAGCTAACCATTCGCGCCAACCAACTCTGAATTCGGCCATAAGATTGCTCGCAGTTAGTCGATGCCTATCATTTTATCGTATTTTTAGAGATATACATTTATAAAGTGGTTTGTGTTTTCAACTGGTTACAAATGAACACTGGTTCAGGTTGCAAGTCTGGGTTGTTTAGAACAGTCGGGTGATATGCAATAGCTTTTCACGGTCTAGCGATAACCTTTAAGGCAGGCCGTTTCATGCTTTTTCCCGTGTTCGAAATATCTAGTATAATTGTGCAAAAAATTGGGTTTATTAAATTCCGATTGCGGTTTTATTTAGCCCACTGCGTAGACATCCAATCAGAGATTTCTGGCTTTGTTTCATTCCACTGTTTGTTGCCGTTGACGCCATAGGCGTCTTGCCCGTGTTTATTATGCTGACTGAAAAACTTGAGACCCGCCATATCAGTGGTATCGTCCTGCAGTCTGTATTGACAGCATCACTTGTTGCCATCAGTTTCCTCGTGTTTGGTCAGGCACTTTTGAAGTATTTGAGGATCAGCATTTCAGACTTTACCATTGCTTGAGGACTTTTACTGCTGACAATTTCATTCGCTGATCTTTTGGCAGGTGAGAAGCGACAACGAAGAATCGACACGAACAGTCTTGGCGCAGTGCCATTGGGAATCCCGTTAATCGTCGGCCCAGCAGTTCTCGCGACCAGTTTATTGTTGGCAAATGATTTTGGAAAAATGATGACCTCATTGGCCCTCATTGGTAACATTGCTTTGGCCGGCGGATTGTTTTTCTTTGCCAGGCCGATCACGAAGATTTTGGGCGTAACAGGATCAAAAGTTTTGTCAAAATTTCCAGCCTGTTTTTGGCTGCTATAGCAGTCATGCTTATTCGACGCGGCTTGTTTGAGTGGATTTATCAAACTCAGCAATGAGGGAGGCAGAATGATCTGCCATAAACTGACCAGAGCCCGGCCCAGCTATGAGTTATGAGGGTTCCCTGGAGCCGGTAAATGGCTCTCCGGTGGTTTAATCGGGTAGCACGCCTTAAAGATTGTGCCCTGTGAAGGATTACTGATAAATGAAATATGTCCCTGAAGGCAATCAGTCAACGTTTTCATGCTGTAAGTTCCAAGCCCCCGGTCCCCGGCTTTACTCGACACGCGCTTTTTAAAGATTTGTTTTTTGATATGCTCCGGAATTACAGCTGGGTTATGAACCCAAAAGCAGACCCTTCTATTCTCCAGTCGACAGCCGATCGTAACATGTCCATCGATCGGCGTGCTTTCCAAAGCATTCTTCAGCATGTTGCTCAAAACCCGGGACAGCAAAGACTGATCACTGACAAACAGAATCAATTCAGTATCATCTGAAATTTTGATGGTTTTTGCCCGGGCGATCTCATGATGGCGATACATGTTCACAAGCAATGTGATCAGTATTCGCGAGTTGAGTTCGTTTTGTTCTAAATTGATCGAATTGTTTTCGGCATTTGTCAATACCCTCTGGGCTTCAATGCCTTCCAGACTTTTATCGGCAGCGTCGTAAATCAGATCATAAATCTCCTGAGGAGAGGGGACCTGACTGCTTCGCAGCAATTCAGCAAAACCACGCAAACTGCCGACGAGATTTAAGATGTCGTGAAAAAAAATACGCTCCAGTGATCGACGCTTTTGTTCGTTTTTTTGAAGTTCTGAAAGGAGATATGTCATCACCAGAAAGAACGTCAAGCGAACGAGCATATTCCAAAACGGAATCAGAGAATGTGAAGCCACGTGTCCAGAAGCGAAATCGGCGGTCAGCCAGGTTGAAGCGCTGAACAGTGAGATGACAATACCCGGCCAGCGACCAGCGTACCAGGTTACAAGATAGATGGGCAGCATGTAAAATGCTGAAAAGGAGACTTCTTGGCCGGTCAGGGTATCCAGAACACCTAAAAAGATGACCAACAGCAGTCCAATTGTGATCAACCAAGCTTTTGGGACAGTTCGCAGCCATCTCATACCGGATACCCTCACATGCGGGGGACATTGTGTTCAATGTATTCTGATGGTAGGCAATTTGTTCTGGCTGGTCACGCGAAAAATCTCTTTCTATGAATCAACGATCATTTTTCTCGGCAATGCTCAAATAAAGTTCTGAACACATTAAATCGTTGGGAGGTGCGTTGTCTCGGTCTGGGATGCTCAGGAAATTTGCAATCAGCGAGATGAATCAATCAGCCAGCCTGAGCAGTCTTTGAACCAATCTTCCCAGACGTTATCCCCTAGGGATTGCTGAAGAGTTAAACAGGAATAAGCGATCATAAATTTTTTCGAACCAACCCTGTCTTGTGAAAACTTGGATTTACAATCGCCAAAAACGTGTAATGATTTTGAAAAGAGATTTGTTCTTAAAAGTCGTAAAAAAGGAGTATGCAAGAAGATTATGATCGATGGGAAAATTCACAAAGAAGAGGTCTTCATCGTTCGCGAGATGACAATCGATGATTTCCCCGAAGTGTTTCATCTTGGTGAACAACTGTTCACCTCGGATTACTCGCCAAGCATGTATCGCACTTGGGATGAGTACGAAATCACCACATTATTCAACTCGGACAGTGAACTTTGTCTGGTCGCGGAAGTTGAAGAGGCCATCATAGGGTTTGCCCTCGGAACGACCGTCGAGAAAAGTAATTCTTCTTGGAAATACGGGTATCTGGTATGGATTGGCGTGCGCAAAGGCCTGCAGCAGAAAGGCGTTGGCGATAGGCTATTTAATGAGATCAGAAAACGCATGGTGGATCAAGGTGTTCGCATGATCATTATTGACACCGACGCTGAGAACGAAGCGGGGATCCGGTTTTTCAAAAAGCACGGCTTTAACAACATTCAGCAGCATGTCTACATGACATTAAACCTCGCCAGGACAAGCTCACGAGGTCGACGGAAAAAATGAATCCGGCATTGCTCGAGACGGTTTGGGAGAAGGTTGACAAATCCCGCTTGCGGCAAACTTTGCTTGACATGATCGATATTTACTCTCCTTCTGGCAAAGAGGAGGATCTGCAGCTTTATATCGAAGGGCGATTAAAAAGGGCTGGTTTGCCTGTTGCGCGTCAAGAGGTTGATGGCGAAAGATACAACCTGATTTCAAAAATAGGTCAGGGAGAACCAACGATCTATCTGGTTGGTCATGTCGACACAGTCTCCGCCTGGGATCTTGAGACTTACAGCGCCATTGAAGAGTGGGGGGTCGTTCGCGGCCTTGGTGCGGCTGATATGAAAGGCGGATGTGCCGCCATGCTGGAAACATGGTTTGCCTTGTCAACTCTTCCCGAAGTCAGTCGGCCCTGTGTCGGTTTGCTCTTTGTCGTGGGTGAAGAAGAAAGTGGCGATGGCAGCGCCCGTTTTCTTCAAGACAATTGCCCGCCGTGGGTTGTGATTGGTGAGCCCACGGCACTCTCCCCTTGCTTCAGTCATTATGGCTATTTAGAAGTTGCTTTGACCACCAGGGGACGGCGTATTCACTCCTCATTGCCGGAGTTGGGACACAATGCCGTAGAGTCGATGTTGAGATATCTGCTGATCGTTGGCCAAGATACTCTTTTTGACCGCCATGCTTCTCAAGTGGTCTATTCGATCCGGGAAATGAGCTCCTCTCGAGCGGGTTTCGTTGTCCCCGACCAATGTGAAACATATATTGATTTGCACCTGCCTCCTGGTGTCACGGCAAACAGTATCAAGGAGGTCTTCAAGTCGTCGATGACCAAGGCTCACAAAGAGATTGACGATTTAAACCTTGAAGTTGATTTTGAATTTTCCTCCAATGGATACAAGCTCGATGAGAACAGTTCGATCATGGCCTTGCTGGAGGACATTTACCCTCGGCTGAACTTACCCCTTCTGCCAACACCGTTTCGCTCTCATTCAGATGGGAACCTGTTTTACAACGCCGGTTGCAACCCCTTGATCCTTGGGCCAGGGTCGCTTGAGACAGCTCATACAGCAGACGAGCAAACGTCGTTGTTTGAGGTTGAAGCCGCAGCAAGGATTTATGCTGCGCTCTGTTTAAACGGCACACTGCGATAACTTGTTGGGCCTTAGGGCTTGAGGTTAAAATTGAGCTCCTGACATTTCCCCATAGGCCGCAGGCGTCAAAAGGATAAGGGGTATGGTGCTTTCATTAGGCGCAATCACCAGTGGACTCCTGTTGTTGGTATGGAGTGCGGACCGTTTCATTGCCGGCTCGGCGGCAACGGCAAGACATGTTGGCTTGCCCCCTCTGCTGATCGGCATGATTGTTGTCGGTTTTGGTACTTCCGTGCCCGAGATGATGGTTTCGGTTTTGGCCGCTTGGCAGGGCAACCCTGGAATTGCCCTCGGCAACGCTTTTGGCTCGAACATTTCAAACATTGGTCTCATCTTGGGAATTGCCGCATTGATCAACCCGATAACGGTTCAATCGGGAGTCCTGAAAAAAGAACTGCCCATTTTATGTGCCATTACATTTGTTACTGCGTACCTGATTAGGGATTTCCAGTTGTCTAAAACCGATGCCTGGCTTCTGCTGTTGCTGTTTTTCGGCATGCTTGGATGGACATTGGTACAAGGGCTCAAGCGGCAGGGGGACACCCTAGGGGTTGAGGTCGAGCAGGAGTTCAGCGCACCAGCAATGCCCCTCTCCAGGGCGGTGCAAAACCTTTTTTTCGGTTTGATCATACTGATTGTGAGTTCGAGGCTTTTGGTTTGGGGGGCAATCAGGCTTGCGACTGATCTTGGGGTGAACGAACTTTTGCTTGGCCTAACCGTTGTTGCCGTTGGCACATCTCTTCCTGAGTTGGCGTCTTCTATTATGGCTGCACGAAAATCTGAACATGATATCGCATTAGGAAATGTGATAGGTTCGAACTTATTCAATACTCTTGCCGTGCTTGGCGTTGCTGGTGTAATTCAGCCCGTGCCTGTGCCCAAAGAAGTTCTCCTCCGGGACCTCCCTGTGATGACCGGACTGACCCTTTCGTTGTTTCTTTTCGGTTATGGGTTTCGACGTCCGGGAAGAATCAATCGGTGGGAAGGCGCAATTCTGGTTCTGGTTTTTTTCTCCTATAGCCTTTACTTGGTTCTGACTGCAATGGCAGATCGGCCCTGATTGGTTTTAGGTAGTGAAATCGGAGAAACAAACAGCTAGGGGGCACAACTTTCCCGGGCGTTGTCAGTAAATTTTGCGTTTGGAAAATGTTGATCCGAGAACGTTGAAGGTGTTTTCGACAATGAACAAAGAGTAAGGGTCGTGGGTAAAGACGATCTCTTCCAAGCGTTTCAGTTGGATATTATTGATCACAACCATCAGAACGGTTTTTTCCACTCGTTTATACGCACCGACGCCCGGCAGCATCGTTGCGCCAATTTTCAAGTGACTCATTACCTGATCAGCAATTTGCTGGGGTTTTTCTGAAATAATGAGAGCCAGTTTACGTTGGTTGAACAATGATAAACAGTAGTCGATTGAGACGGAAGCAATGAACATAGCAATCATGGAAGCGATGACGAGATCATTGTCGAGAGTTATAAAGCTAGCGCTGTAAAGCAAACAGTTGTAAACAAAGAAAAACTTGCCCATACCAATATTAAATTTTTGGAAGAGGATAACCGCACCGATGTCGAGACCGCCGTTTGAACCGAGCGAACGCAGAACCACACCAATGCCGCTGCCGACAATCACCCCAAAAACAACTGCGGCATATAGCTGGTTATGAATCTCGATCTCGAAGTTAATCAGCATAAAAAAAAGTGAAAGCGAGAGCATGGCAAGCAAACTGTAGCCAAGGAAACGCCGGGACAGATAGATATAGCCGAGGATAAACATGGGAATGTTCAGCAAAAGATAAAAAAAACCGGTGTTCCAGAGACCTGTATTGTAATGAATGAGGGTTGCAGTCCCAAACAACCCTCCCGGGACGAACCCCTGGGTTTCACCCAGGGCTTTGAAGCCGATGGCCTGGATAAAGGAGCCAGCCAGAATAAGGCTGCTGTTCCATAAGATCGAATACGGCAAAAGTCTCTTGATCATTGGAGTCTCCTTGTTGTTCGTCGGAAGCTGTTGAGACTGCCATTTCTATTTGCTCCTGTCAATTGAATTGGAGCGGTCCATAGATGACCTTCGCCGGGACGTTTGTCTCAGAACAAAGGCTCCTGTCAATGGCCGATTTCAAGAAATTGTGGATGGATAGAGACAATGGTTCTGAACGAATTGACATTGTCGGAATAAATGTCTGGACAACTCTTGTTCTGTTCGATTATGGGCTGTTATTGCTGGTAAAACAGGTAAAGGAGAAGGGCGCCGATGGCCATGCCGATCGTGAGGAGAAAGTACAGTTCGAAAAAGACATCCTTCATTTCTTTGCGAAATCTGCTGATTTTCTCTTTGGAGACGTCCATAGGGTCAATCCAACGTTAATGAAGTAACGAACTGTTTCCGACCGGCCAGTCGGAAACGGCAATCGAGACATTTAAGCATTAAAACCATATCATAAAATTTTTATCATTGCAATTTTTTAATTTTATGAGTTGTTCAAAAAGAACGAACCCGGCAGTTCTCAAAAATTCGGTTTTTTGGAACAGTCAGACCGGAATTTTTTCCAAACAACTTGAAATTAGGCGATTGTGTGACGAACGATTTGACCCTCGTTAAGATAAATAACGTCTTCGGCGATGTTCGTTGCCAAATCAGCAATTCGTTCAAGATGTCGCGAGACGGTCAGGAAGTTGAGAACCGAGTCGACCAAGTCCGGGTTCTTTCGGATAAAAGCTTTAAAAGCTTGGTAATTCTTGCTGTGAATGGTATCGACTTCCTCATCCAACTCGAGCACGGCCCGCGCCAACTTCAGATCAGCATTAACCAAGGCGTCAAGGGCCTTTTCCAGCATATCGATGACCTTGACAGCCATCGTGTCGATTTCTAAAGGGCAGGATATGGGGGCGGAATCGATGACTGCAACGGCCCTCTCTGAGATATTTGCTGCCTGGTCGGCGATGCGCTCAAGGTCGTTGTTGATTTTCAGGACAGCGACAATCATGCGAAGATCGTTGGCAACTGGCTGATGTAAGGCAAGAACCTTCAGGCATTCTTCCTCAAGATCGACCTCGAGGCGGTTGATTTGATCGTCGTTGGCAATGACCCGTTGCGCCAGATCTCGATCTTTTTCCAACAGAGCTTTAATTGACTGCTGAACGCTTTCTTCAACAACCGCGGTCAATGTGAGTAATTGTTTTTCAAGACCTTCCAGTTCTTCTTGCAGCATGTAAGCCATGAGTCTCTCCTAACCAAACCGACCAGTGATGTAATCTTCTGTCTGTTTTTTCCTGGGTTTCATAAACATTTTTTCGGTCAGGCCAAATTCAACGAGAAATCCTTCATACAGAAAAGCCGTGTAGTCGGACACTCGGCCGGCCTGCTGCATGTTATGCGTGACGATGATGATCGTGTAATTTTCACGCAATTCACCGATCAACTCTTCGACACGTGCCGTCGACTTTGGGTCGAGAGCACTGCAAGGTTCGTCCATTAAAATGATTTCAGGGTTAACGGCGATCGCGCGGGCGATACAGAGCCGCTGCATTTGACCCCCGGAAAGGCTTAAGGCCGATTCATTTAGGCGATCCTTGACTTCCTCCCAAAGCGCTGCCCCTTTTAGGCTGCGTTCAACTGTTTCGTCAAGCACAGATTTGTTTTTCACGCCAGCGATTCGCAGTCCGAAAATCACATTCTCATAAATAGACTTTGGGAATGGATTTGATTTTTGAAAAACCATGCCTACGCGGCGGCGCAGCTCTATGACATCGGTCGATGAAGTGTAAATATCGTTGCCGTTTAAGAGAACATGGCCCTGGACATCAATGTTATCAATCAGATCGTTCATTCGGTTAAAACATCGCAACAATGTCGACTTTCCACATCCGGATGGTCCGATCAGTGCCGTCACATGCTTGCGGGGAAAGCCGAGATTGATTCCGTGCAGTGCCTTGCTGCCACTGTAGTAGAAATCAAGATTTTCGACTTCGATCACAGGGTCTGTTACTTTGATAGTTGCGATTTCACTCATTGACGTTTTGCCTCATTAAAATGTTCCGAAAGTATAGCGTTTTTTCATTTTGTTGCGCAAATGGATCGCGATGCTGCTCATGGTCAAGACAATCAGTACTAGAAGCAGAGTGGTGACAAAGACCATTGGCTTGGCTGCTTCGACATTGGGCGATTGAAAGCCAATGTCGAAAATGTGAAAACCAAGGTGCATGAACTTGCGATCCAAGTGCAAGAAAGGAAAATTCCCATCAATTGGCAGGGCAGGGGCCAATTTGACCACGCCGGTAATCATCAGCGGCGCCACCTCACCTGCCGCCCGTGCCATGGCCAGAATGAGGCCAGTCATAATACCAGGTGAAGACATGGGCAGCAGAATTCGCATTAAGGTTTGGAATTTGGTTGCTCCCAAGGCGAGCGATCCTTCGCGGATCTCTCGAGGGATAGCACCGAGGGCTCCTTCGGTCGCAACGATGACAACCGGTACGGTCAACAGCGCCAAAGTCAAGCTTGCCCACAGAATCCCACCTGTTCCAAATGTTGGTGTTGGCAAGATCTCTGGATAAAACATCTGGTCGATTGCACCGCCAACACCGTAGACAAAAAAACCAAGGCCGAAAATCCCGTAGACGATCGACGGGATTCCGGCCAAGTTGTTGACTGCGATTCGTACCAAACGGACGATCATGCCTTCGCGCGCATATTCACGCAAATAAATGGCGGCGATTACTCCGAGGGGAAAAGAAAAAAGACTCATTACGAAGATCAACATGACCGTACCGAAAATGGCCGGGAAAAGACCTCCTTCTGTATTTGATTCTCGAGGTTGACCCAGAATGAGTTCTTTCAATTTGCCGGCATAAAACCATGACTTACCAAGCAAGCCCATTTGATTTGGTTGATAAATCCTGACCATGTCTGCCAAGATGATTTGTTGCTCTTGCCCATTGGTATCGGCAAAAACAGCCTTATGAACACGCATAGCTGCGACATTCTGGTTTTGCTTTTCGACCAAATGTTTAAAATCGTCCTGTAAAATGGCTTGATTGCGTTTTAACTCGAGAACTTTCGGGTTGTTTTTTGCCAGCCCTTGGTATTCAGCTTTGATCAAATTGCGACGAACTTTTTCAAGTTTATAGCTGAGTTTCGAAATTTCGTCGTCAACCTGTTCGACAGCTTCTCTCATCTCCGAAACTTTGCGATGAGAAGCCAACAGACTTTGATAAAGGTCGATGTCCGCAGCAAAGACCAAATCAACGGTATCAAGTGATTTTAGGTAGCCGAAAAAATCACCATGCTCCTCACGCTCCAGAACAATTGCTTCATCAGGATATCTCACGTCTACAATATTGCTCTCGTCGATCCAGCGAAAGTCAAGGCCATATAGGTCACGGTTGGCAATTTTATACTGTCGCCGAAAACCTTCTCCATCATGAACCGGTTCGCGTTGGATCCGTTCGCCCAGCAGTGTGCTGCCGTCCTTCAGATGCAGCTCTTCTAAGGGTGCAGGCCAGAAAACGCCGAGCCCATTGATCATAACGACAATGATCAAAATGAAAGCAATCAGTAAGGTGGCAGCCAAGGCTGCGCCCGTTCCCCAGACACAGGGTTCACCGGTACGCCAATACGTTTTCATCAGTTAAAACCGTCCATATTTTTTGCGCAGCCGCTGACGGATGACTTCCGCGACTGTGTTGACCACGAATGTCATCAGAAAAAGTATCACTGCCGATAAAAACAGCGTGCGATACAGCGTTCCACCATGGGGCGCCTCTGGAATTTCGACGGCGATGTTTGAAGACAGTGGTCGCATTCCATTGAAGATACTCAAGTCCATAATCGCAGTATTGCCGGTTGCCATGAGAACGATCATTGTCTCACCGACCGCACGGCCAAACCCAATCATTGTCCCGGCAAATATGCCAGGACTGGCAGAGGGCAGGATAACCCTCCAGACGGTTTGCCAACGACTGGCGCCACAGGCCAGAGAGGCTGCCTTTAGGGCCGGTGGAACATTTGACAGAGAATCTTCTGCAATTGTGAAGATAATGGGGATGACCGCAAAACCCATGGCGAAAGCAATCACAATACAATTGCGCGGATCATAGCGCGTACCGGCTTCCTCGAAGAGCCATTGTTTCAAATCACCGGCAAAAAGTAGATCTTCAGCCATCGGGCCCAGAGTGGTCGCGATGGCAATAGACAAAACCAAAACAGGTGCAATGGCTAAGAATTCGTAGCCACGCTCAAGTTTTTTCAAAGGATCATTCCGGCGAATGAACTGCCAGATGATGATGGCTAACATCAGTCCAACAGGAACAAAAACGATCGAGAGAAAAACGGCGCCCAACGATTCTTCAATGAGTGGCGCCAACCAGAGAGCAGCCAAAAAGCCTATGATGACAGTCGGAATCGCGGCCATGATTTCAACGGTGGGTTTGATTATTTCGCGTAACCGGGGCCGGCAGAATTGACTTGTATAAATAGCGCCAAAAAGAGCCAGTGGCACAGCAAAAACCATGGCATAGAATGTGCCCTTGAGAGTGCCGAAAATCAGGGGAGTCAGGCTTAGTTTGGGCTCAAAGTCGTCGTTGGCTGATGACGATTGCCAAACATATGCTGGTTCGTCATACCCTTCGTACCAAACTTTGCCAAACAACGTTTTCCAGCTGACCTCAGGGTGTGGATTGTCGAGTTTCCAGATAATCGCACGCGATTCTTCAGTCAAGGCAATCAAACCATCGCCACGCGTGGAAAATGCATACTGGAACAAGGGAACATGATTACCGAGGTCGAGAAGATGGCGCTCACTGGTCATATGGTCAAGATGAAGAAAACCATCACCTCCAAGGCTTAACACCGACTTGTTTCGCAAGGATGGCTGAATGTCAATCACTGCCGTATCGTGTTTGGATAACGTGTGGATGCGCTTAAGTATTTTGCGTGCGCTGTTCTTTTCGGTCCTGACTGGGAACCACGTGCTGACTTGACCTTGCGTGTCCCCTACGGCCAAGCTGTAATCGCCAAAAACCAGCGTTAATGCCGTAATTTCACGGCCATCGGTGAACGCTTGAATATGATCGAGTAGCTTGGCACCTCCGGCTTCTGATAATGACCAACGGAGCAGATAGCCCGCTTCGGTTCCGGCATAGAGTTCGGTTCCTTGATTATTGAGAGCCAATGCTTTGATGGCATCTTGGCCAGGAAGTTCGAGCACCTCGGAGAAGTGCTCCTCTTCCTGGTCACCAAGCAAGGTCTCGCTAATGACGGTCTGCGTCACCATCAGTCGCTCAGCAGAGAGGTGATCCACTCTGGTCAAACGTCCTTCGCTGCTGACCCGTCCCATGGACATGATCGGTAGGTCTTCGTTGCTTGATGGAAAGACAGCTTTCCTTGTGACAGAATGAACGATTGATCGGCGGTTATTATTTTCTTCATCAAAAAATGGACGAAAATTAACCTGCTCCAAGGTCAGTGTGCCGTCGTCCCAAAGCAAGCTGTACTGCAATCGCCCAACACTCTCAACGGAGGCCAGTTCGGCATTTTCTGCGGGTGGACTTGATGAGTGCTGGTCCGTGGCGAGGCCCTGCTGGTTTTCAAAGAAATTGAAGACGCCCTCTCTGTCGAGAAAAAACCCTGTCTCGAGATATTCGTCAACGCCGATGGCCAGAACTTCCTGGGTTGGCTCTTTGGGCAAAAGAAACTTGGCGAAAATGTCTGCGCTCGGTTTTTGAAACAAAGGGAGGGTCGTGTTGGTGATCAGCAATAAAATAAAGACGACACTGAAAATAACCAGCATGCCACCAAGGGTGATCACCCATTTGGCGATTCGGTCATTTCGTTTTGCGCGGATTCGAAATCTCTCGTTCATTCAATTACGCCCGAATTCGTTATATTACTAAGGTCCCGTCATATCAGAGATGATACAACGGGACCTCCTTTTATATCAGAACAGCTTGATACCGACTAAACGCCGGTGGTAACGAATCAGTCAAGGAGTGCCAGTTGCTTGGCTGCCACTTCTTCGGTTAAAGGCAGATAGCCATCCTTGACCACAATCTCCTGGCCTTCCTTGGACAGAACAAATTTCAAGAATTCCTTAACCAGTTTTGGCAAAGGCTTGTTCGGCTCTTTCACGACATTGACATAGAGCAGGCGTCCAAGAGGATACTTGCCGCTCAAAACGTTCTCGTAATTGGGGGTGTAAGCGTCCCCACCTTTTTTTGACAGGGCAATGGCCTTAACGCCCGAGGTTTTGTAGCCAATTCCTGAGTAACCAATCCCATTTTTGTCTTCTGTAACGCCAAGGACCACGGACGCGGAACCGGGTTGTTCTTTGACAGTATCCTTGTAGTCTCCCTTGAACAGCGCTTTTTCCTTGAAGTAACCGTAGGTTCCTGAGGCACTGTTACGACCATAAAGACTGATCGGCTTGTTAGCCCATTCGCCAGTCAAGCCGACCTGGCCCCAAGTAATGATATCTTGGGCAGCACCGCCTTTACGGGTCTTGGAGAAGATCGCATCAACTTCTTCGAGGTCAAGTGCGTCGATCGGGTTGTCCTTGTTGACATAGACAGCCAAGGAATCGAGTGCGACACCAATGGTGGTTGGCTTGAAGCCATATTTAGCTTCAAAGGATTCAATCTCCTTGTCTTTCATCTTACGTGACATGGGACCTAGCTGAGCCGTGCCTTCAATGAGGGCAGGGGGGGCTGTACTGGATCCTTTTCCTTCAATCTGAATATTGACATTGGGGTATTTCTTGCGGAACGACTCGGCCCAAAACGTCATGAGGTTGTTCAGTGTGTCAGACCCGACACTGTTCAGGTTGCCGGCCACGCCTTCGACTTTGACGTAATCGTTAAGGTTGGGATCGACTTCAATCTTTGCAGCCATACTGTTTGTGACCATGAGGCTGCAGGACAGAATACACAGGCAACCCACCAGGGCCAGTTTTTTGATGCGGTGAATCATGTTGTTCTCCTTTTCGTGAGGTTCGTTATCTACCGGTTGCTCCGGTTTGCGTTCATCGATATCTCCTAACCGCAAGCATCCCCCCATTTTGTTAAGACTGTGTTAGAACTGTGTCAGGAGTTAGTGAAAACGAGACCTTACGTGAAAAAATAATCCCCAAATGGCAGAGTAGATGGGCCACAGAATACCGTTTAGCTGACAAGTGTTAGATTTGTGTTAGGACTCTGTCAGGAAAGATGAGAAGCGGCGCCGGTCAGTCGATGTCTAGCAATGAGGGGAAAATCGCCGGCATCGGGATATATTATGATGGGATTTGAATGGTAAAAATACTGCCTTCACCCGGAGCGCTCTCGACAGAAATTTTGCCGTGATGCGCTTGAACGATATGTTTGACGATCGCCAACCCCAATCCCGTTCCTCCCAATTTGCGACTGCGGGCCTTGTCGACCCGGTAAAACCGCTCGAAAAGTCTTGGCAAATGCTCGCGGGCAATACCGCTTCCCCAATCTTGAACTTGCAAAACAATTTCTCCCGAAAGCTGCCGGGCAGTGATCTTGACCAAGCCGTCTTCGGGACTGTATTTGATGGCATTGTCAATCAAGTTGACCAAGGCTTGTTCGAATAATGGGGCGTTTATATTGCTTTGCAGGTCTTCCGGACAGTCCATCTCGAGTTTAACCTGTTTGTCACGTGCCTTGATTTGACAAGCTTGAAGGGTGGTGACCAAGAAATCGTGGAGTTTCGCTTGCCGGAGTTCAATGCCGGCTTGTTCTTCGTCTTGCTCAATACGCGAGAGCGCCAGCAAATCCTCAATAATTGCATTCAAGCGGTCGGCTTGCCGAGAAATGATTTCCAGAAACCGCAACGCGTTTTCCTCATCGTCCATCGCGCCTCCGATCAGTGTTTCGACAGAGCCTTTAATCGCCGTGATCGGTGTTTTCAGTTCGTGTGAGACGTTCGCCACAAAATCCTGACGAATGTTTTCCAGACGCTTTAAATGCGTGATGTCGTTAAAAACAATCAGCGCCCCAATTTCACGCCCCCTGGCATCACGCAACGGTGTGCCATGGGATTGAAGGAGACGTTCCTCACCGCGGAGGTTGAGGATGATGTCTTCTTCAATACGTTCATGGCTGGATTGAGCACGATCGATGAAATTCAAGAGATCGGGCTTGCGCAAAACTTCGTGAACCTTACGACCAATGGCAGAAATATCAAGACCGAGGAGCTCTCGGGCAGCACTATTCACCCGAATGATCTTTTCTTTTTTGTCAATGGCAAAGACTCCTTCGATCATACTGGCCAGCACGGCTTCTTGCTCGTTGTGCTGTCGCACAACAGTCCGGATCCGATCATCAAGCTGGGCAGCCATTTGGTTCATGGCTTCTGACAAGCCTCCGAGTTCCTCACTCGCAAAGTCGGGCAGGCGTCTGTCAAGTTCTCCCCGGGCAAATCGATCCGCACCGCGCTTCATCTCCTCCAAAGGTCTGCTAATGCGCCGAGAGAGCCATAAACTGACCAGTGCGGCAATCAGGACAATAAGCAATCCGCTGGTCAATACCTGGTAAAGAACAATATTTAAGGTCTGGTCGATTTTGGCCAGAGGTAGTGCTGCACGGATACTTCCGACAATTTGTCCGTTCAGCGAAGCCGGCACCGCGACATACATCATGTTTTGCTGCAAGGTATGGCTATAACGCGTGGAAACACCGATATGGCCATTCAAAGCCGAGATAATTTCAGGTCGGTCGGCATGATTGTCCATGCGACTTGGATTTTCATCGGAGTCGGCCAGCACCACACCTTTGTTGTCAATGATCGTCAGACGGGTCCCGGTTTGCCGGCCGAGGTGTTTGCAGAGACTATCAAGAGGTATTGTGTTGGCTGGATTCAGGTTCCCGTCGACCAGAGGGAGCATAAAGCGTGCTCTTGCTTCCAAATCATTTCTGGTTTGATCAATGTAAAATTGATTGATGGCTTGGCTGAAAAACCAAGTCACGGCGCCGATTGCAACCAGCACGGTCAGGAGGAACGGTGGATAGATCTGCCAAATAAGGCGTTTTCGAGGCATGGGTCAAGATCAGCCTTTGTCGATTCTCAAGCCAGAGGGTTTGAGAAATAGGAATTTCTTATTCCTTGAAACGATAACCGAGACCACGGACCGTTTCAATGTAAGCCCCACAACCGCCGAGTTTTTTTCGTAAACCGACGATCTGGACATCGACGGCACGATCTGTCACGGCGTACCCCTCACCGTGGATAGCATCGACAATTTGCGATCGTGTGAACACCCATCCGGGACGGGTAGCCAGCAGGGAGAGGATTTTAAATTCAGTAAAAGTCAATTCCACGGCCTCACCGTTCGCAACCACCCGGTTGCGCCCGGGATGAATAAATAAGTCGTGGATTTCGATCGGTTCAACAGCCGTTTGTGCCCCTTCGATTTTTCCCCGTCTTCTCAGAACGGCACGAACTCTGGCCAAAAGGACCTGGGGACTGAACGGTTTGGGGATATAGTCGTCTGCACCTTGCTCCAAGCCGCGGACAATATCACTTTCTTCGCCCTTGGCGGTCAGCATAATGATCGCACTTTCTTTGGTTGCGGGAGTTTCCCTAAGCCGTTTGCAGACTTCATGACCATCCATGTTTGGCAGCATCAGGTCAAGAATAATCAAGTCCGGACTGTGATCGATGGCCATCTTGTAACCCTCTTCACCCGTCGCCGCACATTCCACGCGAAAGCCCGCCTTGATCAGATTGAAATGGA
>JAFDBS010000130.1 GCA_019313185.1 Deltaproteobacteria bacterium | reverse complement strand
GAACAAGGAAGCAAAGAGTACAATCCCCTCTCTTGGTTACACAGGAGCCTATGCTTTCGCCAACATTATCCTTACTGTGGCTGGAAGTTTGATCTTATTACTTTGACATAAAGATCGAAATCTCTCGTGAACCAAGACATATAGTTGTAACCATCCCCTAGAACCGCTCCATCCATTTTGAAACTTCTTGAAGGCCAACTTTCAAAGGAAAGTTTGGCTTGAATTTCTCGAATGTCACTAGTTGTGAAGGGAACAACGGCTTCTTTTTGATCGACACATT
Organism: Deltaproteobacteria bacterium; assembly: GCA_019313185.1. GTDB lineage: Bacteria > Desulfobacterota > Desulfuromonadia > Desulfuromonadales > BM103 > JAFDBS01. Next base: position 13,673 of record JAFDBS010000130.1, on the reverse strand, counting down.
TAGGAAACATTTTAATCTGCAACAAAGGCCATCCTGAGTAACGGGGTGTCCTTTTCATTTTTCGTGACATTCAAGGTCGAAGGATTCGGTATGATGACAAAGGCACAGGAAATAATGATCCACCTGGCATCCTCAAACATCGGTCTCAAAGCACGTTTTAAAATACTTGACTCGATAGATATAGCCTGACCCCTTTTATTCTTCACTCCTAGTCGCTCCGGACAAGGCGTTCTCTACCGCCTTGAGGAGCATTTTGCTGCTCGTCGTGGCCCTGGTAATGGCGTCCACGGCAGGACTTTGGTTATTCAAAACCCTGCTGAACACACCCTCGGCATAACGGGCGTAAGGAGTAGCGCGGTTTGATACGGCGGTGACTTCGACAATGGTTTTCCCTTTGACAGTGACATCAACCTGGTAGGTAAAAGGTCCGTCGCTCGCAACACCACGGTAGACGCCATCGCGAATAAAAGCCGGTTCAACGTGGCTGATCTCCATCTGCCGGTAGGTTTGCAGTTTAGCCGATTGCATGAGGCTGGCGGCCACGGCCCCTCCCGCCAGCAGTAGAATGATCATGCGGATGATGATGGTCTTCTGCCGGGATGGCTGACGTCTCTGCCAGAGGCCGAAGGGTTTGAACACCGAGAGCACACTAAGGGTCACTCCGATGCCGATCACCAGAGACGCCATGGTGGTGGCTTGACGGAAAAGGCTGCTATACAGCTCACCTGCATCGGGGATCGAGTAAAGACCATCCGATAGGGCTGCCATACCATCCACGGCCGGGATCAGCCAGTTGGTGCTGCAAAACACCATCAGGGTAAGGCCCACCCATTTGAGGACTATCCAGGTGTGACGAAAAAACCCCCATGAGCTAAACAGGGAGAACGCGATGGCCGTGGCCAACAGACCGTAGAGCGCCCACATGAAAAGACCGTTGACTAAAGACGCCTGGAACATGTCCGCGGTCAGGTGGTCAAGGTTGTCTCCCCGAGTGTACATGAGCCGGAGGCTCGTAAGCAAACCGGCCGCGGCACCCATGACAAGCCCCATGCAAATGAGATGCAAGGTTTTGAGGATTTTTAAAGGCTTCGGAGGAAGATTGGCGGCCAGTCCATCATCGGGCATGAGACCATCTCCTTTCAGATCCATACAGGATTTTACTGTTGCTCATCCTATCAGGAACCTGACGGATAAATCCACGCTGCTGTCAACCCCTGCTGACGCGCGGTTGCTTTTACAGGCAAAAAAATTGATTATCCGCTGTCCGGTATTAGAATAAAAGTACAATTTATCCTCTTTCCCTGAGTTATCCAAACAAAGCAGCCAAGGCTCTGGCCTTATGAAGAGGTCTGAAGCCTTCGCAAGGAGGTGTTCGATGAGAATTAAATTGGTTTTAATCATGATCGCCGCACTGAGTCTGATGGTCTCACCGGTGCTTGCCCTATCTGTGGGAGACAAGGCACCGGGCTTCACGGCACAGACCAACCAGGGCGAGGTATCACTGGCTGATTACTTGGGGGAAAAAAACGTTATCCTAACGTTTTATTTCGCCATTTATACCCCTGCCTGAAAAACCACAACGCTGGCCTTTCAAAAGGACATAGCGATCCTGGAAGGCCTAAATACCCAGGTCATGGGTATCAGTGGAGACAGCATGGACACAGTCAAGCGTTTCGCCGATGAATTTGATATCACCTACCCCTTGGTCAGTGACGGAGGAAGTGCGATAAAGAAACTCTATTCCGGAGAACGCATTAACTATCTGATCGACAAGACAGGCACAATCCGTCTGATCGTCAGAGGGGTGCCGGACAACCGCGTGATTATCGACAAGATCAAAGCCCTCGGCCTGCATAAGTAAGCCGACAAATCGAGGTTGAACCTCAACTGCTCTATTAATAATCATCGATCAGGTGCAAAAATGGCCCTTCCGTTCTGGAAGGCCATTCTTAATTTGCAGGACTGAAAAGAGCAACCAAAGAAGAATATGTAGAATTGTTCCTTCATGTATCGCCTGACAAGGAACGTATCGGGCGTTCTTTGAAGCAATCATCGAGCGCGAGTGAGTTGAGAAATCTAAATCGACGGAGGTTGGCAAGACACTTCCCTACAAAGTTGACTTGATTTTGGTTGACAGCAGCTTGTTGCCTACCCTAGAAATAATATCCGGTCGATTATTGTACAGGGTTCGGTGGTCGTTGCGGACGCAAACTCTCCCACTGCAGTCCATCAGAATATTACCTTTCAGCGCAAGGAGCTACAGTTGATACGGGTTATTTTCAACCGCAAAGGTGGTGTTGGAAAATCCACCGTATGTTGCAATCTGGCTGCCGTTGCAGCCTCCCAAGGCAAAAAAGCGCTGGTTGTAGACCTGGATCAGCAATCCAACAGCTCCAGTTATCTGGGGCATAAGGGCGATGATGATGTGGCAGGGATCGCCGAATTTTTTGATTCCACCATCAATAACCGCTACCGTAATTTTCGGCCTGATGATTTCGTACGGAAGACGGCCTTTGACAATTTATTCGTTATTACTGCGAGTCGTGAACTAACCGATCTCGAATCGAAACTGGTGTCACGGTACAAGTTCAATAAGTTGAAAGAGTTTTTGGCGGAACTCACCGGAATCTATGATGAAATTTACATTGACACTCCGCCCGTAATGAATTTTTATTCCTTATCGGCACTCATCGCGAGTGAGCGGTGCCTGATTCCGTTCGACTGTGACATTTTTTCGCGTGATGCACTATATGAGCTGTTGAGAAACATCCAGGAGGTGAAAGAAGATCATAATGATGCTTTGCATGTTGAAGGTATTGTTATCAATCAATTTTCATCGCAGGCGCGCATGCCGAGAGAGGCGGTGGATGAATTGGTCAAGCAGCAACTGCCAATACTACAACCATACATCTCCAGTTCGGTCAAAATCATGGAGTCACATCGTGCTGCCAAACCTATAGTGTTCTTCTTGCCCCGACATAAACTCAGCCAGGAATTCGTTGCTTTGTACCAGACCTTGAATGCCTCTGGCCCAAATAAATGATTTCGTTATCTAACACCAGAGAAAGTTGGGACAGTATTTTGTGACCCATAAAGACTATTTCCCTACAATAGCAGAAGGAGAATAGTCATGGATAAAGAAGCCTGACAACTCCCAAAGAGTTTGCTTTTGTATATGCTAATGGCCATCTGGAAACGGGTGGCCTTTTGTTATTTGCCACCAATTATGATGTTTCATACATAAACTTTCATTTGTGATGATATTTTTGTCCTGATAGCATCTCAACCATGGACACGAAGAAAAGAGACTGGGATGCAGTCTGCATTCTTCTTGGCGGTATTATCGGTATGATCATCGCCATGGGGATCGGGCGTTTTGTTTTTTCGCCAATTCTGCCACTCATGCAACGCGACCTTGGGATAAGCAACAGCGTTGCCGGTTGGCTGGCTGGGCTTAACTATCTTGGCTACCTTGCCGGGGCAGTCTTGTGTTCTATTGTCCCGCGCCTCATTCGCACTCATTATGTTGCGACAATCTCTCTGCTTCTCAGCATCGCCACAACCGCAGCCATGGGTTTGACCGTGACTGTTTTCTGGTGGGGCACCCTGCGTTTCGTAAGCGGTTTCGTCAGCGCCATGCTGTTCATCATTGTCTCTGCCGAAATTGGTGGAGCCCTTGTGCGGCGGGGATATGGTCACTGGGTAGGGGCTTTGTATGGTGGGGTTGGTGCAGGTATCGCATTGAGCGGATTGATGATCCCCTGGCTGGATCATATCGGACAATGGGACGGAGCATGGATAGGTATGGGCGCTCTGGCCGGAATATTGGCTATTACAGGTACCGTCATCACAAAAGGTAAAATCGACGCTCCGAAAATTGATTCACGCAGTTCGACTTCAAAGAATAGCCTGCTGAATCTGTGGCCGTTGGTTGCGGCTTATTTCTTTGAAGGCCTGGGATATATCGTCACGGCCACATTTATTGTTGCCATCGTTGCCTCAACTTCTGGTCTCGAAGCTTATGCCGCATACAGTTGGGTCGCTGTAGGCTTGGCTGCTGTCCCGTCCACAATTTTTTGGCCACTTCTTTCACGTCGTATTGGCAATAAAAAAGCCCTCCTTTCAGCATATATGCTTCAAGCTTCTGGAATTCTTGTCAGCATGCATGCCGACAGCATTATTGAAGTGATGTATGCTGCCATTACTTTTGGTGGGACATTTTTGGGGATCGTCGCCCTGACCTTGGCTGAGGGGAACGCTCGCATACCTTATGATGGGAAACGGGCGGCGGCTGTTTTAACCGCAAGTTTTGGGATCGGTCAAGTCCTTGGTCCGATAGCGGCGGGGTTTCTTGCCGACATGCAGGACGGCTTCGCCTTGCCTCTGCTATTGGCGTCAAGCTGTGTAATGATCGGTTGGCTTTTTACTGCCTTAGATCGCTACTTCATTTCACAAAAACCACAATAAGGAGAATCTACGCCGTGCGTAAACATCAAGATTACCAAGGAAGACGCGACCCTGGAACAGAAGGCGCAACTGATTGGCGGTGCAACTGACTTGCATGTTGATATGCCTGGCAAGAACCCGACGACGACCGTTGTTGCCATTGATGAGGTTGATACAGATAATTGTGGTGTTGCCGGAGCGACGATGACAGCCAGGCGCAAGGGAGTTAAGGAGCATACGAATGCTAAATCTCCAAAACATTCGTGCTTTTGCTCAATGCCACCGGACCCGTAAGGCTGAGTGAAACAAAGCCGTGTTCGCTAAATTTACCCGAAAGTCCTCGAGAATATTTTGTGGGCTTTTCTATTTGTCACAATTTTCAGTAAAAATTAACCCCTTGCCAATTACCTGAGAACTTTTAAATTGTATCTTTCAGCAACTGTCTGGAATTTCAAGGAAGTATAAAATCCGATCATTTCAACAGCAGATTCCAAATACGCAAAAGTGCTTACCGAAGATTGGACTGATCAAGGCTAGAAAACCCACAGTTCTGTTGGCAAAGAACCATGGGACTAAGTTTGTTTTGCGGAAGTTCTGAAGAAGTCATGACGCTTTGCGTGCTAGAGTAGACCTTTAAGTTGTCTCGAGGTCGGCTGTTACACCTACCCCTTCGATGGTGTGTATAATATGCAGCTTATTATAGAACAGTACACCGTGGCAGCAGTAATAATCCGATTGCAGATTCACCAAAATAAAACTTTGCAAATGAACATGTGCAGGCATTTTGATGATTGATCATCGAACAAGCACAGATCGGCTATTTAATGCGCGACCATACACGATTGCAGGATTCAACTTAAGGTCCGGGTTCGGATTGGAACACCTTGCGGTGAACGGCCTCTTTCCATTGAATTGAGCCAGGATCCGGGCCGTGTCCCTCTGAGTCATAAATACCGAGTTTACGGCCTACGGTATACATCCATTCTTGTGAGCCGATATCCGGGCCGTGACCGGCATTGTCACTTGTCCTAACCAACCGCTCAACTTCAAATATCCAATCACTCGAACCGGGCTGAGGAGGATATGTTGCCATAGGTGTTTTTTGGCAAAGCATCTCGGTAGCTCCATATCCCCATATGATGCGCGCTTCACCCTGATGCTCCCAGAGGGTTTCGTTACGCCCTCGATACTTGGTGCCGCTGGCACTTGGCTGCAGATACATCATCGAGACGCTATCCCCTCTTTCGGCAATCAGCGACGGTGGGTCAGTTTGGAAGAATGTGGCCATGACTTCGTTTGCCGGCGACCCGTCACACATATAACGAACGGTCTCCAACGCTGGTAACAGGCGATAGCGAGCCTGCAGTTCAGCGATGCGCAGGCGGTAACTGTCCACGACACATTCGCGCCTGTCAGTACTTTTCCAGCACTCGTTGCGTGCCTTGACCCAACCTCGCTGTTCTGCCTTCAGAACGGGGGGATATTCGTTGACTGCTTTTTGGGCCGCCAACGCGTAAACCTCGGCCAACTTGTTGTCCAGGAGGGCCAATCCTGCATCTGTGCAAACCAGTTCTTCTATGCTGCCGACACTCACTTTTTGGCAATCAAATGAAGGCATGACTGCCACGGCGTTGTGACTTGGCAGAAAGCAAACGCTTATGCTCAGGGCTGCCCACCTCAGAACTGTATGTATTAGTGACAGGTCGATATGCATAAACAATCTCCGCCGATCAGATAATTTTTATTATAGCACTTCAGTTTGCAGAATGGACTGATGGCCGCCATTGAGCATTATAGGCCCCATTTTTCGTTAGCTTTACACGGGTTGTTTTGGACCGCTTGATTGGCTTGGCCTTCGTGACGGATTACCACTCGATGACCTGATCTATGCGATGCGTTTGAGCCATGTTTGCAACATATCGAATTTATTTGATGGTCTCTCCAGCACAATTGCCAAACGGGTAACTTCTGATATTTTTAACAAAGTTGTACATTCGATTTTTCTTTCACTGCGGCCACGTACCAGTCTTTAACCTGTGCAGGAGTCTATGATCATGATGCGATATCTTTTGAGCTTGTTGCTGGCGCTGACCTTTGTCGTTGGCGGATTAACTGACAAAGAATTTGCTCAAGCTGAAAACACCCCTCCTGCTGCAACTGCAGAGGTTGCAAAGCAGGGCGATACATCGCTCGACAAAATCCTTGACGAGTTACACCAGAACAAAGCCAGGATCGAAGAATTACGCAAACAGATGCAATCAAGCGATGGCCAGCTACGCAGCGCCTTCGAGACCAAACTCAACGCGGCCACGCTTGAATTCATGGCGCATGGCCTGAAATTTGTTAATGCTGTCAAAGATCTCAAAGAAGAGGCGCCTGGTTATGCAGCGTATCAAAAGGCGGCAATCGATATTCTCGATAATGAAATCGAGATCACCCGGAGAAGTGTTCAGCGCATTCGTTCTCAAATGCAGTTGCCCGACCTTGCCCTTCCCCCTGCCGAACTTGCATCGGCATATACCAAATTCTTCAGCTTGCTGGACAACGTCAACCGTGCTTACGACCAGCTTGCCGAAAGCTTGATTCTGTCACGTGAATACGGCATTGACCATAGGGATTATGAGGCCTCCCTCAAAGAGGAATTGAATGACTTGGCCATCAAACATTCCGTGCTCATCGATGCTGCAATCGATGAACTGGCGGCGATCAAGGCCAGTGTCTCTGTAGCGCCCGAGGATTCGGAGTTAAAAGCGCGATTGGCGGTAGTCAACAATTATGTGAAACAGCTCGCTCAAAATTTCGTGCCGCTCTTGGACAGCATGGACAAACTCGGTATCGCCACAGCCGATTACCGCGAGCAGACGCTCAGCGTGACCGGCGAGATAACCACTGAAGTTGTTGAAATCAGTGTGATCACCAACTTAATGATCGGTTGGGGACAAAAAATCTGGGCCGTTATGATTGAAGATGGCCCAGACCTGATTTTTAAAATTCTGCTGTTTATTGTGATCGTTTTTGTGTTCAGCAAGCTGGCAAAATTCGTTAAAAAGCTCGTACAAAACGCGATGGAGAAATCGCAGCTCAAATTCTCCGAACTCCTCCGCCGCATGGTGGTCTCCATCGTCGGCAATAGCATCTTCATTCTTGGGGTTCTCATTGCTTTTTCGCAAGTTGGCATCAGTTTGGGTCCTCTCCTGGCAGGCTTAGGAGTCATTGGTTTTGTGGTGGGTTTTGCGTTGCAGGACTCGCTGTCCAACTTTGCTTCCGGCTTGATGATACTGATCTATCGACCTTATGACGTGGGGGACCTGATCGAGGCTGCCGGCATGTTTGGCAAAGTCAGTCACATGAGCTTGGTCAACACGACCATCATGACGATGGACAACCAAACCATCGTCGTTCCTAATAACAAAATCTGGGGAGATGTCGTTAAAAACGTGACGGCACAGACCCGCCGCCGAGTCGATATGATGTTTGGCATTGCCTACACTGACGATATCACCAAGGCCGAGCAGGTTTTGCAAGATATTGTCAAAACTCATGAAAAAATCCTGGCTGAACCCGAACCACTTATAAAACTTCATGAACTTGGCGATTCGTCGGTCAATTTTATCGTCAGGCCTTGGACGAATAAGGATGATTACTGGGACGTTTATTGGGATGTGACCCGAGCCGTGAAAATTCGTTTCGATGAAGAAGGATTGTCTATCCCGTTCCCACAACGGGATGTGCACCTGTATCAACAATGATGTTTTCAATAATTGATTTTGCGTAGATGGAGGGTTTATGAGCCCTGTGCAGGAACTTCCCTGCATGTGTTGAGTGCAACGTTGAATTTTTCAAAGGAGTGTCATCATGGGTTGGTTAACTCAAATCAGACACTCACTTCTCGCCATTATTTTCTTTTTGATGTTATGTGGCTTTGCGCAGGGTGAAAGTCTCGAGGACAAAATCTTCAGGCTTGAGCGCATCATCAATGCGCAGCAGCAACAAATCGATCAGCAGTCGAAACAAATAGATGCACTCAGTCAAAAAATCGGCGGCCAGGCTTTCGTCAAACCAGCCCCTGTAGAGACGCCCGATGCGGCCATGGCACCAAGTCGGACAATCACCTCCAGCAACGACAAAGTCAAGGTCGAATTGTACGGCCAATTAAACCGTGGTGCTCTTTATGTTAACGATGGCGACAAGAGCAAGCTCTACCAGGTCGATAACGATAATTCCTCGACCAGACTTGGCTTACGAGGTTCCTTGCAACCGCACGCTGACTGGACACTTGGCACGCGTTTCGAGGTTGAATACCAGTCCAATGCCAGCAATGTCGTGAATCGTGAGGAGAAAAGCACGTCCGGCGACAATTTCGTCGACCGGCACATCGACATTTTTCTTCAGTCGGACACATTGCGAACGATACCAATAACGGCTTGTCCTCTTATTTTTATACCCGGGATCTGGCACACTGTTGGCGCGTTAGAGAAGCTCTAGAATATGGAATTGTTGGTGTGAACACCGGCTAGATCTCTGCGGCCGTCGCTCCATTTGGCGTTATCGAGTATTCAGGCTTAGGCCGTGAGGGCAGCAAATATGCGATGGACGCCTATCTCGAAATCAAGTATGTCTGTATTGGGGAAGTCAATTGACCAGCAGGTCCTGGGCCTGTTCATCGAGAACATGTTATTTTGTCCCGCATAGGTCGGGATAAAGTCCATCTTTGCTCGCAGTGATGTGCCCTTCCCTGCGTGCAAGTTCCCGCCTTGATGGAAATGATCCCTGCTGGAAATTCTTCTTGTCTCGGCAACTCGACTGGCTGTATAGAATGACTTGATTGTGCGCTGGGACATTGACGGTCGACACGGTCCTGTCTTCTTAAACAAAGGCTTGAACTTATGTCTCTAGGTCATCGAAAAACATGGATTATTTTTTTTGTCGCCGTCTTCTGCTCGGCCATCTTGGGATGGCTCTTCTTTTCGCGTTCTGCTCCCCCTGAACAGACGAATCGTTCACGCAATGCGAAGTCAGACCGCACTGCTCCGGTCGAAGTCGCACAGGTAATTCGAGGAGAGATCGAGATGCACAGAACGTTCAGTGGAACGCTTGAAGCCCGTGCAGAGTTCGTCGTGGCGCCAAAGGTCAGTGGCCGCTTGGAACGCATAACCGTGAACATTGCTGACCCAGTCGAACCTGGCCAGTTGATAGCTGAGCTTGACAGTGAAGAATATGTGCAGGCGGTTGCACAAGCCCGGGCGGATCTTGAAGTGGCGAAAGCCAACCTGGTCGAGGCTCAAAATGCCCTGGAAATCGCTCAACGAGAACTGTCCCGTTTTAAAACATTGCGTCAGCGCGGCGTTGCCTCGGAATCTCAATTTGATTCGGTCAAGGCCAACGAACTGGCTAAACAATCGGGACTTGAAGTGGCGCAGGCCCAAGTCGTCCGTGCCGAATCAGCCCTGGAAACAGCCCGAATCAGGCTGGGCTATACGCGAATTCTGGCTGGCTTGAACGGTGACGACAGCCAGAAGGTGGTTGCTGAACGTTATGTCGACCCGGGTGATACGGTCTCAGCGAACACGCCATTGCTACGCATCGTCGAATTAGACCCGATCACCGGCGTGATCTTCGTCTCCGAACGTGATTATGCCCAGTTAAGTCCTGGTCAGGATGTCATACTGACCACTGATGCTTACCCGAACGAGGAGTTTAAAGGCCAGATCGAACGAATCGCTCCCATTTTTAAACAAGAAACACGCCAGGCACGGGTGGAATTGAAAGTCGCCAATCCAGACCACCGCTTGAAGCCAGGCATGTTCATCAGGACAACAATCGTTTTGGCCCATGTTGCGGACGCCCTGATTATCCCGGAGACGGCATTGACCAAGCGGCAAGACAAAGTGGGCATTTTTTTGGTCAGCGAAGACGGCCAATCTGTCCATTGGCAGGAAGTCGAATTGGGCATTCAAGGAGACGGTCAGGTGCAGATCCTCAACGAGACGATCACCGGTCAAGTGGTCACGCTTGGCCACCAGATGCTTGATGACGGCTCGGCGATCATTATTCCTGCCGAACAAGAACCCGCGGACGTGAAAACAAACAAGGTGTCTCACTGATGAATCTCAGTAAATTCAGTGTTCGCCGTCCGGTTTTCACCACGATGATAACGCTGATCGTCGTTATTCTCGGTGCGTTCTCGCTAACCCGTCTGCAAATTGACCTCCTGCCAAACATCGAATTGCCGACCCTGACTATCCGGACCCAGTACGAAGGGGCCAGCCCAGAAGTCATGGAACGCTTGGTCACCCAGATCATTGAAGAAATCGTTGCAACGGTGCCCGGTGTTGAAGAGATGACATCTCAGTCATCTGAAGGCAACAGCACGGTCCGAGTCAGTTTTTCATGGGGAACGGATATTGATACGGCAGCAATCGATGTGCAGGCCCAACTCGAAGACGAGATCAATGAACTGCCTGAAGATATCGTCCGCCCGCGGGTCAGCAAGTTCGACATAGCAAGTTTTCCAGTGGTCCTGTTGGGGATTTCCAGCAGTCTGGATCCAGTCGAATTGACCGAACTGGTGGAGGATCAAATCCGTTACCGGTTCGGTCGTCTTCCCGGTGTTGCCCAGGTCGACCTGTGGGGAGGCTTTAACCGCGAAATCCGCGTTGAACTCGACCCCGACCGGGTTAAAGCCTTGGGCCTTCCGCTCGACCAAATCCTGAACGCCATCCGCAACGCCAACCTTGACCTTCCCGCCGGCCGCATCGAACAAGGCCGTTATGAAGTCACACTTCGTGCCCCGGCAGAGTACACCAGCCTTGCTCAAATCCGCAATACGGTCATTTATCATCAGGACGGGGCTGCCGTGACGCTTGGCCAAGTGGCAACGGTTGTCGACACTTACGAAAAACTGCGCCGTATTATCCGAGTGAACGGCGAACGCGGATTGCGGGTCGCGATTCGCAAACAGGCCAACGCCAACACCGTCGAAGTGTCCAAAGCGATTTTAAAAGAGATTGATTCTGTCAACCAGAGTTTTCCGCAGATCCGTATCGTTCCGGTGATCAATCAAGGGAATTTTATCGAACGCTCGATTGCCAATGTTGCACAATCGGTCCTGTATGGCGGTGGGCTGTCGATTATCGTTCTTCTGTTCTTTCTGCGCAACCTGCGCTCCACTTTCGTGATTTCTCTGGCCATCCCCATTTCCGTGGTCGCCACGTTCGCCCTGATTTATTTCGGCGGCTTTACCTTGAACCTGATGACTCTCGGTGGATTGGCACTGGGCGTGGGCATGATGGTGGACAGTTCGGTTGTCGTTCTCGAAAACATTTTCCGCCGACGCGTTGAAAACAGCGAACAGCCTGCCACAGCGGCTGTCGAGGGGACTCGCGAAGTGGGTCCGGCAATCGTGGCCAGCACTATTACAACCTTGGTCATTTTTTTGCCATTGGTGTTCGTTCGGGGTGTTGCGGGGATTTTATTTCAAGAGCTAGCTTTTGTGATCATTTTTGCCCTGGTATGCTCCTTGCTCGTCTCCCTCAGCCTTTTGCCGATGCTGTCCTCCAAATTTCTCGAGTCCCCGGAAGAACTTCATAAACGACGGTCTCCGCGGATCGAACCGATGATTCTCTGGTCGGATTCGGTGTTTCAGAAACTTGACACCGGCTACCGCCATCTTTTGCAATGGGTGCTGCGTCACCGCCTTCGCACCGTGTGCATAGCATGCATGATCCTTGGGGCGAGCTTATTGCTGTTGCCGTTTATTGGCAGTGAGTTTCTGCCGCCTAGCGACGAAGGTGAAGTGCGCGTTTCCGGCGAAATGGAAATTGGAACTCGACTGGATTTACTCGAACAACAGTCCCGCCTGATGGAGCAGATCGTTTATGATGCTGTCCCGGAAAAGGTCTCGTCTGTGATCAGTATCGGTTCAAGCAGTTGGCGCCCCGGGGATGCATCCAAAGCTGAAATCAGGATGTCTCTGGTGCCGGCGGCAGATCGGGACCGTTCGAACGTCGACATTGCAAACGACCTTCGGCAGTTACTCGATGGCAAGATTCCGGGGATGACCATTCGCACCCGCGCTCCGCAAGGGCAATTTCTGCTTGAGCGACTCCTGGGAGGAGACCAAGGCCTGACTATTGAAATCAGAGGATTCGACTTGCACACTCTAGACGCTCTTGCCGATCAGGTGGCCTTGCAGATCGCAGACGTGCGCGGGATCACAGATGTCGATGTCAGCCAAAAAGCCGGCATTCCACAGCAGGAAATTCAAATCGATCGGGATAAAATTGCCGATCTGGGATTGAGCGTTCGTGATGTCACACGTGTTCTTGAGACTGCCGTGGCCGGCTCCAAAGCCGGAGAATTTCGTTCCCAGGGAAATGCGTATCGGATTTTCGTGCAACTGCAAGACGCCGAAAAACGTTCGATCGACGAAATTCTCGACCTGACTCTGGGAACCCGGACAGGAGAACAAGTGGCGTTACGCAACCTGGTGACCAACCAGCCCAGCCGCGGCCCGATCCTGATCGACCGGAAAGACCAACAGCGGCATGTTACCGTCGAAGCCAATGTCGCGGGTCGCGCGCTCGGCTCGGTCGCCGCCGACGTGCAAGTCTTGCTTGATCAGATTCCCCGCCCAGCCCAGTATGACCTTGTCGTAGCCGGCAATTTCGAAGAACAGCAGGAGGCGTTCAATGAATTGATCATTTCCCTGTTTCTGGCCCTGCTGTTGGTCTACATGGTTCTCGCTTGCCAGTACGAATCATTGCGTGATCCGGTCGTCGTCATGGCTTCCGTGCCGGTGGCGGCAGTTGGCGTCCTGTTCATGTTGTTCCTGACGGGCACAACCCTCAACCTGCAATCTTACATTGGTTGTATCATGTTGGGTGGAATCGTCGTCAACAACGCTATTCTGCTGGTCGACCAAGCCGGGCAACTCATCAATGAGGGCTTGGCGGTTTCAGATGCAGTCTCTGAAGCCGGCCGGCGCCGCTTACGTCCGATCTTAATGACCTCGTTGACGACGATTCTTGCCTTGATGCCACTCGCCCTCGGCCTCTGCGAGGGCGCAGACGCTCAGGCACCCTTGGCTCGAGCGGTTGTCGGCGGATTGACCGGTTCGACCTTGATTACACTGGTCCTCATTCCGGCAGTCTATTCCCTGTTTCACCCTGAACCAAAAGGACGTCAACAATGAAGGATTTGGTACGGCAGCCGTTACAACACTTCCT
>JAFDBS010000129.1 GCA_019313185.1 Deltaproteobacteria bacterium | reverse complement strand
TTTTACCGGGCAGTCTTCACCAGCTCTGGGGCAAGACTAACTTCTTTCGAGCTGAAAAAATACCGGACGACATCGGATCCTGGCTCTCCGCCAGAACAAATGTTTGAGGCGGGTCCATTGCAGTATGCCACGCTGCGGACAACAGGTACGGAAAGCCTTCAACTGCCCGCCAATACAGTCTATTCCACGACAGCCCCGGAACGAATGGATCTTTCTGGAGATGACAACCAAACCCTTTCTTTTCAAACGGTCACCCCGTCAGGTCTAACTGTCATCAAGAGTTTTGTTTTACAGGGGGATTCCTATACAATCGATTGTCAGATCGAGTTGCAGAACACGAGTCAAACCCAATTGCGCGGCACCCTAGATTTTGCTTTGGTTCAACGCTGGGACGACTCAATGAAAACCGACATGTACTCTTTTGCCGGTCCATCCTCGCTGGTTGACGGCAAAATTGACGAGGTTGATGCCGACGATCTTGTTGAAACACCGGTCATTTATGGACAAAACGCGCAATGGACATCGTTTCAAACCAAATATTTTCTTTCCGTTGCTGTTCCCGACACCACGTACACAGAGCGCGTCAGGATTACTAAAAATCAAGACGCCATCGAGAACATTATAGAAACGCCTTACCTGGCGTTTCAGGCGGGAGAGGTCAAGCGACTTAATTATTTCCTGTTTATTGGTCCGAAAGAGATGGACTTGTTGAAAGAGGCGGGGCATCAGTTGGAACGGACCATTCATTTCGGCTTTTTCGACCTTCTGGCCAAGCCGTTATTCTACTTCCTGACATTTTTCTATGGCTACCTGAAGAACTACGGGCTGGCGATCATTTTGCTGACCATCATCATCAAACTGCTGTTTTGGCCTTTAACCCACAAAAGTTACGCCTCGATGAAGGCAATGCAGAAGCTCCAACCCGAAATGACCAAACTCCGGGAACGGTTCAAAAATGATAAGGAACGTTTGAACAAAGAGCTGATGGAACTTTATAAGACACATCGTGTCAATCCTTTGGGCGGTTGCCTGCCAATGCTCGTGCAAATTCCGGTCTTTTTTGCCCTTTACAAGGTTCTTCTGGATTCGATCGCTTTACGGCACGCGCCATTTGCCTTCTGGATAACCGACTTGTCGGCCAAAGACCCTTTTTACATAACGCCGGTTTTGATGGGTGCGAGCATGTTTGTCCAGCAAAAGATGACGCCGACCACTGCCGATCCGACCCAGGCGAAGATATTCATGATGATGCCAATCATTTTTACGTTTTTGTTTTTGAATTTTCCCAGTGGATTGGTCATTTACTGGCTGGTTAACAACTTGTTGACCATTCTTCAGCAGTATTTCATTCATCGCAAAACCGCCTGATCAGCCATTAATGAAAACATTAGGGGGGTCAGCAGACGCCCAAAACCAGTCTTGCCCTCAATGGGATGACGATGTTCTCTACAGACACAATCGTTGCACCGGCGACGCCTCCGGGTGAAGGCGGCGTCGGTATCATCCGAGTTTCTGGTCCGCTTTCTGCACAACTTCTTGCAGAAACGTTTGTCGGCTGTCCAACAGATAGGATGCGATCCCACCAACTTTATCACGGCCAGCTGAGAGCTGCTGACGGCAGTCAGGTTGATGAGGTGTTGGCCGTGATTATGCGAACGCCGCATTCGTATACCGGGGAAGATGTTGTTGAGGTTCATTGCCATGGCGGTCCGCAAATTATGCGCCAGGCCTTGGACCTTTTCCTGTCCAAAGGTGGCCGCCTGGCCAATCCTGGAGAGTTTACGCAGCGAGCGTTTTTGAACGGCCGCCTCGACCTTAGCCAGGCAGAAGCAGTGATCAACGTAATCAGGGCACGGTCGGCAGAAGCGTGTCAGGTGGCGCTGGGACAACTCAACGGCCGCCTGTCGCAGCGCGTTCACCGCTTTGCCAACCACACCAGGACAGCCCTTGCCTTGATTGAGGCACACATTGACTTTCCTGACGACGAAGTCGGCAGCCTAGACTTGACTGCCGTCCAACGTGAGGTTGCAGCCACGGTCGAAGACATGACAAGGCTGTTGGACACTTTTGACACGGGCCGCATTCTGCGCGACGGAATCAACCTGCTCATACTTGGCCGTCCGAACGTCGGGAAAAGCTCGTTGATGAATGCTATGCTCGGTGAGGCCCGCGCGATTGTTACCGAGATACCGGGAACAACCCGCGACACCCTGGAAGAATCGATGGTGCTGGGAGGCTTTCCAATCCGCCTGATTGACACGGCCGGGGTACGCGACACCGACAACTTGATCGAGCAAGAAGGTGTGCGTCGCGCCAAGGACAAGGTTGGTATGGCCGATCTGGTGTTGTTGGTCTTGGACGCTTCAGAGCCCCTGAAAGAAGAGGACAGGCTGGCCGCATCCCTGTGTGCGCCCGAAAAAACACTCTTGGTCTTAAACAAGGTTGACAGGCCTAATATTCTCGAGGACCAACCGCTGGAGGGCTTTCTGCGCCATGTCTCTGTTTCGGCCAAACTGGAGCAGGGACTGGAGGCGCTTTTCGAGGCGGTAGTCACCCATTTCGATCGGCGGGTCGTGGCCGGCGACCGGCGTGAGGATGTTGTCCTTTCCGAACGTCGCCACCAGGAGGCGGTTTTGCGTGCGCGTCACTCGCTAATGCGGTTTCTGGAAAGCGCACAACACGCGGCACCGCTGGAATGCCTGTCGATCGAACTGCGTGAGGCGCTGGCCGCTCTTGGGCAAATTACCGGCGAGACCACTCCGGATGATATTCTCGAACAGATCTTCAGCGAGTTTTGTGTTGGCAAGTAAGGGGTGTTCCACGTGAAACACTGGCGGCAGCTTGGTGTTTCTGTTCCACGTGGAACAATTTGACGGTTGGGTTGATGTAAATGGATGCAAGTTATGACGTAGTGGTGGTGGGGGCTGGCCACGCCGGCTGTGAGGCCGCCCTGGCTTCGGCCCGAATGGGCTGCCGAACGCTGTTGTTGACCCTGAATCTCGACGCGATTGCGCAGATGTCCTGCAACCCAGCGATCGGTGGTCTGGCCAAGGGCCATCTGGTTCGTGAGGTTGATGCCCTGGGTGGCGAAATGGCTCGGAACATAGACGCAACCGGAATCCAGTTTCGCCTACTGAACACCAAAAAGGGACCGGCGGTGCGCGCATCACGCGCCCAGGCCGATCGCGACCAATACCGACTGCGCATGAAACAGGTGGTTGAGGGCCAGGGCGGGCTCGATCTGAAGCAGGCTCAGGTGGTTCGCCTTTGTGTTGACGGAGATGCCGCCAGCGGCGTCGTGACCCGAGAGGGCGAACAATATTTTGCCAAGTCTGTGGTGCTGACAGCAGGGACGTTTATGCGTGGCCTGATTCATGTTGGGTTGGTGCACTATCCTGGTGGGCGTGCTGGAGAACCCCCCTCGGAGGGCCTGTCGGACCATTTGCGTGAGCTTGGCTTTGCTGTTGGGCGCTTGAAAACCGGCACCCCGCCCCGTTTGGCCGCATCCTCTATCGATTTCAGTCAACTGGAGGCCCAGTTGGGTGATCCAAAGCCGCGGCCGTTTTCTGCCGACACCGCGCGGATTGAGCGTCCCCAAGTCCCATGCTACATAACTTATACCAACAGCCAAACCCATAAAGTCATTCGGTCGGGCCTCGATCGCTCGCCCCTGTATTCGGGGGTGATTGAAGGCGTTGGGCCACGCTACTGTCCGTCGATTGAGGATAAAGTCGTGAGGTTCCCGGACAAAGACCAGCACCAAATCTTTCTTGAGCCCGAGGGGTTGGCAAGCGGCGAAATTTATCCCAACGGAGTGTCCACATCGTTGCCGCTCGATATCCAGTTGGCCTTCCTGCGGACGATCCCTGGGCTGGAAAACGCCGAAATTATGCGCCCTGGGTACGCCATTGAATACGATTACATCGATCCGATACAGCTCAAACCGACACTCGAAACCAAGACACTCCGCGGCCTCTTCCATGCAGGACAGATCAACGGAACGTCGGGCTATGAGGAAGCCGCAGCCCAAGGTTTGATAGCCGGCATCAATGCGGCCTTGCACGTGCAGGGTGACACACCACTGATCGTTGGCCGAGATGAAGGGTATGTGGGTGTGCTGATCGATGACTTGGTTAACCTCGGGGCACCCGAGCCCTATCGGATGTTTACCTCGCGCGCCGAATACCGGCTGTTATTACGTGAGGAAAATGCCGATTTACGCCTCAGTCCTCATGGCCGACGTATCGGCCTCCTGACCGAGGAGCGCTGGCAGCGTTTTTGTGACAAGACCACTACCCTGAATAGTGGCTTTAGCTGGTTGGAATCGACCAGAATCGGGCCTCGCGACAAAACTGCTTTGGTGCGTCTTGGTCTCGGCGAACTGAAGAACGGTGCTTCACTTGAGGAGTTGCTGCGACGGCCGGAAATCGGAATCCGTGACCTGGTCTTTGCCGATGAACGCTTGAAAGGCTTGAGCGACGAACTGCTCGATGAACTTGAGACGCAGGTGAAATATGCTGGTTATATCAAACGACAGCAGGAGCAGGTCGAACGGTTCCGCCGTCTCGAAAACCTGGTGATCCCGCCTGGCTTCGATTATGAAAAGGTGTCCGGACTGTCTGCCGAAGTGCGGGAAAAGCTCAAGCGGGGCACGCCACGAACGCTTGGTCAGGCGGGCCGCATCCCTGGTGTCACGCCCGCAGCAATCGCCATTCTGGCGGTGCTTTTGCGACGCTAAACGGCCATGCAGGCAAACCTAGCTGACATGGTTGCCAAGATGGTGCCCCCTGTTCAACTTACCGACGACCAACTGGGCAAGCTCGTGTGGCTTGTTGACGAGTTGCTTCGTTGGAATCGAAAACGCAACCTCACTGCGATCACTCGGCAGAGCGAAATTTATGAAAAGCACCTGATTGACTCTCTGACCCTGCTGCCGTTTCTGGGACGTGCTCGCAGCCTTCTCGACATAGGCTCCGGGGCGGGCTTTCCTGCCTTGCCATTAAAAATCGCCCGGGCCGACCTGGAGGTGTTTTCCTTGGATGCGGTGGCCAAGAAGGTCGCATTTCAACGACACGTTGCCCGAACGCTTGGTCTGCACAAGTTTCTTGCTGTCCATGGACGAGCAGAGGATCTTCCGTCGCTGCAAGATGTTGTTGGCCGGGTTGATTTGGTCACCGCCCGGGCCGTTGGGCAACTTGGCATGCTTGCGGATTTGGCGAAGCCGTATGTAATCCCAGGTGGGCGACTGCTCGCTATGAAAGGTCCAGAAGGTCATGATGAGAAGGTTGCCTGTGGAGACGGTCTGGAGAAGTCTGGCTGGAAAGTGTTCTGTCATGAACTTGTCCTGCCCGTGTCAGGTGCCAGGCGGTGTGTCGTCGAAATGGTGTTGAAAAACCCGTAAACAACTACATGTAGTAGTCGATTTTGTCGAACTTTCAATATGTTGTGCCTTTTTGGTTAGAGGCAAAAGCTCTTTTCAGAATCAGACAGTTGTGGTAGTCTGACCGACCTGAAATCACCTAGAGGAGAAACTGGGCATGGCCCAAATTATTGCGATTGCCAACCAAAAAGGGGGCGTTGGAAAAACCACCACCGCGGTCAATTTGGCGGCCTCTCTGGCGGCTGCTGAACGGCGCACCTTGCTGGTCGATCTTGACCCACAGGCCAACGCCACCAGCGGCGTCGGCGTTGATCCCAACCAGATTGAACAGACGGTCTACCACGCTTTGCTCGGCACAACAGAGGTGGGTGACTTGCTAAAAGGGACAGCTCTTGGCCAACTTACCCTGCTGCCTTCCAGCCCAGACCTGATTGGCGCCGAAGTCGAACTCATTTCGACCATCGCTCGTGAAAACAAGTTGAAGGCCGCCCTGGTCGAAGTTGGTGATCAGTTCGATTACATTTTGATTGACTGTCCGCCGTCACTGGGCTTATTGACAATTAATGCATTGACCGCGGCCAACAAGGTTCTGATTCCCTTACAGTGCGAATATTATGCGATGGAGGGGCTTAGCCAGTTGATAAACACGATCCGCCTCATCCAGCGTGAGCTCAATCCCTCTTTGTCAATTATGGGTATTCTGTTAACCATGTTTGATGCGCGCAACAATCTCTCCCATTTGGTGAGCGATGAAATCCGTCAACACTTCGAAGCGCAGGTTTTCGAAACCATGATTCCTCGCAATGTTCGACTTTCTGAAGCCCCCAGCCACGGATTGCCGGCCCTGCTTTATGACATTTCATCGCGTGGGGCCACCGCTTATCTCGACCTGGCTCGGGAGATCATCGGTCAGGAGCAATAATCCTTATGGCGAAAAGACCTGCTCTCGGTAAAGGTATCGGCGCCCTAATCACATCAGCAACCCAAGAAGGGCGACACAAGTATTTCCTCTGTCCTGTCGAGGAACTGAAACCCCATCGCCAGCAGCCGCGAAAAAGCTTTGATGATGCAAAAATGGCCGAACTGGTCGCTTCAATCCGTGAAAAAGGGGTGATTCAGCCACTTGTCGTCCGCCAGGCTGGCGATGTATACCAAATTATTGCCGGAGAACGGCGCTGGCGAGCCGCTCAAAAAGCCGGGCTTAAAGAAGTACCTGTGGTCATTCAAGATGTCTCGGAGAACTGGGCCCTGGAGATGGCTTTAATCGAAAACATCCAGCGTGAAGATCTCAATCCCATTGAGGAGGCGTCCGCGTATCGGCACCTGATGGAAAACTTCGACCTGACCCAGGAAGAAGTCGCGCGACGTGTCGGTCGGGAGCGACCGACGGTAGCCAACGCGCTGCGTCTGCTGCGGTTGCCAGGTATGGTCCAGCAAGATGTGATCTCCGGCCGGATGTCAATGGGGCATGCGCGGGCTCTTCTCTCGCTTGAGACAGCAGAAGGGATTACCCATGTTCGCGATCAAATCATCAAGAAAAAACTGTCTGTTCGCCAGGCCGAACAGCTGGTCAAGCGACAAAAGGATGGCGGCACGAAAAAACCATCAGCCAAACAAGCTCCTGATCCTGATTTGCTCGATTTGACGGGACGGCTGCAGCGCAAGCTCGGAACCCAGGTTCGAATTGTCCTCCCGAGCGAACACGAGAAGAGTGGGCGAATAGAAATCAAATACCACTCCCGTGAAGAGTTGGAGCGTCTCTTGGAGTTTTTTGAAGTTACTTAAGTTAGGTCAGACGCATGTTTACTAAAAAAGACAGGGAAAAGGAAACAGAGCCGATGCGCAAAGAGGTGCCGTTGGAAAAAAGTGAGATCAAGGCTTTTTTAGGCCCGGGCAGTGAGTTTGAGGGGAAACTGGTTTTTAATGAAATAGTGCGGCTGGACGGCGCGTTTCGAGGCGAGATAACTTCCCGGGACACCTTGATTGTTGGAGAAACAGCGGACATTCAGGCCGATGTGGATGTGGGGACTCTTATTTTAAGTGGACGGTTCAAGGGAAATATTAAAGCCATGGTTCGTGTCGAGCTGCGCAACCCGGCGCAAGTTGAGGGTGCCATTGAAACCCCGGCCTTGTCCGTTGAAGATGGTGTCCAACTCAACGGGAATATTACCATGAACACGGGCCAGGAAAGCCGTTCCGGGAAACAGGCCAAGGGGAACGAGCCGCAGTAAGCCTGCCGAGAACAGCGAACATTAGAAAGTTCGTTTTAAGCGAAAAAATATCGCGAGATTTTTGCCAAAAGAGCCTTGACAACAATTAGGCGCTATGGTAGTCATCTCCTGCTTTGCTCCCGAGATGCCGGGTATTTTAAGTCACTAATACGTCTGTATACAGTATACCGACACGCAAGTGTCTGTAACAGAAAAAGGATCTAAGACCGGTGATCAAGCTCGACTGGACCCTGTTTTTACAATTTGTCAATTTCATGGTTTTGATGGCAGTGCTCAATGCGCTCCTTTTCAAACCCTTGCGAACGGCTTTGCGTCAGCGTCGTGAGGCCATTGAAGGTTCCAAGCTAACAGTTGAGGATCTGGAAGAACAGATTCAGGCTCAAATTGCTCGTTACGAGGCGCAGCTGCAGGAGGCAAAGCAAGAGGGCAGCCAAGTGCGTGCAGAATTGCGTAAGCAGGCCCAAAATGAAGAGGCAAAAATTTTGGTAACTGCCAATCAACAAGCCACTAAGAATCTGAACTCAATCAAAGAGCAGATCACCGCCGAGGCGGAAACGGCTCGCCAGTCCTTGCGCAGCGAAACGGAAACTCTAGCAAGAGAAATTGCCGGAAAAGTGCTGGGGAGGACTGTTTGATGAAACAGATAGCATCTCTTAAGTGCGCCCTTCGGGTTTTTGCTGTCCAGCTGTTAATGGTCTTGGCCCCAGCGTTCTTGTTTGCGGCCACGGATGGGCATGTGGACGGTGGTGCTGTCTTGAAAGACTTCATCTATCGTTGTATCAACTTTGCCTTGATGGCCGGATTGCTCGCGTATTTTGTGACCAAGCCAATCCGCAAGGGGTTGAAAAATCGCAAAGACGAAATTGCCAAAACTCTGGCCGAGGCT
The DNA here is from genome assembly GCA_019313185.1 of Deltaproteobacteria bacterium. Lineage (GTDB taxonomy): Bacteria > Desulfobacterota > Desulfuromonadia > Desulfuromonadales > BM103 > JAFDBS01. The sequence goes on along the minus strand of JAFDBS010000129.1, from coordinate 5,506 downwards.
GAAGCGGCCAAGGCTGCTGCGGAGGCCAAGCATCGGGAGTATTCTGAAAAGCTGGCCAAGGCGACAGAAGAGATCGAAAACATTGCTGCAGCAATGCGCCGCGAAGGAGAATTGGAGCGCGACAAAATTATTGCTGCGGCCAGCGATATGGCCGTTAAAATTGGCCAAGAAGCCGAAGCCAAAGCGAGCAGCGTGATTGCTCGGGCCAAGGTTGAGTTACGCGAAGAGGCCAGCCGCCTAGCCGTGGCGTTGGCTGAAGAATTGTTGAAAAAAGAAGTTTCAGAGGCCGACCAGAAACGTCTGGTCGATGAATATATGCAAAAAGTGGGAGATCTCCATTGAGTGTCAGCGCCCTAACTCGAAGGTATGCCAAAGCTCTGGTTGAGCTCGGCGTTGAAAAGAAGAGTGTCGATCGGTACGGAGACGAGTTGGCCATGATCACGGAGGTGTTTGCCCAACAGCCCTTGATAAGCCAACTGCTCGAAAGCCCGACCCTGGACATGAACAAAAAGGAAGCAATGCTGGCGGACTTGAGTGACACCCTGGACCTATGCGAGGGTGTTCGGAAATTCCTCGGATTGTTGCTGAGCAAAGGCCGCCTTTGCTTTATCAAGCAGATTGAAGAGAAATACCAACGGCTGGCTGATGAACTCTCGGGCATCCTCAGTGCCCAAATCACATCCGCGATCGAGTTGGACGACGTCAACCAACAGGCGATTGCTAGCAGCCTTGAAAAACAAACGGGTAAACAAGTTGCTGTCAATGTCAAGGTCGATCCTGAACTGATTGGCGGTCTTAAGGCCGAGATCGGTGGCCGGCTTTTTGATGGCAGCCTTAAAACACAACTTAAACGAATCGAAGAGTCCTTAACGAAAGGGTGACGAGGTCGTAACAATGCAAATCAGAGCAGAAGAAATCAGCGCGATTATCAAAAAACAGATCGAAGGCTTTGGCCGGGAGGTCGAAGTCAGCGAAACGGGCACGATTATCTCCGTAGGTGATGGAATAGCCCGCATCCACGGCCTTGACAAAGCCATGGCAGGAGAGCTGCTGGAGTTCCCCGGTAGCACAATGGGAATGGTCCTCAACCTCGAAGAAGACAATGTCGGGGCAGCAATTCTCGGTGAGGCTGAGCATATCAAGGAGGGTGACACCGTCAAGCGAACCGAACGGATTGTTCAGGTTCCGGTTGGTGATGCGCTGATCGGCCGCGTGGTCAATGGCATAGGAATTCCCATTGACGGTCAAGGCGAGATTGCCTCCGATGACTATCGAAAAGTTGAGATAAAGGCGCCAGGGATTGTTGAGCGTAAGTCGGTGCATGAGCCAATGCAGACCGGACTCAAGGCGATCGACGCGATGGTGCCAATTGGCCGTGGTCAACGGGAGTTGATTATCGGTGATCGCCAGACGGGCAAGACAGCAGTTGCCACCGATGCAATCATCAACCAAAAAGGTCAAAACATGATCTGCATCTATGTCGCTATTGGTCAAAAGCGATCGACTGTGGCACAGGTGGTTGACAAATTGAAGCAGCACGGCGCCATGGATTACACAATTGTCGTTTCAGCTTCAGCATCAGAACCAGCCCCACTTCAGTTTATCGCACCTTATACTGGTGTTACCATGGGCGAATATTTCCGTGATAATGGCAAGCATGCCCTGATCATTTATGATGATCTTTCAAAACAGGCCGTTGCCTACCGCCAGCTCTCACTGTTGTTGCGGCGTCCGCCAGGACGAGAGGCTTATCCCGGAGACGTCTTTTACCTGCATAGCCGCTTGCTTGAACGTGCCGCAAAGCTCAATGATGAGGAGGGTGCTGGCTCCCTGACCGCATTGCCGATCATTGAAACTCAGGCCGGCGACGTCTCTGCATACATTCCGACAAACGTCATTTCGATCACGGATGGACAGATTTTCCTCGAAACCGACCTTTTTTATTCTGGAGTTCGGCCGGCGATCAACGTCGGACTGTCGGTTTCCCGCGTTGGCGGGGCAGCTCAAGTCAAAGCGATGAAACAGGTGGCAGGGACTCTCCGACTGGCCCTAGCCCAGTATCGGGAGATGGCTGCCTTTGCTCAGTTTGGTTCAGATCTCGATGCTGCAACACAACGCCAGCTCAACCGCGGTGCTCGCCTTGTTGAAATCCTCAAACAGGGTCAATATCAGCCGCTACCGGTTGAAAAGCAGGTGGTTGCGATCTTCGCGGCAAACAACGGCTATGTCGATGAGTATCCTGTGACAGTTGTCCAGCGCTATGAGAAAGAATTGATGACGTTTATGGAAAGCAACTACGCAGACGTTCTTTCATCGCTAGCAGAGAAAAAAGCCATTGATGAAGAACTGGAAGGCAAAATTAAAGCAGCTCTTGAGGAGTTCAAGGGCCATTTTGTAGCTTAATAACGCCTCGGTCAGGTAAGGACAGATGCCAAGTCTCAAGGACATCAAAAAACGGATTGGATCCGTCAAGAACACACAGCAGATCACCAAGGCCATGAAAATGGTCTCGGCAGCCAAGCTTCGCCGCGCACAGGATGCAGTGACGGCAGCCCGCCCCTATGCCGACAAAATGATGGACGTGCTCTCCAGTCTGGCTTTGCGTGAGGACGCTGAAAGCCATCCATTGTTGGCCAAGCGTGGAAACGAGAAGGCCCTGGTTGTTTTGATTACCGGAGACCGCGGCCTCTGTGGTGGGTTTAACACCAATATTTCCAAGGCTGCTGAGCGATTTATCCGCGCGAACCAGGGCGCCTATGAAAGTTATGACTTGCTGATCATCGGGCGAAAAGGGAATGACTACCTCAAACGACGGTCCGGGATGCAGATTCTCAAGGTTCATGAGCATCTGGTTGGGACCAACCAAGTCAGTTACCCTATCGGCGCTTTACTCGGGCAAGAAATTATCGATCTCTATCAGGCAGATGACTACGATGCGGTTTTTCTAATCTACAATGCCTTTCAAAGCGCTATGACGCAAAACCAGACGGTTACCCAGCTTTTGCCGATCAAGCCAAAGGACATTCCTGAAGGAGCATATGTCACGGAATACATATACGAGCCAACAGCAGGCGAAGTTTTAAAGGAGATCCTGCCAAAGCACATCGAGGTACAAATGTTCCGCGCTCTGTTAGAATCGGTGGCCTCGGAACACGGTGCCCGAATGACGGCCATGGACAGTGCGAGCAAAAACGCCTCAGAAATGATTGGAAAACTTACTTTGCAGTACAATCGAGCGCGCCAGGCCGCTATTACCAAAGAGTTGATGGAAATTATTTCCGGCGCGGAATCAATCAAATAACTTAGCAAGATTGCGATAAGAACAACCCGTCCGCTTATCGGTCGGGCAGAATGGAGGAACGGTTCATCATGAATAAAGGTCGCATTACACAGGTCATCGGTCCGGTTGTTGACGTCGAGTTCGAGGCCGGCAAACTCCCCGAGATCTATCACGCGCTGAAAGTTACCAATCCAGCGGTTGATGAACGGGAATGGAACCTGGTTCTCGAAGTTGCCCAGCACCTTGGAGAGAATACAGTGCGGACAATCGCCATGGATTCGACGGATGGCTTGGTTCGTGGACAAGATGTGGTCGATACAGGCAGGCAGATCGTTATGCCGGTTGGTCCCAAAACGCTTGGCCGAATCCTCAACGTTGTCGGTGAGCCGGTTGATGAAGCCGGCGAAGTTGGTTCTGACCTCGAGTGGGAGATTCACCGACCAACACCAAGTTTTGTAGAGCAGTCGACAACCGTTGAAGCGTTTGAAACAGGAATCAAGGTTGTTGACCTTCTTGCGCCATATGCTCGTGGCGGAAAGATCGGCCTGTTCGGCGGTGCAGGCGTTGGCAAGACGGTTCTGATTATGGAGTTGATCCATAACATCGCCAAACAACATGGTGGGTATTCGGTTTTTGCAGGAGTTGGTGAACGCACCCGTGAAGGCAATGACCTCTGGCACGAAATGAAAGACTCTGGCGTTCTCGACAAAGCAGCCTTGATCTACGGCCAAATGAATGAGCCGCCCGGAGCCCGCGCGCGCGTCGCACTCTCAGCTTTGACGGTGGCCGAGTATTTCAGAGATGAAGAAGGTCAAGATGTGCTGTTGTTTATTGATAACATCTTCCGTTTTACTCAGGCGGGTTCTGAAGTTTCTGCTCTGCTTGGACGAATTCCTTCCGCGGTCGGTTATCAGCCGACGCTGGCGACAGAAATGGGCGAACTTCAGGAAAGAATCACAACCACCAGTAAGGGTTCCATCACATCGGTTCAGGCAATCTATGTGCCGGCAGACGATTTGACGGACCCGGCCCCAGCCACCGCTTTTGCTCACCTGGATGCAACCACGGTCCTTTCGCGTCAGATCGCTGAACTTGGAATATATCCTGCCGTTGATCCGCTGGACTCAACCAGCCGGATTCTAGACCCTCAAGTCGTTGGCGAAGAGCATTACAAGTGTGCCCGCGACGTTCAGTATGTTCTCCAACGGTACAAGGATCTGCAGGATATTATTGCTATCCTTGGTATGGACGAGCTCTCCGAAGAAGACAAACTGGTGGTGGCGCGGGCTCGAAAAATTCAAAGGTTCCTCTCGCAGCCGTTTTTTGTTGCCGAAACATTTACCGGGTCCCCCGGGAAGTATGTCGAGCTCAAGGATACCATCAAAGGTTTCCGAGATCTGGTTGACGGCAAGTACGATGATATCCCTGAGCAGGCGTTCTACATGGTTGGCACCATGGATGAGGCCCTAGAGAAAGCCAAGCAACTGGCAGCGTAAGTCAGGCTCCCGGCGTAAAGGACGAATGAAGCATGGCAGAAAAGCTCAAACTGGAACTGGTCACCCCCTATAAGCGTGTCCTCTCAGAAGAGGTTGACGAAGTGACCGCCCCCGGCTTGGTTGGTGAGTTCGGAGTACTTCCTGGACACACGCCCCTGCTGACGACCTTAAGGATAGGCGAATTGACTTACAAGCAGGGGAATCGGGCCTTTCACGTAGCGGTCAACTGGGGCTATGTCGAGGTCGAAGACGATACCGTGACGGTCTTGGTTGAAACCGCAGAACCGGCTGACCAAATTGATTTGGCGCGCGCCAAGGCAGCCCTGAGCAGGGCTGAAGAGGCTCTCCGCAAACTCTCGCCTGAAGATAAGCAGTTCAAAGTGATGGAGTGTGCTCTTGAGCGAGCATTGATCAGGGTTCAGGTCGCGGGCAAAAAGACTCACTAAAAACTCGATGATAAAGAAAAAAGGGCGCCTGCTTCAGGGCGCCCTTTTTTTATTTGTCGTCAGACATATGCCACAAGGATTAGGTGGCAACCAGAACATCTGAAACAGGCGGTTATTCTGGCCACAGGGCCTTTAACGCCTCTAAGGAGCGGATCAAATCCTCAGAAGAATGGGCTTCAAGTGTCATGCTCGGCTTGTGCGGCAAGCTTAAAACGTGCGTAAACAGCAACTCAAAGTCGACCAACCCTTCGCCGAGAGGATGATGGTCATCTGATGTGCCATGA
>JAFDBS010000128.1 GCA_019313185.1 Deltaproteobacteria bacterium | reverse complement strand
AGCAGGTCGATGCCTCCCGGCGCAGTAAGCATTCCAATGCCTATTTCACCGGCATCGGCCGAGTCAAACGAATCGTGTTGTTCGATACGCTCCTTGACCAAATGGATGATGAGGAGATTCTCGGCGTGCTTGCCCACGAGGCCGGGCACTGGAAGTTGGGCCATGTCTGGAAACGATTGCTCACGATGGAAGCGGTGTCCCTGCTGGCCTGCTGGCTGGCCTGGTTTATGATCACGCACGGCCATCTGCCGGGGCTGTTTGGCATCACATCGCTGAGTTTTGTCGGCCAATTGCTCCTGATCGGATGTCTCGGCAGCCTGGTGATGTTCCCGCTCACCCCGCTGTTTAGCAGTCTTTCCCGTCGACATGAATTGCAGGCCGATCGGTTTGCGGTCAACCTGACCCGGACCCCACAGGCTTTGGCCCGGGCCCTGGCCAAATTGGCCAAGGAAAATCTGAGCAACCTGCACCCCCACCCACGCTATGCCTGGTTTTATTACTCACACCCGCCGATGGTCGCCCGGATTGCCCGCTTGATGGACTCTGACCGGATGTCTGACTGATCATGCTGCTGATCCTGATCACTGCTGTTTTGACGATTTCTGCTTTGTACGTCCCGCAGCCGTTGCTGCCCGTTCTGGCACAGGAATTTGACGTCAGTCGGGAAATGGTGGCCATGTTGACGGCCGTGGTGTTTATCCCGTTAAGTCTGGCGCCACTGGTGTACGGTTATATCCTCGAGGCCGTTTCGGCTCGGCGCATGTTGCGCACAGCGATGTTGCTGCTGGGGCTGGCCTCGCTGGCGATATGCTGGGTTGACAGCTTCGCGTGGATGATGATTTGGCGTGTTGTGCAGGGGCTGTTGATTCCCGCCTTGTTGACGGCCTTGATGACCTATACCGCGCAAAAATCCGAAAGCGGGCATGTCCAACGGGCGATGGCCTGGTACATTGGTGCGACGATTGTTGGCGGGTTCGCCGGACGGGCCTTGTCCGGCGTGGTCGCCAGTCTGTTCCACTGGCGTGCCAGCTTTTTAATCCTTGGTCTCAGTATTTTGATGGTGTGGATTGCCTTGGCCCGGCTCCCAGAAAGTGGCGAGCTTCAACTGGTCCGTCCGCGATTGAGGCTGATCCGAGAGGTTTTGAGCCGCCGAGCATTTCGTTACAGCTATTTGATGATTTTTTGCTTTTTTCTGGTGTTTGCCGCAGTGATGAATTTTTTGCCGTTCCGGCTCTCGGAACTCACCGCTGAAGCGGATGAGCTGAGGATCGGTTTGGCCTATTCAGGTTATTTAATGGGTCTTTTGGCGTCCTTGAATGCAGTGCGTATTCAAAGGCGTTTGGGAGGCGCCGAGCGCACGGTCTTGATCGCCTTGGTCGGTTTTGGCGTCGCACTGCTGATTTTGGCGATACCTTCTGTTCCCTTTTTTTTAACGGGGATGTTTTTATTTTGCGGGTCAATGTTTCTTGCCCATGCCACGGCGACTGGAACGTTAAACCGTCTTGCAGATTCGCATAAAGGCATGGTCAATGGATTGTATGTGGCCTTTTACTATGGAGGAGGGGCGGTTGGCTCGGTCTTGCCCGGTTATGTTTATCGAAGCTGGGGATGGTCAGGCTTTATCATGGTGCTCCTCATCTTTGCCTTTGCAGCCATCGTGCTAGCCATTGTCGTGACCCGGTCGTTCCTGCCAACCTCAAACACTTGATTTCCGAGATTGACACCGGTTCAAGCGAAAGGTATGGTGTGAGATTGCTAACCAAAATTCATTGAAAGGATCAATCATGACGAACAAATGGAACTATGCTCTGGTGGCTCTGGCTCTTGTCTCGGTGTGGGGCTGCGGGTCCCAGGAGAGTGTGCCGGCCTCTAAGGAAAAAGAAGTGACTTTGGATTCGCAGAAAAGCCGAATCAGTTACACCATTGGCTTGAATATCGGACGGGATTTTGTGAACCAGGAGATGGATATTGATGCCGATGTTTTGCTGGCGGGCTTGCAGGATGCCATGGCGCAAAAAGAGCCGCGGATGACCGAAGACGAAATGGCTGCGGAAGTGCAGAGTTTCCAGCAGGACATGCAGGCCAAGGCAGAGGCTAAAATGAAGGCCCTTGCCGAGAAAAACCTTGAAGAAGGAAAAGCGTTTTTGGCTGAAAACGCCTCCAAGGAAGGCGTGATGGTGACCGAAAGCGGCCTGCAGTACAAAATCATCGAAGCCGGCACCGGGGACGCGCCCACCGAAAGTGATACGGTCACCGTCCACTACAAAGGCACTCTGATCGACGGGACCCAGTTCGACAGTTCTTACGACCGCGGGCAGCCGGCGACCTTCCCGGTGGGCGGTGTGATTCCAGGCTGGACTGAAGCGCTGCAGCTGATGAAGCCCGGGGCCAAGTTCCAAATTTACATTCCAGCCGAGTTGGCTTATGGTGAGCGCGGTGCCGGACAGGATATCGGTCCCAATGCCACGCTGATTTTCGATGTGGAACTGATCGAAGTGGGCGCGGAGGGCAACTGATGAGCGCGGCGCAAGCTCGATCCGCAAAAGCCGGAGACCAGGTTCGGGTCAATTATACAGGTACATTCGTTGATGGCACCGTATTTGACTCGTCTGAGGGGAACGAGCCATTGGAGTTTACCATCGGTGAAGGCAATGTGATTGCCGGCTTTGACCAAGCGCTGATCGGCATGCAGCCCGGAGAAACAAGACAAGTCGAGGTGCCCCCTGACCAGGCCTATGGGCCTCACGTTCCGGAAATGGTCGCTGAAGTTGAGCGCAAGTTGATTCCTGATGACCACCGCCTGCAAATCGGTGGTTTTCTCGAGGTAACGCTGGAAAATGGCGATGAGTTGGAGGTCCAGGTGATTGAGCTGTCTGCGGAAAAGGTGACGCTTGATGCCAACCATCCGTTGGCGGGGAAAATGCTGCATTTCGAGATCGAACTGCTTGATTTTGTCTGACCCTTTCGCAAAATGACCAGCAGCGTTTCCAGAACCGGGGCACCTCATAAGAGGTGCCCCGGTCTTTTTTTAACTGTTTGTGTGTTTATGCGCTGGATACCTGATGTCTCAGCTTCGGCATAATCCCTGCAAAAGAATTTAAATCGACTTGTTTTTTTGTTCAGGGGGGAACTAATGGTCACAAAAAAAATTGTTATTTCCCAAGACGGGTATTTGCTTTCTCTCTTGGAGGATTCCTTCTTTCAACGGGAGCATTTCACGCTTGTCCCGGTTGCCGATCAACAGACCGGTGTAGAGGCCGTCGAAATCGAAGCGCCGGCCCTGGCAATTTTCAGCGTTCCGGTCATGCAAAACCAAGCTCTGGCTTGTTGTCGTCAGATCAAAGCCGACCAGGTTTTGGGCAAGACAGCGGTCTTGCTTCTGCTTCCCGACGATGCTGATGACGATCTTGCCGAAGCGTGTTGGTCTGCCGGCTGTGACGCCTTGTTGCATCCACCGCTAACCGTCGGCCGGCTCCTCGATACAGCATGCGGTCTGCTTGGGATTGACCAGCGTATCGCTAGGCGCTGGCCTGTCTGTATGGCTCTGGAGTTCACTGCTGACGATGAACAGACGTATCCTGCTACCGCCTTGAATTTGACGGAAGGTGGGATGTTTCTCGCGTCAGAAAAGCTTTTTCCTGTTGATACCAGGCTGTTGCTCGATTTGACTCTGCCGGGCTCGGAGACACCTTTTGTCGCACTGGTGCGGGTTGCCTGGGTGAACCATCCGGAGTGGCGGAAAAAAGAGATCCTCCCGTGCGGAATGGGTGTTGAGTTTATAAGACTCAACCAGTCGGCAAAGTCGTCACTTAAAGAGTTTCTGAATGCCTTGAAAGTGCCGAAATGAAACATCAACACCTGTTGCCCAAACCGGTTCAAGAGATCCTCGGTTTTTGGTTTGGCGCTTTGCTGGATCGCTCCGTGCCGATATCAAAAGAACGTCGGGCGCTCTGGTTTGCTGGTCGAGCCGCAACCGACCAAATGATTCGAGACCGATTTGCCACAACGCTGAATTTTGCCCTTAAAAATGCTTGTCAGGATTGGCTGGCCGTCCCGTTGGCACGGCTGGCGTACATTGTCCTGCTCGACCAATTCTCCAGGCATATTCATCGTGGCACCCCTGCAGCCTTTGCCGGAGATCAACACGCCTTGGCGGCAAGCTTGGCTGGGATGGAAAGAGGTGTTGACCTCGAACTCAATCCGGTTGGTCGGGCGTTTTTTTACCTGCCCTTGGAACATGCCGAAGACCTGTCGTTCCAGGAGAGGTCGGTCGCGGCATTTGACAACTTGAGAACCCTTGCGCCGGAGAGCCAAAAGGGTTATTTCGAGAGTTTTTATGACTATGCGATTCGTCATCGTGATGTCATTGCCCGCTTTGGGCGCTTTCCGCACCGCAATCGCATACTCGGTCGGGACAGCACACTCGAAGAACGGGACTTTCTTAAGCAGCCTGGTTCGTCGTTCTAGTCTGTGCTTACCGCTTCAGCCAATCGCCATGTTCAATCAATCGCCCTGAACACTGCCGGTTCCAAAAATAGGTCCAGCAGGTCTGCCGTTGTCCATTGGCAAGGGTTGCCGTAATCCGGCGTCGGACGTACCAGCTCTCTGCCTCGTTTTGCATGTCGTAATCCTCCAGTCGATCAATCTCTGCAAGCAGGTTCGGCCAGACCTCGGGGTCAATCTCAATCAAGTGTCCGGTCACGCGTCCTGGCCCGTTAACCAGATAGGGATAATCCCCTTCAACATGCCAATAAATTTGTCCCGACACCGAAGCAGATTGAATACGTTTGGCATGCTCCTGCAAAAAACGCGCAAAGTTTGATCCGCCGGGACGCAATGTGCCATATACAAACAACGGCAAATGCTCTGAAAGGGAAAGTGTCGAATGCATCTGACTAAAGCCTGGGAGACGTCGTCCCGGTTAGGATTTAATGCTCGGACAGCAGTTAACGCTAGGTTGCCGATGAGTCTTCGGCATGCAGGCTTGCACCGCAAAACTTGCAATAGACAGCGTCATAGCTGTGTTTGCCAGAGCCACAGTCAGGGCAAGCTTGAGTTGAGACTTTGCCGGTGATCGGGGCCACCAGTTCTGCGGTGACAATTCCGGTTGGCACGGCGATCACTCCATAGCCCATGATCATAATTACGCTGGCCACAGCACGGCCGAGGGGGGTTTGTGGTGAAAGGTCTCCATAACCGACCGTGGTCAATGTTGTGATGGCCCAGTAACACGATATGCCAATTGAGGTAAAGCCATTTTGATCGCCTTCAATCATATACAGCAGAGATCCAAAGACCAACACCATCGTCAGGACGACAAATAAAAAGACTGCAATCTTACGGCTGCTGGTGCGGATCGCTTTAAGCAGGAATTCTGCTTCGTTCAGGTACTGGGCGAGCTTCAGAATCCGAAAGACGCGCAATAACCGAAAGGTACGAACCACCATCAGATACTGGCTGCCAGGCAAAAGCAGGCTGAGATAAGTCGGAAGGATAGCGATCAAGTCAACGATCCCGTAAAAACTTTTGATGTACTTGGCCGGACGGCGCAAGCATGCGATCCGGAGGGCATATTCAATTGTAAACAGAAGGGTGAAAAGCCACTCGAAAAAATAAAGGATTGAACCGTATTGGTCGTGAATCTCGGCAACACTGTCCAGCATGACCACAATGATGCTGGCGATAATCATGCCAATCAGGACGACATCAAAAAGTTTGCCCGTTGCAGTGTCTGCTTCAAAAATGATTTCGTGGGTTCGTGCCCGCCAGGCGGCTGGGGGTTTGCCATCTGGGCCCTGTGGCCGTTCAAATTTATCTGCGAGAATGTTTTTCGGCATACACACAGCCTGCAGGATGCATTGGATGACGCAGCCTTGGATCCGCCGGATTCAGGACAAGCAACTGCATCAAAGTGTTTTGGGGAGTGGCAAGGGAATGAGTGTGTTGATTAGTCATTATCCGGTTCGAGATGTTCTCCCGTTTCGGACTCGAGCCACTGTATGGCTTCTTCGAGATCGCAATTGTTCGCCAATTTGACCAAGCCGACAATATCGCCGCGCATGCCACAGCGAAAACATTCAAAGCCGCCATCGTGAATCTTGAGCTCTGGAGAACTGCCTCCTGCCGGCTGACAGCCAGGACAATAAAAATGCCTGCCCTGGCCGCGCATGCCAAGATCGCTGGCAATTTTACTGACGGTCGGCCAGTCCGTGATGCGTTGGTCCCATCGGTGGCGCAGGTCTGTCATGGCGGGTTACCTCTACATAAGGCCTGATAAGTTTAACAATATCGACTGGCTCACAAAAGTCAATCAACCTTGTTTCTCGCTCACCGCCTGCCGGCAGGATCAAACAAGTCCTCCTGATGTCGTTGCGCAGCACGGCCATAGGTCAGGGTCGTGCTGCGCAATTTGCCCTAGTTTTTGGCAGACCAGTGGCCGTGCAGGTTACAGTACTCCCGTGCGGTGACGTTTTCAGCGATGACCGGGAAGGTGGCTTGTGGATCGTCACTTGGCTGCAGGTTCTGCCGATAGACCTTGCCGTCGGCAATCAGTTCAATCCATTCGATGTAGTGTTCAGTCTGCATCGGATGCGGAACGCTGCCAACCTTGACGGTGATGCGGTCAGCCCCGACTTCGATCACGGGAACGTGTTTTTCCTGGGCGGCGTCAACGGTGTTTTCGGACTGCAGGACCATCTCCTCGTTACAACAGACCAGTGCACCTGCGCCTGTGTGCATCACTTCGACAATATTGCCGCATACTTCACATTTGTAAAGATCGTTCTGTTTGGTCATGTACATCCTCCTTGGGTTGATTAGTAGTTTTCGCCGAGCAGCTCGAAATGAGCTTGATTGTGGGCACATGCAGCACAAATCTCGGGGGCCTCATTGCCCTCGTGTAAATAACCGCAGTTCCGGCAACGCCAAATGTGAGGTTCAGGGCGATAAAAGACGTGCCCCTGGTTAATATTGTTCAGCAGGTCCCGGTACCGTTTCTCATGTTGTTTTTCGGCAACTGCGATGGCCTCAAAAACGTCAGCAATCTCCGGAAAACCCTCTGTTTGGGCTGTGCTGGCAAAGCCCGGATACATCACGGTGTGTTCATAATTTTCGCCACCAGCTGCTTCAGCAAGGTTTTCAGCAGTGGAACCGATCACGCCGGCTGGAAAGCTGGCCGTGATTTCCACATCCCCCCCCTCAAGCATTTTGAAAAGGCGTTTGGCGTGTTCTCTCTCCTGGTCTGCCGTCTCTTCGAAAATGGCTGAGATTTGAACATAACCCTCCTTTTTTGCCTGAGCTGCAAAATAAGTGTAACGGTTGCGCGCCTGGCTTTCACCCGAGAAGGCAGTTAAAATGTTTTTCTCTGTTTGTGTCCCTCTCAAACTCAAACCCATACATTAGCTCCTCATAAAAATTAGGTCTGTAAAATCGACAAAAAGTCTACCACAAGCTGTTGGCTCTGCAAATTTATCTGGCTGGAGTGGCCCCTAAAAAAGGCTAGGTTACAAAAAAAGCCCCCCGATTCCGGGGGGCTTTTTAAAACGCTATCCGTGCAGCTTACTTTTTGTGGCAATCATTGCACTTGGTCGGGCCGCCCTTGTCTTTGTGGCAGCTCTTGCAGGCGTCTCCGTGAGCAGCTTCTTTGTCAATCTCGATCTTTGCCGGTTCGCCAGCGTGGCAGGCTTCACAGCCAAGCTTTTCGCCATGCTCCTTATGATTGAAGGTGACGTTCCCTTTGCTGTTCTCATAAGTGACAACATCAGAGGCATAAACAGCGGTCAGAGTGAATGCAACCAGCATCGCGGCAAGAATCAGTTTCTTCATTTTTTGCTCCTTTGAATTAGAATTGGTATATTAAACGGTGTCAATATTAGCAGGCTGTGATGAAAGGTCAAGAAAAAAATTGAGGTTCCAACACGGAGGTGATACCCTTTGTTAAGCGTTGCCAAAAGGACGCCTCGCGGCTGATTGCTATCACAGTTTTATGTAAGGAGCTGTCAATGGTTCGTTTCATCATCTTGCTCTGCCTGCTGCTGTTTCTTGGGGGATGCGCCAACCGTTGGCAACATCCTACCAAACGGCCATCGGAATTTTACGCAGATGATCGTGAATGCCAGCAGATTGCCGGAAGCGCAACCGAGGCAGTCGATCCGCGAACTGAGAGAGTCAGCTATGAGAGTTGCATGTGGGATAAAGGGTGGACCAAAAAAAGCAAGATTTGGTTCTTTGACCCGTCTGACCGCTGACTGAAAACCTTTCCAGCCTCAGTCTATACAAGGACCGGCCGACCAATGGCTGGTTCGATGTTTTGACTTGCCACAACATCAAGCACTCTGTTTGCCAGCCTGCTTAAGATTCTGTCCAACGATTGCTCTCTCAGTGTTTCGATAGAGCAGGGTATCTATTGGGAACGCCGAGAAAAAAGTGGTGTTCCAAAGATATCCTGGCCCAGCCTTGCCCTGAATCGAGACAGAACGAGCTGCCAGCATGTTTGGCCTGTGCTATCGGGAGATAAAATCGAGGCGATAGTGCTCGCGGATGAAACGCAACAATTGGTTAACCCCCCGCAAAGCCTCCCGTAACTGGTTGCGAAGTTTTTCGGGCATCCTTTGCGGGTCGATACAGTTGCTCGGCTTAAGCCCATTCGCAAGGTCCTGGATTTGACGGTTCAGGCGAAAGTGGACCAGTTGTGTATAAGCCTCACTGATCGAAGAACAGTCCTTTTCTGAGAGCACACCGATTTCGCCAAGTCGTTCTAACTTGTCCCATGTTGTGCCCTGATTGATGTTTTGCTCGAGGGCGAGGAGGCTCGCGCCTTCAGTAATGGCGAAGATCCCCGCCTTTTTGAGATCGACTTTGCCTCGTTTGGCGCCACGGCGCTCGACTTTGATTCGGCCAAACATGCCGAGAGGGGCAGGGAAGCGGACAATATTTTTCGCCACGTAGGGGAAGAACAGTTTGTTGCGCTGTGTGGCGGCAAAAATGTGAGTGTGCAGATCCTCTTCAAGGGAACGGTCTCCATGGAGAGTCCGGAAATCCTGGAACATGCCGAAATTGACCATGTTTTCTGCAACCGGCGTTGCGATCCAGTGGTTGAGTTTTGTCTTCCACTGGCTGAGGCTTAGCCGCCAACTTGGGTTGCTGGCCATCGTGTTTCCAGGACAGCGTGGCACACCGACATATTCAAGAGCTTCGACCAGTCTTTCTGAAAAACGTGCACAGGCGTCAATCTCGTTTGACGACAAATTGTCGGCATAGACCATTGCGCTGTCCTGGTCAGTACGCAGGGTCTGTTCACCGCGCCCTTCGCTGCCCAGTGCAAGGTAGGCGGCACCTGCCGGCAAAGCTATGCCTTCCTTACTGGCCATCAGTTCTATAATGCGCTGAGTGAACGAATCGTTAAAGTGGGAGATCAGCTGGACCAAACTGCGCGTGTCGGCTCCGGCGCCCGTGGCGCAACGCACCATGTCGAAAATCCGGCTGTTGATTTCGCGCAAGCTGTCAATTGAATCGGCGATGTCCATCTCTTGCGTGAGATAGAGTGGGCTTTGAGTCTGCAATCCGAGCAAGTCGGTGTCGGTGATGACGCCGACCAGGCGCTTTTGATCGTCGACGACAGCCAGGCGGTGCACGTTGTTCTTGGCCATTTTGAAAATCGCCTCGAAAAAATAAGCCCGGTGTCCAATGGTGATCACCCCCGGCGTCATGACCTCACCAACCATGCTGTGGGCAAGATTGCCAGAAGAGCTAACAATAAGATTCCGCAAATCGCTGACAGAGAGAACTCCGATAGGAATCTGGCCATCGGTCACGATCAGGCCGGAAATGTTCTGTTCCTTCATGCGCCGGGCAGCCTCGACCACGTGAATGTTGGCAGGACAAGTGTCCGCCGGGCTGCGGCAGATGCCTTCGATATGTAAAAAGAAAAAGCTTTCTTCACTGAAGGTGCTTTGTGGCATAGGGGCTCCAAGGTGAAATGGCTTTAATGCCCGGACATTGTCTCTTGATTCCGGCTTTGTTGCAACAACCTTAATCCAATGGTTTGCTCCTGAAAAACTAGGTCGATGAAAACAAAACAGGTCGCCTGCTACCAAACTTGTGTTTTGATGCTATACTTGTTATCGCTCGACCAAGCGTGCTAAAAAGCCTTTGTATTTCTGACTCTTTAGCGAGACCCTTGACAAAAACGAAACAACGTTATATTTTTTTATTGACTCAAAACTTTGAGTCGCGATATCTTCTGCATCAGCCCTTAGATTATAAGGTTTTTTGGATTTTACTAATAAGAACGAAGTTTAATTATTGAGTTTTTGGATCTTTTAAAAGATGGTAAAATCTGGCAAGTAAGCTGACGTCTGGGTCGGTTTTATCAAACGTTGTAACCAGAAATTAAAACTATGTCTCCTCAAAGCCGTAAGAGCAGAGAAATTTTGAGGGGACCTAGCCGCGCCGGGAGCAGCATCGTTAAGTTGTCTTTCGCGCAGAGTCAAGGAGGTGGTCACAACTCACAATATTCGGCAGCATTTTTGTTTTTTACCTAACCTGAAGGAGGTTTATTTATGGAAGATGCAGGAAAAGCTTATTGGTATGCAGTTTTGAGACTGGTTGGAATCATACTGGCAATATGGTTCTTCGTCTCCTATGGTTGTGGCATTTTGTGGGCACAGGCCCTCAACAGCATCAAGCTTGGCGGTTATCCGTTAGGTTTCTGGTTTGCCCAGCAGGGTTCAATCTATATTTTCGTTGCGCTGATCTTTATCTATGCTCATTTGATGGGTAAGCTCGACGAAAAATTTGACGTCCACGAAGAGTAAAGGAGGAGCAATAGAATGAGTCTTCAAGCTATTACTTATCTCGTTGTTGGCGCTACCTTTGCTCTTTACATCGGTATCGCTATATGGTCCCGGGCGGGCAGCACCAGTGATTTCTATGTCGCCGGTGGTGGTGTCCATCCTGTTCTGAACGGTATGGCAACAGGCGCCGACTGGATGTCTGCAGCCTCGTTTATTTCAATGGCCGGTTTGATTGCCGCCATGGGTTATGGTGGCGGGTTGTTCCTGATGGGTTGGACGGGTGGATACGTCCTCCTGGCCATGCTGCTTGCTCCTTATCTGCGAAAATTTGGAAAGTTTACTGTTCCTCAGTTCGTTGGCGATCGTTATTATTCCAAAGGCGCCAGTTCTGTGGCGGTTATTTGTCTGATCATCGCCTCTACGACCTACATCATCGGGCAGATGACCGGTGTTGGGGTTGCGTTCTCGCGTTTCCTTGGTGTGTCGAACACCATGGGTGTTATCATCGGCATGGGCATCGTCTTTGTCTACGCGGTGTTCGGCGGCATGAAAGGCATCACTTACACCCAGGTCGCTCAGTACTGCGTGCTGATTCTTGCCTACACCATTCCGGCGGTGTTTATCTCTTTGCAGCTGACGGGCAATCCCTTGCCGCAGCTTGGCCTCGGCGGTGAGTTCCTTGACACTGGCCAGAGCTTGCTGGGCAAAGTCGACCAGGTTGCGACCGACCTCGGTTTTGGTAAGTACAGTACCATGACGCGGATCAGTACTCTGAACATGTTTGTTTACACCGTGTCCCTGATGATCGGTACGGCGGGTCTGCCGCACGTTATCATCCGTTTCTTCACGGTTCCCAAAGTTAAAGATGCCCGCTCCTCAGCTGGTTGGGCTCTGGTCTTTATCGCCATCCTCTACACCACGGCTCCTGGCGTGGCTGCCATGGCAAAACTGAACCTGCACGCAACAGTGAACAAGGCCGTCATGACCGGTGGTGATCTGTTTGCTGAGGAAAACAGCATAAAATACGAAGACCGCCCAGGGTGGATGAAGCGCTGGGAGGTGACCGGCCTGCTGAAATTTGAAGACAAAAACGGCGATGGCCGCATTCAGTATTATAACGACAAGAACACGCCCGAGGGTGCCGTAGCAGCCGGTTGGGCCGGCAACGAACTGAGCGTTAACCGCGACATCATGGTTCTTGCCAATCCGGAAATTGCCCGCCTGCCGAACTGGGTGATCGCTCTGGTCGCAGCCGGTGGTCTGGCCGCAGCACTGTCAACCGCAGCCGGCCTGTTGCTGGCGATCTCCTCGGCGATTTCCCATGACTTGCTGAAAGATATGTGGATGCCAGATCTCTCTGAAAAGGGTGAGTTGCTTGCTGGCCGTATCGCCATGGCGTCTGCGATTGTTGTCGCCGGTTACCTGGGCCTCAATCCTCCGGACTTCGCTGCCGGCACAGTGGCCATCGCCTTCGGTCTGGCCGCCAGCTCGATCTTCCCGGCACTGATGATGGGGATTTTCAACAAGCGCATGAACAAGGAAGGGGCGATCTGCGGCATGGCTGCTGGTATCGGCATCACCATGCTTTACGTGTTCGCCCACAAGGGTATCTTTTTCATCCCAGGCACCGAGTTCCTGGGCCTGTTTGGCGGCAAGGCGAACTTCTTCCTCGGCATAGAGCCGAACGCCTTTGGTGCCATCGGCGCCTTGGTCAACTTTGCCGTCGCCTACGTGGTCAGCAAAGTCACCCCGGCTCCGCCGGAGCACATCCAGCATCTGGTTGAAAACGTGCGTATCCCACGAGGCGCCAAAGCCGTTGATGGGACTCACATTCACTAAGTTTTCGTGCCTATGTTGATCCAGGTCTAAACTGGACATTGACCCCGCCAGCCAGGCTGGCGGGGTTTTTTTACAAATTTCATTGATTGTCTTTGGGACCTCAGGTACAAAAGAAGGGTTTTTCGGCCGGCCGTTTCAGGCCGGTCACACTACAACTAAGGGAGTTTTGAATGGTTTTTGACGTATTTACCGCAATGACCTGGATTCTATTTCTGGCGTTATTTCCTATGGCGTTCATCTGGTTTCGGCGTGCCTGGCGTATTTTTGTCAAGCATGATTATTCGGAAGTTGCCCTCAAGCGAGGAGAACCACCGAAGGATCCGAAAAAGTGGGCGCCGGCGACCGGGATTGTCAATCTTGCCGCAGGATGTGTTGCGTTGTGGATTGTGGTTGGTGTGCCGATCTGGATTGCAACCGGATTAGTCATCGGACCGTTTCAGCACTATGAAGATTGGAGTGCCCTGGCGGGTTCAACAATCTGGATGAAAATTTTCGCTGACTATATCGTCAGTCGCCAGGCACACCCCTTCCTGTTGGGGCGGAAAAGCAAAGGTGAGGCCGATACGTGATGCATTCTATTCCCAACGTCGAGCCTTGAGGAAGAGGAGACTTCGATGGAAAAACGCTTTATCATGACTGCCTTCGGCAAAGATCGCCCCGGAATTGTTGCCGATGTGACCAAAATCCTTTATGAAAACGGCTGCAACCTTGAAGACACCAGCATGACGTTGCTCGCCGATGAATTCACCTTGATATTATTGTTTACCTGCAAGGAGAACGCTGTTGAAGATCGATTGTTGAAAGAATGCCGCCGTCTGGAAAAGGAGCGTGGACTCTCAGCTTTTATGCGCCCCTTGGGGCAACGGCCCTTACCGAAAGCCGACCAGTTGGCTCACTGTACATTGCATGTCGAAGGTCTTGATCAGGCCGGAATTGTCTACAAGGTCAGCCAGTTCCTTGCGGACACTGGAATTAATATCGTGGATCTCAAGTCTGAGGTCAAAGCATCCCCAGAGAGCGGCACGTCGATCTATATGATGGACATTCATGTTCAGTTGCCAAAAGGAATCAATGCCGACAAGTTGGAAAGTGGCATGGCGGATGTTGCCGACGCCTT
>JAFDBS010000127.1 GCA_019313185.1 Deltaproteobacteria bacterium | reverse complement strand
GCTGATCTTTGTCTGGCTTGTGATGCGATGCAAAAATCGGAAAACAAAACAAGCGGCATTGAAAAAAACCGCCGACGGTTTCATCCAGGAGATGCCTCCCGGTAAAAGTGATGGATTAGCTTCCGGACAAAAGGAACAGCACGCTGTTTTAACAGATGAACAAGATTTACCCAAAACCCAGGCAAGGGACGGAAAGCCAGTCTCCCCTCCGATAATCGAACAGCCTGTTGAAGAGATAAACCTTGTTCAAAGGCTCCATCAGGGCCTATCTAAAACGCGCTCCTCTCTGCTCAGACGGTTTGATTCCCTCTTTTCGTCCCATGATGATGCTGATGCAAGCTTTTGGGAAGAACTGGAAGAGATTTTAATAAGTGCAGATTTTGGAATGAAGGCGACACAAGACCTTGTGGAATCTCTTGGAAGGCGGCTAAAAGACAGCCCGTTGAGCGAGCCGGCCCTTGTCCAGGCCATGCTCAAGGAAGAGATCCACTCAAGGCTGAGCGCCAACAAACGCGACTGGCCTCCTCAGGGGGCCAAGCCGATAGTGATCATGGTTGTTGGCGTCAATGGTGTCGGAAAAACTACAACAATCGGCAAGTTGGCCAAACAATTTGCCGACCAAGGGAAAAAAGTTGTTTTGGGTGCCGGCGATACGTTTCGCGCAGCGGCGGCTGAACAGCTCAGTATATGGGGTGATCGATCCGGTGCTGATGTAATACAGCAAACTGAAGGTTCTGATCCGGCCGCTGTTGCTTTTGATGCGGCCAAGGCCGCAGTCGCCCGTAGGGCGGACGTTTTGATACTCGATACTGCAGGCCGTTTGCATACCAAAATAAATCTGATGGAAGAACTCAAAAAAGTAAAGCGGGTTATTAGCCGAGAGATACCTGGCGCTCCGCACGAAACGCTTTTGGTGTTGGATGCTACGACAGGCCAGAACGCTTTGATCCAGGCCAAAATGTTCCAGGAGGCAGTTGAAGTGACTGGCATCGCCTTGACAAAATTAGACGGCACCGCCAAAGGTGGAATCGTGGTGGCAATCTCGTCACAACTCGGCCTCCCTGTTCAACTCATTGGGATTGGGGAAACCGTCACAGACTTAAGACCTTTTGATGCCGAAAAATTTGTTGAGGCATTGCTAGACAAGCCTGAGATGGCTTGACTTCGCGCTTTTTTTGACCTAATGTCATGATGCAATATTGGGGTGCGTTTTGGAACAACACCTAATCGCAAAACTGGAAAGTCTCATTGACCGCCTGTTAGCGGAGTACTCGGAGATAAGTGTGCGAAACGAGGCTTTGCTTGCAGAACGCGAGCACTTACTTACTGAGCGCAATCGGGTGCAGGCTGAGCTGCAATCACTATTGACCAAGTTGGACTTGTTGGAGGACGGTAAGCCTTGAAACAAAGCATACAAGTTTCTATCCTTGGCCAGCAGTTTCATCTGAAAAGTGATGCCCCGGCCGAGCATGTTCGGAGAGTGGCGGGCTTTGTTGAAAAGCAAATCCAAAACGTTGTGAACAGTGGCCATGCAGTCGACACGCTCCAAGCCGCTATTCTAGCATTGTTGAATGTTTCAGCTGCCCACCTCGACAGACAGGAAAAATCCGATGGCTCCTCTTCAGAAGTCAGCCAGGAGGCCATCGAGCGCATGATAAAAAAGATTGAAGCGGTATTTTCGAATTGATCTTGTTGCCGCTTATGCTGATATAATTAATGGACAACCGGTCTCTTGAGGGAGATCTTTTCAGATAGATTGAAGACGGTATTCACACCTCCAGCAGGTGCTTGCAGCGTATCAAGTATTTTTGCATGGCTTTTGCCGATGTATTACCCGCGTTATCGACAGAATCATCATCTCGTTTCTGCAAACTTGGCGCAGAATGTGAGTGGATTTGTTGTCATGTCGGCAGGATTAGGCCAACACACAATACCTCTCGTCTATTAGAAACACTCCCATTGAAGAGATCCCGGCTGCGGGGTCTTCGCTATGCCCAAAAAAGCCCTTCGTGAAGAATTGCTCGCTAAGCGTAGGCATAGTTCGGCCGAAACCTGCCTTGCTTTGAGCTTGGAGATCCAAAACCGATTTCTTGGATCGGCTTGCTTCCAAATGGCTAAATGCTTGGCAGCATACAGTGCCGTCTGTAATGAAGTTTTGACTGATCAGGTTGCCAGGCAGACTTTGGCTGACGGGAAACGTTTGGTCTACCCCCGCGTTGTAAATGCTGATCTTGAGTTTGTCCAGGTTGAGTCCCCAGATCAATTGTCTCAGGGCTCGTTTGGGGTGCTTGAACCGACAGGAGAGAAAGCAGTCCCAATTAATGAGATTGATTTGGTCCTTGTCCCAGGGATTGCTTTTGATCGCTCTGGTCACCGTTTGGGCTACGGAAGAGGATTTTATGACCGGACGCTAGCAGCAGCAGATCAAGATACACTTTGCGTGGGGCTGGCCTATGACTTTCAAATTGTCGATCTGCTCCCGGTGAGTGAACATGATCAGCCGATATCCATATTGATGACGGAAAGCAAGACCTTGTATTTCTGACTGCGTTAAAGTGAATTTTTTGATTCTGAAAACGGCAAGCAAACCCTCACCACAGAATGAAGGAGGTGACCAGCTTTGAACATAGAAATTATATTATTGGCAGCGACAGCTTTGATTGTTGGAGGACTGGTGGGTGCATTCCTCAAGGGCAAGTCTTCTGGGACAAAATTAGCGACCGCCGAGCGGGATGCAGCGCAAATTGTTGAGGCCGCAAAGAAAGATGCAGAAACGCTCCGCAAGGAGGCGGAGATTGAAGCTAAGGATGCGGTTTTTCGAGCCAAGGCCGAATGGGAGGAGGAAGCCAAAGAAGTACGACGAGAACTGCAGTCCCAAGAAAAGCGACTGGTCCAAAAAGAAGAGAACCTTGACCGAAAAGCGGCACAAATTGACGAGCGAGAGGTGGATTTGGCACGGCGAGAACAGTCTCTTGCTGACCGTGATCGGAATTTGCAGCAAAGAACCAGTGAGGTCGATTCCTTGATCGTTGAACATCGTGCCCGGCTGGAAAGCATATCAGGGCTTTCATCGGAAGAAGCAAAACAACAATTAATCACTGCCATGGAGAGCGAGGCCCGGCATGATGCAGCCAAACGCCTCAAGCAGATAGAAGATGAAGCCAAAGAAACCGCTGATAAAAACGCTAAAAAGATCATTTCGTTGGCGATACAACGTTACGCTGGCGACTATGTTGCCGAAAAAACCATCAATTCTGTAGCGCTGCCCAGCGATGAAATGAAAGGCCGGATCATCGGACGGGAAGGGCGCAACATCCGCGCGATCGAAGCGGCAACCGGGATTGACTTGATCATCGATGATACTCCTGAAGCAGTAATAATCTCTGGCTTTAACCCCGTTCGGCGAGAAGTAGCCCGTTTGGCCCTTGAGCGGTTGATTGCAGACGGCCGGATTCACCCGTCACGTATCGAAGAGGTCGTCAAAAAAGCTGAGCAGGAAATTGATACAGCGATCCGGGAAGCAGGCGAACAAGCGACCTTTGATGTTGGTGTTCACGGGATTCATCCAGAAATTGTTAAATTGATCGGTCGATTGAAATATCGGACCTCATACGGCCAAAATGTGCTTCAGCACTCTATCGAGGTCTCCTTCCTGTGCGGTATCATGGCTGCTGAGCTCGGGATTAATGTAAAGCAAGCGAAACGTGCCGGTCTGCTGCATGATATTGGCAAAGCTGTCGATCACGAAATCGAAGGTTCTCATGCACTAATCGGGGCTGACCTGGCGCGGAAATACGGCGAATCGTCGAATATTGTCCAAGCCCTGGCTGCCCACCACGAAGACGAGAAACCCGAAAGCGTGCTCGATGTTCTTGTCCAAGCCTCCGACGCCTTGTCAGGGGCGAGACCTGGGGCTCGCCGTGAAATGCTTGAGACATATGTCAAGAGACTCAATGATCTGGAGCGCATTGGAACGTCCTTCGGTGGTGTCACATCTTGTTATGCGATACAGGCTGGACGTGAGATCCGAGTCATGGTTTCAAGCGATGAAGTATCAGACGACCAGTCTTATGTCTTGGCCAAGGACATAGCACGAAAGATTGAAGACGAGATGACCTATCCTGGCCAGATCAAGGTCAATGTGATCCGTGAAACCCGGGCTACTGATTATGCAAAATAGATTGAGCGTTGCTCAGCAGGGGTTGTCGGTATCGATTTTGGCAGTAAATCTGGTTTCTCCAGTGGTTGAATTCGGCGTGGATAGAACAATAGGGTGACCTGAGAGTGGTAAAAGTTTTATTTATAGGAGACATCGTTGGACGGCCAGGTCGACGCCTGATCAGTGACCGACTGGCGTTTTTGGTGGATCAATTTCAAATCGACCTGACTGTCGCCAATGCAGAAAATGCCGCTGCGGGGTTTGGCCTGACCCAAGATGTCGTTGCAGAGTTATTGGATTTAGGCATAGACGTTTTAACCACTGGCAATCATGTCTGGGACAAAAAAGATGGTTTGATTTGTCTTGAGCAGGAAGCCAAGTTATTGCGACCAGCCAATTATCCCGACGATGTGCCGGGTCGTGGCCATGGAATTTTTCAGACCAGCGCAGGAATTCCCATTGCGATCATGAATTTGGAAGGGCGTGTTTTTATGGGAGATCTCGATTGCCCTTTCCGAAAGGCTGACACGCTCCTCCAGGAAATTGCTGGGTCAGCAAAGATCATACTTGTCGATTTTCATGCCGAAGCAACGAGTGAGAAAGGTGCCCTTGGCGCCTTTCTTGACGGTCGGGTGAGTGCATTGATCGGTACACACACTCATGTACAGACTGCTGACGAAAGGGTTTTGCCCGGTGGAACAGCCTTTATTTCCGATGTTGGAATGAGTGGTGCCCGGGATTCCGTAATAGGTATTCGTAAAGAGCTTTCAATCCAGCGCTTTCTAACCCAGTTGCCGGTCAAATATGAGGTTGCCAAACATGATCCAGTCCTCTGTGGGGTCGTAGTCACAATTTGCGAATCAGACGGCCGCGCCCTGAAGATAGAACGGGTGCAGATGCCAGCGTCTGGATGAACAGATTAGATAGCACTTATTTGGAGTATATGGATGAAACCTGTTGGAGAACAGATGGAGGTTATTCGCCGGGGGGCTGTAGAGATCCTCGTTGAAAGTGAGTTGGAGGACAAGCTCAGACAGGCGAAGCAATCGGGAAGGCCGCTAAGAATTAAGGCAGGTTTTGACCCGACAGCGCCCGATCTCCATATAGGGCACACAGTTTTGATACAAAAATTGAAACAGTTTCAGGAACTCGGGCACGAAGTTTTTTTTCTGATCGGCGATTTTACGGGCATGATTGGTGATCCGACAGGAAAAAACGAAACGCGGAAGCCTTTGAGCCGTGAACAGATTATCGAAAATGCCCAGACTTATAAGCAGCAGGTGTTCAAAATCCTTAACCCGGAATTAACGCGAATCGTTTTTAACAGCGAGTGGATGCAGCCAATGTCGGCTGCCGACCTGATTGGACTTGCAGCTCGCCACACGGTTGCCCGAATGCTCGAAAGAGACGATTTCCACAAACGTTACGCCAGCCATCAACCCATCGCGATTCATGAGTTTTTGTATCCCTTGGTGCAAGGCTATGACTCAGTAGCCTTAAAAGCCGATGTCGAGCTGGGCGGCACGGACCAAAAATTTAACCTCTTGGTTGGGCGGGAACTCCAGAAGCAGTTTGGCCAGCGACCGCAATCTGTTTTAACGATGCCACTGCTTGAAGGGTTGGATGGGACCCAGAAAATGAGCAAATCGCTCAACAACTACATTGGGATTACAGAGCCAGCAAAAGAGATCTATGGCAAAGTCATGAGCGTATCGGATGAATTGATGGTCAGATATTACGAGCTTCTTTCGGACGTGGATCTTGCGACTCTTCAGAGCGTTCGTGACGGTGCAGCTGGGTTGGAGGGAGGCCTTCACCCCATGACCGCCAAAACGAATCTGGCCAAAGAATTAGTCAGCCGATTCCATGGCAGATCAGCAGCGGATATGGCAGAGCGTGAATTTGTTCAGCAATTCAAGCAGAAAGAGATCCCAGAAGACATCCCGAGGATGACAATCAAGTCTGAACAACCAGTCTGGATTTGCCGGTTGCTTAGCGAGGCTGGGATAGTCACGTCCAATGGTGAGGCCCGGCGTTTGATCAAACAGGGGGCGGTGCGACTCAACAATCAAAAATGTCTGGATCCGAACCTGGAAGTTCCGCCGACCGGGGAGGTTGTCTTACAGGCCGGAAAGCGCCGGTTTGCGCGGGTTGTTTTTGAGCAAGACTGAGGGAACTAGGTACCAAAAATTTTTTTTAAAGAGAATTGCAAAAAAGCCTTGACTCGGGCTGCGAACTCCTTTAAATTCCCCCTCGTTGCCCCGGACAACCGATACAAAAAAAACCTTGAAAAAGGGTCTTGACAGGCATGTTAAGGTTCGGGTATAAACGGCGCTCGCTGTGATGCGAAATCGAGATAAGTGCTTTTCGCGGCCAGCAAGTTTAAAAAGAAATCGGCAGAAAATAGTTGACAGTGCCAGATGATTTCGATATGCTTTCCCTCCTGCGCAATGTGCCAGGAGTGCAGTCAGGTCTTTGAAAACTAAATAGCAGACGCTTGAGATAGTTTGTGGGAACCTAAAGTCAAACTAACAACAGTATCAACTTTTTCAGATTATAACTGGAGAGTTTGATCCTGGCTCAGAACGAACGCTGGCGGCATGCTTAACACATGCAAGTCGAACGTGAAAGTTCCCTTCGGGGAGCAAGTAAAGTGGCGCACGGGTGAGTAACACGTGGATAATCTACCTGATGATCTGGGATAACATCTAGAAATGGGTGCTAATACCGGATAAGCCTACGACATCTTCGGATGATGTAGGAAAAGGGGGCTTCGGCTTCTGTCATTAGATGAGTCCGCGGCCCATTAGCTTGTTGGTGGGGTAACGGCCTACCAAGGCTACGATGGGTAGCTGGTCTGAGAGGATGATCAGCCACACTGGAACTGAGACACGGTCCAGACTCCTACGGGAGGCAGCAGTGGGGAATTTTGCCCAATGGGCGAAAGCCTGACGCAGCAATGCCGCGTGAGTGATGAAGGCCCTCGGGTCGTAAAGCTCTGTCAGAGGGGAAGAACCTCCTGTCGATTAATACTCGCCAGGCCTGACGGTACCCT
>JAFDBS010000126.1 GCA_019313185.1 Deltaproteobacteria bacterium | reverse complement strand
TTTTATTATGGCTCCCCGACCGGACGGTATTGGGCGCTGGGGAGAAACAATTTATTTGAAGTTTTGTGGATAAACGCCATAGCTATTGATTCTTGGAAAAATATTATTCACGAAAGCGAGTTGTGATTTTAACCTTCTGATGCAAGGTCCTGTGCACTGGGCACTTTTCTGAAATATCCAGCAACCGTTTTCGTTGCCCCTCGCTCAGTTCACCATGAATTTCCAACTCACGCTCGAAATGGTCAATACGATGACTTGGGTCGTCGCAGTCCGCGCAATCCTGAGCGTGAATCTTCTCATGGTGCAAACGGACCACGACGGATTCGAGAGGCCACTGTTTACGCGCGGCATACATCTGTACGGTCATTCCGGTGCAGGCGCCAAGGGCTGCCTGTAGGTAATCGTAGGGTGAAGGGCCACGGTTCGACCCCCCATAGCTGATCGGTTCGTCGGCCACCAGGGCGTGGCCGTTTACAAACATGTCAGTGCGAAAGGCACCAGCCGGAGTTCGTACTGTAACGCGGTTGTCGATAACTTCTGGAAAAGATTTCTCCTCGGCAGAGATGTCCAGATACCGCTTCGCCCAAGTGGCAATCATTTCCGCCGCATAGAGTGAATCTTCTTTGCTGCTGAGCAGATGGTCGGCAGGTTCAAGGGATATGAAGTTTTTCGGATGTTTGGCTACTTTATAGATTTCAGCCGCGTTGTCGATACCAACCACCTCATCTCGGGGTGAATGCATCACCATAAGGGCAGCATCGAGATTACGGATTGATCCGGTAGGGTCTTGGGCCTGTATGTCATCAAGGAACGTCTTGCGAATGGTAAATCTGCGTCCGGCCAGTGACACTTCAGCCTCACCATGGGTTTCGATCTCTTGCCGTGCCGGTTCAAACAGATGCAAGGCATGATCGGGTCGAAAGGGAGCGCCGATGGTCGTCACGGCTCGCACCGCTGGGAGACGCGCGGCAGCTTGTAGAACGGCTGCCCCGCCTAGAGAATGTCCGATGAGAATGGCCGGAGATTTATATTGTTTTTCAAGAAAGCGGCTAGCTGCCAGAAGATCGGCGACGTTGTCGCTGAAGGTGGTGGCGGCAAACTCCCCATCGCTTTCACCCAGGCCAGTGAAGTCAAATCTCAGTACAGCAATCTTTTTGCGGCTCAGTGCCCGGCTGATGTTGACGGCTGCGGCAATATTCTTGGTGCAGGTGAAGCAGTGAGCAAATAAAGCAAATCCGTGTGGTTTCTCATCTTCAGGCCATTCGACGACGGCAGCAAGTTCAGCTCCAGCATCATTCGTAAATCGAACCTTTTCAGACTTCATAACACCTCACAGTAAAAATAGTAGTTTATGTTACAAGCCATCTAAAAAACATTTGAACCATCATTGCTGTAATCATACATTTTCAACAAATAGTGCTAAAGCATAATATCCTGCTGGCGATTCGCAGCAATCATGATATCTCCTGTTAACGAATGAACATTCTAAAAATCAGCTTTTGTCTCCATTTCCCGTAGGGAGGATGCATAAAGGTGCTTGTCGTAAACCTGCCTTGGATTAATACCGTTTTAGCTTTGGAAAAGGTTTTGAACCCCTCGATACCATGATACTGACCCATTCCCGATGGCCCGATGCCACCAAAGGGAGCATCGTCCGCAGCAGCATGGAACACTGTATCATTGATGCACATGCCACCAGAATGGGTCAAGTCGATCATTTTCTGTTGCAGCTGTTTATCGTAGCTGAATAGATACAGAGCCAGCGGCCGAGGCCGCAGGCGGATATAATCCATTGCGTCTTTGATGTCGTCGTAGGGCACGATGGGCAGAAGTGGGCCAAATATTTCGTTCTGCATCACGATCATTTCATCTGTCGTGTCTAATAATAAATGAGTTGTCAGGCGTTGACGGCTGTTATCTTGGTGCTGTCCTTCGAGACAGGGAACCACCCGGGCGCCTTTGTTCAGAGCGTCCTCCAACCAATTTTGAAGACGCTCGTACTGACGAGAATTGACGACCGAGGTGTAATCTTC
Organism: Deltaproteobacteria bacterium; assembly: GCA_019313185.1. Lineage (GTDB taxonomy): Bacteria > Desulfobacterota > Desulfuromonadia > Desulfuromonadales > BM103 > JAFDBS01. Next base: position 1,048 of record JAFDBS010000126.1, on the reverse strand, counting down.
GCTGTTCACGCCACGGGGATACCTATCGGCAAAAAACCGTTGATAGCTATTCACAAAGTCATCCACCTTATTGCGCTGCACCAATACGTAATCCGGAGCCACACAGATCTGTCCGGCATTGAGGCACTTGCCAAAAATCAACCGTTCTACCGCATTGTCAATATCCACATCTGGGCCGAGAAGAGCCGGAGACTTCCCGCCCAATTCTAGTGTGACCGGGGTTAAGTTGTCGGCAGCGGCTTTCATCACGTGACGCCCGATGGTTGTAGACCCGGTAAACAGCAGGTGATCGAATTGCAGGGAAACAAATTGTGCCGCCAGATCAGCTTCTCCTTCGAAGCAGGCAACCTGCTCGGGCGAGAAGACACGGGCAAGCATTTCAATGATCACTCTATTGGTCTGCGGAGTAAACTCGGACAGTTTGATCATTGCTCTGTTGCCGGCGGCAATCGCGCCAATCAAAGGTCCGAGGGAAAGCATTACGGGAAAGTTCCACGGGACCACGATTCCAATCACCCCGAGTGGCTGATAATGCACTGAGATTTTAGCCGGAGCCAGCAATAGGCCCGCGGAACGACGTTCAGGACGCATCCATTTCCTTAGCTTTCGACAGCTGTACTTGATATTTGCGATACTGGGCAGGATGTCTGACAACAGCGTATCCTCTTTACTGCGACCAGTGTAATCAGCATCCAATGCATCGCAGAGGCGGTCAGTGTAGCTGAGCAACTCCTTTTTGAGTTTTTGTAAAAGGTCGATACGACTCTCAGTCGATGGCATTGGATCGTCAAGATAAGCCATGCGCTGTTGGCGAAAAAGGTGTTCTAGCTCTTGCCTTCGATCCGGATTGTTTGGCTTTGTTGACATATAGCCTCCGTTAATTTGTGATGATCAATATCGTTTTATCAAACATAACCTCGAATGATCAGCCAGAGTGTCACTGAAGCAACAATCACCCAGAGTATAATCCCAAAAATTAATGGCCGAATCCCAACCTGCTTAAGGACTTGCCTTGTTAGGCCTGCACCGATCAAAAAGAGAGTCATTA
>JAFDBS010000125.1 GCA_019313185.1 Deltaproteobacteria bacterium | reverse complement strand
TATAAACTGTTCCCAATTGCTAAACTGGTTATTTGGAATCATGAAGATCTCTTGCTTGATCAATTAAGTCATTCAGTAATAGGCGCTTACGATCACCTCTTGGAGTCTGTCAATAGTTTAGTATAATTGTAAAGAAGTTAAGCAGAAAACTTTACAGGGAGATTAAACAAAAGAATTTATGCTTATCACACAGGAGGATCTCACTATGGACGACCAAAACATACTTGTTGCGTTAGTCAGAGTTCATTCCCGTGTCAGCTCTCCAATTTACCGACTATATAACAGATTAATTCTCAAGATGCGCAATCTGGAAAAATACCAGCCTCACTCAAAGAGACATGACTATCAATATGACAGCTGGGTAATTGTCTGGACGGCAACCTTATTAAAAAATATTTGCACAAAACCAGACGATACGGATTTTTGTTATCTTAAAGAATGCTGAACTCAAAGCGTTAATTTATTGATTGCTACTTAAAAAATCTGAAAATTTATTCATATCTAAGGAGAGCTTATGAAACCCTTTCGACTTAACAAACATGGCAAGCTGGTGTTCCCCTCGAGCATCTTTGTCGACCTTGACTTCTCGATTATTGCCGATCTCAATCAGCTAAAAGCCATTATCCGGCGTGATTTTGAAACCAAATCGCCGACGGGGAATGAAATCGCCGAACGTGCAGACACTGGAAAATATGCGACACGATATGACTTACTCCGAGACCTTGGCCTGCATTTGTTCTGGGCCAATCGCTTTGCTTTGGCCATGTACGAAAAAAGACCCGTTCGATGGCGTGATGTCCCACGCACTCACGATGATGTTTTCGTGCCATTGTTACCCCCAAGGGAAAATCGTGAAAAAAAAGCAGCAAGTGTTCTGAATGCCTTCGGCAAACTTCCAGCTAAATGGAACCAGGAGTCTGAGGACGACCTCTTTGGAATTCTCTTCGACTGCTTCGCGAACAAACTTTATCGTGCTTCTGAACTCCCACCGATCAAAGCGACCATCACCGAGGCGCTAACCACACCTAATGCCAAAACCACAGTTCTCGATGATTTCAATCCTGACCATCGGCGCTACAGTGTCGATGACATTCTTAACGTTTCTGAGGAACAGCCCGAGCTCGAGGCATTACGACGCTGGACTATGGTGTTGCACAACCAGCACCCATGGGATCGGAGTCGGGCAAAGCTGAAATCCTTTGCAGAGATGCAGGACGACGATGTCGTCGTCCTCTTTTATCCAAGAAATCGTGACGTGCTCGACTTCATCAATCGAGTCAAGAACGGAACCAGTAGCTCTCAGACTCCGAGTCCCACCCCAGCTGTTGAACCGGTGCGGCCGCTCCCACCCCTGGTGATCGACAAAACGAGTTTGTTTCAGCCCAAGATCGAGGCGCTCGCGATCCGCAAGGGGGAAATCATATGTACCAACGAGGATGTAGTCCGCAACTCTCCTCCCACTTGGTCGCCGATGAGTGCGCAAGAAATCGCTGATAAGACAGGCATTGAAAGGCGCCGTTACACATCACAGCCCTTGGAGAACATAGCCCTCGAGGCTGCAAGGGCCGCAATGGCACATGCCGGCCGTGGTCCCGAAGAGATCGGCGCGTTGCTTTTCTGTACTTGCACTTCGGAACGGCTGATTCCTTCGACTGCGACCTGGCTCTCCGGCCAACTCGGCATCATGCAGACCCATTGTTCAGCAGACATTGTTGCGGCCTGCGCCGGCTTTCCCTACGGCATGGCCGAAACAGTCAGGTTGTTACGCGAGGTTGATAGGCCGGTACTGTTGGTGATGGCCGAGAAGTTTTCTGATAAGATCGGTAACGCTCGTCCTTCTCGGATGATTTTTGGTGACGGTGCAGCCGCTATGATCATCGCACCAACGAATGAGCGGTGTGATGTTGAAGTTGTACAGACCTATGCCAGCGGACCTTTTAGCCAGGTCAACTCGATCATTTGGCCGAACCATGATTTCGATAACGATATTACCGTCTATGGTCCCGAGGTCAAGGCCCTGGTCAAGCGCTACCTGAACCAGATGATCGGTGAACTGACCGAACTCAAAGGTGTGAAGGGAGACGGCAAATTAATCAACGACATAGATATGATTGTGCCCCATCAGGCTAATAAAAACATGATTATCGACATCGCCGTACCACAGGGTATTGCGGCAGAAGACATTTTCTTTAACATCACCGAAGTAGGCAATGCTTCCGCAGCGAGCATTCCCATTGCCTTGGCTGATGCCGTCTACGAAAAAGCGATCAGCAAACGCTCTTTGATCTTCGCTCCGGGATTTGGCGCTGGAGCAGTGGGCGGCTACGTGGTTATGTGGCTGGAGCCGTCAATGGTTGCAGAAGTCATTTCCACAAACCTCGATATGGGTCCGAAATCGTCTCCAGCGCATTCTTCGATGGAAGATATTAAAGAGGCTTTCCATGGATAAATTTCCATCCATAAGAACAAACGAATCGTTTCTTCTACGTCTTTTGAATGTACCAGAACTGCTCTCAAAGGCAGACTGGCTTAACCGGCTGACATCGGAGTATACACAAGCTTTGGACGACCGGGCAGGGGTCGCCCTGTTCATCGCCGGAGTCGAAGCCTATCTTTCATCTGCGCTCTATGCGCGAACCTCATTTTTCGCAGCAGCGGCCAGAGGCCGTCCACAGTCGACCCACGAATCGCTGGTACATGTTGACTGCTGGCTACGTGGCGAGAAATATCGATTTGCAGTTCAGAGAATCAGTCCCAATCGCTATCGACATGAGATCGACGGCAGGGTCTTCGTGACATCCATTGACCCAATAAGCGAATTCGAATCTCGGGTTACCCTTGGTGACCGAACTTTCCGGGTGGTATCGATCAATCGAGGTGGTGATCACCTTATCGAAGTCGACAACGTGATCCATCGCATCAGACGAGAAGATGCTGGTTTGGTCCGCGCTCCATCACCCTCGCTGGTTGTCTCTGTTAATGTTAAAGAAGGCGATTTTGTCTCAAAGGGCGACATGTTGGTGGTCCTGGAAGCAATGAAAATGGAGACTGCGATTACTGCCCCTGTCGCAGGGACTGTCGTCGATGTTTTTACCGGACCAAGTATCCAAGTTAATGCCGGTTCAGCTCTCATTAGGATTGAACCGGTTGCTGAGAGGGGAGAAGAAGCGACAGCAGGGGAGCGCATTGATTTTTCTATGATCGCTGGTGACGTCACGGCCCCGCAAACTGGTCGCGAGCGCTGCCTTGAAGCACTTGACGCAATCAGATGGACCATTCTTGGCTATGATACAAAGGGTAGGGTGGTTCGTGACCTCTCCCAACGCTTACTTGATGCTCATAAAGATACTGATTTTCACGAACCGAAGGTCGTCACTGCCGGCCTCGAGGTTCTTACAGCTTTTAGTGATATCTGCTCGTTAGCACGCAATCAACGGGTCGGAGAAACGGAAGAAGACGAAGCACACAATCCTAAAGAGGACTTTCACAGCTATCTTCGGGCTCTTGACCTTGAAGCAGAGGGGCTACCGGAAACCTTTCGCAGCAAGCTCGAAAGAGCTTTTTCCCATTATGGGATAGACAGTCTTGAACCGTCTGAAGATTTGAAGCGTGCCGCATTTCGCATTTTTATGGGTCAATTGGGCGCTGAGGCCCGAGAACCTCTTCTTTCAGCCGTTTTGAATGGTCTTCAACTTGATCCCGAAAAATTAGATCATCAATTGGCAGAACGACTGAGGAGGGGCCTGGACTCTTTTGTTGTTGCCACGGAGCTGCGTTTTCCAAACCTCGGCAACCTTGCGCGAAGTGTCCGATATCGGATCTTCGAACAACCGATTGTTGCGGCAAATAAGGCGGCTGTCCTCGATGAAATGCGCGATCATGTGGCCGCACTTCGCACTTCAAGTGCTGATGCATCTCACCTCGAGGCTTTGATCAATTGTCCTGAGGCGGTCATTGAACTCCTCGCCGAGCCCTACGAAGCGTGCAGCCAGGACGACCCGATGCTTGAGGTCTTCTTCCGACGTTTCTATCGTGACAAGGAATTGCTGGAGTTGCATGAAAACCCCGGACTTCGTTCCGCTGGTTACCACACTGATGGAGAGAAGCGTTATGTTGTTGCCACAATTGGCCCGCCTTCCCAATCTCCAGATACCCTCCAAGCAGCCTTAGATCATGGTCGAACCTTGCCGTCATCCCAGCCGCTTTCGATCGATGTTTACATCCGTTGGGATGGTTCAATTGCAGCGAACGAAATCGATTCTTGGGCGCGCAATCTCGTCAATTCCGTGGACGCGCCTCAAAACGTCCGCCGGATAACCTTCTCGGGCGCATTTCCTGCCGGCAAGGTGTTTCACCACACTTATAGGCGATTTCAAGAGACCTTCGATGAAGATTTGACCCTAAGACATTGCCACCCGATGATTGCTGCGCGGGCGAAATTTTTCCGTTTTCGGCATTTCACCAGCGAACGTCTTGAATCGGCGCAGGGAGTCTATGCGTACAAACTCGTTGGAATCGATAACTCCCGTGATATTCGACTGGCTGCTGTTGCCGAGGTTCGAGACCTTATACCGAGTCTCGACAACTTGGGAAATATTATTGGATTGCCATCAATAGAAAAACACCTTTCCGCTTGCGCGAATGCCATAAGAAAAGCCCAAACTGAAATCGATCCGCGCCGTCGCTTGGCGATGAACAGAATTGTCCTCTACCTCTGGCCGCCATTCAGCCTACCAATGACAGGATTGGACAAGGTGTTCAAACGTTTTGCAGCGCTTTCGACAACTCTAGGGCTTGAAATGGTTG
>JAFDBS010000124.1 GCA_019313185.1 Deltaproteobacteria bacterium | reverse complement strand
ATTGCAAGCGACCTGTTGAGTCATTTGAATTTCTACAACATGTGATACGACTGTTAGGGGGGCCTATGATTATGACGTACCAATCCCAGTATATGAACCAAGACTGGGATTGGTGGGTTTAATTAGGAGTGGAATATTTAAGTTTAGTATCTGATCAATATCACATCATCAGGAAATCAGGTCATATCATTGAGGTTGATACCGTTTGGTTGAAACGTACTTGTGTTGACTGTTCACGTTTGAATGGTCCCGATCCTGTCGATTTCGATCCTTGCTTTTTGCACTGTTTTGCTTGTCATTTTTTCCATTGTAGTATTGCTGAATGTTCTGAACTTCTTGGTCAACCTGTAGATCTTTGGCCTGTGCTTGGTGATCCGCTTTGGCTACTGCGTTCTGTATCTGTTCTCGTTCCTGAGGATTATGCCGATTTGTCTTTGTTTTCTCTTTAGTCTTTTGCAACACGTTCCGATTAGCCAATGGTTTCAGGCCTATACTGGAACCTTTCACCTTATGAATTTTTTGAGTGTCTGAAGATACCCTGTGTACCGGCGATGGGTGTTCCCCTTTTGCGGCCGTCGGTTGTTTCTTGGCGTGGTCCTTTTGCTGCTTTATAGACGTGATAACTTCTGTTAGAGGACCAGGCTTAGGAAGTTTTTGAGCAGGTCGAGCTTCCCTAATTTGGACATGCTGTTTAGCAGAGACCGGTTTTACGGGCGGTTTACCTTTGTTACCCTTTTGTGCCAGCGGAGCATTTTTGGCAGTGCTTCTTCTCTTTGTTTTGTCCTTTGCGAGGTTTTGCTTCGCCGCAACGGGTTTAACTGCAGTGTTCTGTTCATCAACATGACCTTCTTTCTGTCTGTGATCATTATCTTGGACCATTGATGGTATTTGAACAACATCTCGGACCTTGATTTTCAATCCGGTCAAATCATAGTCTCTGCCTGCACTGATCCTGGTGTACAAATGCCCTTTGTGCCATCCATTGTTGTGTTTGAACCGGGACGCACCTTTGATACCAAGGCAATTCCTGTCCGAATCAAAATGCAATACCCCCCTGAGGTAATGGGCATAAATTCGTGAAGTATGCCCTCTATTATGTCTCACGGGAATTTGGATGTATTCACCATCGGCAATAATCAGATGAATCGGCATAAACCCCCTTCCCCGGTAACCCTGACCAGCATAAATTGTCACCTCTATTGGCGAAGGATGATGGACAGTCGTTCCCACTGAAATGTGCCTTGCCGGTTCACGGTATTCATAGTAAACCGTCCGATGGGTACCTGATGCACATGCCGTTAGCGTCAACAGGATCAAGACAACCGATAGCCTTTTCATTCCGTTCATGACAGCCTCCTTTCAAAGACATATAATGTGTTCCCTTTGCATATCATATTAGGCAATCATGCACAGATTGGCCTTAGACATCGATACCGATATTGACAGATGTCTAGATATTCAGACATGAAATAAAATCCATAACTACTTGGATTCCAACAACTTTATACTTTTATAAAGCCTTCTTTTCAACAGTCAGTTGAGTTAATTTCAAACAGGCCAAGTCGACATCAGACAGGATATTTCTGAACGAAAATTGTGATAAAGCTCACAGAGTCTTTAAGATTTAGAGAACTAAAGGATGATATTAAGGAGTTTTTCTGCAGAGGGATATTGTTTTGCTTTTATAGGTAACAGGTAATGCAGATCAGTTGGCTCGTACCAAGAAATGGGGATTTGGACACTACTGTGAAATCAGTCAGTGAATTGGCTTGAAGGAATTTTAAGAAATCCGGATTTAGTGTTGAATCTCAAACTTCATATTATTTAAGTCCTCCGTTTTGAGATAGATAGACTTTGCCGAATCAATTACCACGAATCTTTACTTGTTTGCCCTTGCAAAAAGATGTCTCCTTTATCGACAACGTGAATACGTGGATGGAATTTGCCGATATCTAATTTCGCCTCAAGCTCATAATTGAACTTCTCCTGTTGTGACTTTAATAATGTAGCAATCAGACGAATGCTATTGAGTAGGTCAGCTGACGCAAGCAACATAACTTCCCCTTCTCCATAAGGTTCGATAATCGGCAGGTCATTGGAAACACCAGTAATCACTTTGTGCCCTTCGAGTGTCACAGAGTAAACGAGACCAACAAGCTTGAGTTCTGTGCGATTTGGGTTGATGATATGTAGGCTGATCTCAAATTGCGGCATCGCCCCATCTGAGGGGAGCACCCGGAAAGACCTGACTCCCACTGTTGGCGTTTCAAACCCGTTCTCTAGCCCCGCACAGCCAAACAAGGCGATGAGAAGAATCAGACAGGTAGCATTTTGGGTGAATCTGATCATGGTATTTCTCCATATGTCGACCTGAGGAAGATATGGCCTTAATCATTATAATGCATTGGAAAATATAATCTGAATTATCTAGAAGTGCACAGTTTGCTCTTCTTTACTGAAAAAAAACTTTCAGATCAATTCAGATCGGCCATTTTCTTTTCGTTCATGGGCAGCATGAATTTTTCTCAAAAAAAATCATGCTCTTCACATGTTGCAGGTGTATAAATATAAAGTTCAACATATATCACCTATCGACCGTTGGAAATTGTTGAGCGTCTAACTCATTCAGGTCTCTAGGAAGCGAGTAATATCGAACGTGAAACACAAGTCGTCTTCACAACTGCGGATGCTTTATTTATCTAACCCCCCCAATGGCAGGCGAAATTAATTTTAAAAGATGCTGTCATAGAAGTCATTTATATGGAATTAGACAATGATGGCTGACCATCCCATCAAACGGGTGGAAAATACAGGTGAAATTCACAGATAGTTCAGTGGTTCGCAGGTACTACGTCGCCACCATCTATCTTTAGCGCTGGCTGCCACCTATAGTGGTCGAAAAGGGGTTTTTGTTTGTTACACATCTTCATCGATGCAGATGCATGCCCAGTCAAGCAAGAGGTATATCGCGTTGCAACCCGTTATAACCTCGATGTGACATTAGTAGCAAACTCTTGGATGCGGGTGCCTGACGGTCAAAATGTAAGTCTCAAAGTCGTTGAGGCCGGACCCGATGAGGCCGACAATTGGATTGTCAAACATGTGCAATCTAACGATATTGTGATCACTGCGGACATCCTGCTCGCCAGCCGTTGCCTCAAGAAGGGGGCAAGTGTAATTGGTACAACGGGGAAGCCATTTACCGAAAACAACATTGGGGATTCCGTTGCGACACGAGACTTATTGTCGGAACTCCGTGACGCAGGGGAGATAACCGGCGGGCCTCCACCGATGAGAAAAAATGACCGCTCTCGTTTCCTTCAGCGGCTTGATGAAGTAGTCCAAGCAATCCGGCGCAGACATTTAGACAAGACCACCGAAACAAAATCAAGCAGTTAGCGTTCAAATTTGCCATTTCTATTGATCAAAATCTTAGAGATTTTCTTTAAATCGATTGAGGCAATCATAGATGATTTTTTATTCGTTTAATTTGACTGTAGCTTTTACGGATGTATTTTAAAAACAAAACCAAACCTTCAGCGATGAAGGGATGGAAAACCATTGACCTGCCCCCAACTACTCAGTCCACCTTGTATGTTATTTAAGCCAATCTAGATTAATTAAATTAACAGACGATTCATGTCTGAGAGGTGTTTTATAAAACCATCTCAGTTTTTAATCAGAATCTCAGCTGTTATGGTGGATTAAAATATCTCCTAAATATGTCGATCAATAATAAGCCGGTTTTGCTCTTGTAACCCGTGATTTATAGGAAAGCCCCAGCTCAGAAGATTGAGGGCATTCCCATTTTTGAAATGGTACATTTTCGAATTTATGGTTTATAAGGGGAGTAATCGGTGTATCCTTCAGGCCCTGGTGTGTACCATAATGACATGTCTTCAGCAGGATTTAGAGGCCAATTATTTCTGTATCTTTCAGGAAGGTCAGGGTTTGTAATAAACGGCCTGCCAATCGCAATAACATCGGCATTCCCTTCGGCAATTCTCTCCTCTGCCATTTCTTTTGTGTAACCACAATTTCCGATAATCGCTCCCTTGAAAATCGGCCTGAATTCTTCAAGAGACATCGGCTCCCCTTTTTCGTGAAAACCGAATGCCAACCCATCCATGATGTGAAGATAACCAAGCTTCAGTTTGTTTATCTCTTCCGCGACATAAAGATACAATTCACGATAATCCTCACAGCCCATATCATTAAAGACACCGTTGGGTGAAATTCGTGCACCGACACGCTCAGTCGGCCATATCTCTAGGACTGCTTCCAATACTTCTTTGAAAAATCTGAATCTGTTTTCCTGACTTCCGCCATATTGATCTTCCCGGAGGTTTGTGGTGGCGTCAAGAAACTGATTGATCAGATATCCGTTGGCACCGTGAATTTCAATACCTGAAAAACCGGCGGCCAATGCATTTTCCGCTGCTTTTCGGTAATCACTGACTGTCGTTTTAATTTCATCAATGCTCAGCGGACGAGGTGTTTCGTAGGGTTTGGTCCCCAGTGGGGTGCGAATATGATCACCATTCAATTTGACGTCAGAAGCGGAAACAGGAGGACTGCCATTGTGAAAATCCCTGTGGGATACTCTACCACAGTGCCAGAGCTGTAAGAAGATGGGTGTACCCGCCGAGTTGACTCTTTCAGTGACCTTTTTCCAGCCCTTAACCATCTCTTCCGTATATATTCCGGGCGAATCGACCCACCCTATTCCCTGTTTTGAAATAACTGTTGCCTCGGTTATCAGCAAGCCGGCACCAGCTCTTTGAAAATAATATTCTGCCATGATGTCATTAGGCACACGCTTGTTTCCCGCACGTCCTCTTGTCATCGGTGCCATAGCAATCCTGTTTTTAAGGTGAAGATCACCGATTGAGAATGGTTCAAACAATTTACCGCAATTCATATCCAGTTCTCCTCTTATATTAATTAGTTTATTGAGCACTTTTGCATCTTTAAAATGTGATAAATTCGGTATTTTATTATAGCAAAAAATTGTTATCTCGCTTCCAGATGAAAGCTAAGAAGTTCTGCAAAATAGTAAGGCCACTCCGATATCCAGGGTGGCCTTATTTGATGGATTAGAATATCTCCTAAATATGTCGATCAATAACAGGCCGATTTTCCTCT